>NZ_JAVDWS010000017.1:0-116356 GCF_031457395.1 Algoriphagus sp. 4150
TGAAGAAGATCGAAGATTTAAAGTCTAAAACAGCCGAGAAACTGATCAAGGATTTTATCAACAAGGAGGCTGTTCTTCAGACCGATGACAGCACCACTTATGCTAAGTTTGAAGATTTCGTGGATGTCCATGTAACCGAATTGTCCTCTACAAAAGAGGGAAAGTTCAACCTGAAATGGGCCCATACTGCAATCAGCAACCTAAAAAGCGATCTTAGAAAGTACAGAATGATCTCGGAAAGGAAGCTCCAAAACTATATTGACGAGTTTTGCTACAAGCTCAACCGTAGATATTTTGGGGAAAGACTCTTTGACCGACTGATAATTGCGGGAATTCAACCCTACTGGCAAAGTAGCGGATAATCATAAAAAACTATTCGCCTTAGTTTCCATTCCCGTTCTTTTTTCCTGTGGTTCCAATACAACGGATACTTCGGAGAACTTAGACTTCTCTTTCTCCTATACCATCGATACGGTGGAGATACACCCCGGTGATCATCTGATTTATATTTCCGGATACATGAACACTGCAACGATTTCTCCTGACAAGAACGTATTGTATAACCTCAATCCAACTATACCGGAACTGGAAATCATCGATTTGGAAGCTTTAGCATTTCGTGAAGCACTGCCCTTGGAAAAGGAAGGACCGGAAGGAATTGGGATGTATGTTTCGGATTTTGCCGTTTCGGAAAAGGGAGACTTCATTTTCCTTGGCTACCAATCCTTCGTAAAGGCCAGTTCTGATCTGGACCATTACAAAAGCTTTAAGTTTCAGTCTGAAAACCTGAAAGGGGATACCTTAATAGGCAAAGAGGGAATTGATTTTGGTGCCATTTCATCCAGAGACGGAAACTACCTTTTTGCCACCTACTCCGATCAGGAGGTTGGCGGAGCGACTAAGGGACTGGCTATTGTGGATTTACAAACAATGGAACTGACAAAAATCGCCATTCGGGATTTGGAAACACTGAAAGAATTTAACATCAATCAGTATGATGATAAAGGAAACCCGCGCATGAGCACGATAGAAAGGGTCTGGCTTCTGGAAGTAGATGATAAAATCTACCTCACCAATACCGCCAGAAACGAAGCTTTCATCTATGACCTAGAATCAGGTGCTTTGAAAAAGAAGGGGTTTCACGCCGTCCTGACCTCCGATGCTAAAAAAGGCCAATACGCCAAAAATACCACTAGCGCTGAGGAAATGAAGGATGCCTGGGCAGAGAAAAACAAAGAAGTCGAATTTAATAAACTGCTTTTCGACGAAACAAATGGAAAATTCTGGAGAGTCAGTCAGGAATTGGATAGGATGATTGCCGATTCGGTGGTGACCAAAAAGGTTCTGACCATTTTTGACTCGGATCTGAATCAACTCCATGAGCAGGAACTGGACTTCGAGGTAGCGCAGAGCTTGGCCTTTTTCAAAGAAGGCATACTCTATTCCTTTGTCAATCTGGAAGACGAACTGGGTTTCATCCGCATCAAACCAAGCTATGAATAATACTAAACTTTTATTTCCATTTATTCTGGCAATCTCAGCCAGCTGTGCTTCGAAAGAAGGTGGAGAAAATACAGAAGCTGGCTTTATTGATTTCTCTTACGAGATAGACACCGTGATGGTGGATGCGGGAGATCATTTCTTTTTCCTCAACTGGGGTTTGAGTTTATCAGATGTCTCCCCGGATCGGAAATATCTTTACAACCTTAATCCCGACAGCTATTTACTGGAGATAGTGGACTTGGACGGACTCAAATTAAAAAAGACAGTTCAGTTAGAAAAAGAAGGTCCTGATGGAGTTGGGGCTCCTTATTATCGAAAAATTCAGGTATTGGAGAATGGTAACATCTGTTTGTTTGGTCAATTTAAAGTCAACATCGTCTCAGAAGAGGGAAAACTTGTCAATACCATTGACTTTGATCAAATCAAAATTCCAAATTACGATCAAAAAGAGGAAGAGAAAATTGGATGGAACAGTGTACTTTCTGATGAAGGCAAGCTATTCGCAAGTACTCTTGCCAACGTTGATTATAACAAGCCAGCAAAGGGAATTGTAGTGATTGATTTAGCTACAGACTCTATTAATTACATTCCTATGAACTTATTTCATGAGCTTAAGCAATTTGAAATCATTCATCAAGTGGGCAATGCACCTGGCATTTATTCCGGAGAATCAACCTATTTGAGGTTCATTGATGATAATCTGATTATCTCCTCCTCGGCTTATAACGAAGTGTATGATTATGATACCAGTACTGACAGTCTTTCTCACTTCAGTTTTAAAGCAACCCTTACCGAAAACGAAAAAATCCGAAATTTCCCTAATCAGGTGAGCTCAAATAAAGAATGGGCTGATGCTGAGAAAGCAAAAAACGAACAAGTTTCTTTCCAAGCGTTTTTCAAAATACCTGAACAAAATATCTTCTGGAGAGTAAGTACCGACAAAGACCGTATGATTGCGGATTCTGTTGTTCTCAAGCAGGTGGTTACTTTTTTTGATGATGATTATAAGATGCTCAAAGAGCAAGAACTAGAAAATTTTCATAGCTCCAAAAAGCCTTTCTTCAAAGATGGGATGCTGTATAGCTTTATCAATCTAGAGGATGAAATGGCTTTTATCAGACTAAAACCAACAATCACTTATGAATAAATACCTAGCACTTCTTCTAGCTACAGCTATTTTCACTTCCTGTGATAAGTCTTCTGATAAGGTTGAGCAAGCTACATTCTCCATTTCTATAGATACAGTACAAGTCGATTCTAAGGGAGAAATTCTCTTTTTAAACTACTTTTTGGGTATTTCCACTTTGGATCCGTCACAGAAATTTCTCTATAACATGAATATGAGGGAAAACATTCTGGAGAAAATCAACCTAGAAACGTTAAGCCTGGATACATTGATCCAACTCGAAAGGGAAGGGCCAAATGGAATAGGCTCCCCTTCCCCATTCAAAATAATCGCTCTTGAAAATGGAGGTTTTGTGTTTTTCAATGACTATACGCTCCGGTACATGGATGCTAATAGGGAAGTAACTAAGCAAGTCACACTGGCAAGAGAGCCATATATTATAGACCTTCTTCCTTCCGGCAAAAACATAAGTATACAATCCGGTATTTCGAAAGATGGTAGATTCCTGGCGGGGCTTTATGAAAGCTCAGAAATGTTGGAAAAACATGAGGGGATCGTATGGATTGATCTTGAAAAAGAAACAGGGAAATTAATCCCGACACAAGCACTGGATTTCATCACGGAAGGCAATTTATTCTTAGAACTAGACGGGCAAATAAGAGGTGGATTTACCAATGTAGTATTTTTTGAGCCCAACCAGAATAAAATCCTTTTTTCCCCAAGTTCCAGAAACACGCTTATGATCTATGATTTGGCTACAGACTCGCTGATCACCAAAAAATATGACAGCAAATTAACTAGCAATGAGCAAAAACAGGGGAAAACAAAAATTATCACCGACCTCAATGAATTTCACAAGTTGAGAGCGGAAAACATGAAAGACGTCACATTTGGTCCATGGGAATTAGATATTAAATCCGGCTATCGTTGGAGGTTTTCGAAAGAACTGGACAGGGCGATCGGAGAAGATAGTCTGGTCTTCAAAACCGTGTTGACAGCGATAGACCCGAACTTTGAACCACTTGGAGAAGTACAACTCCCGGCAGAATTTGAATTCCCTAATAGTTTCCGAATTCACGATGGGATGATTTATGTCTTTCTGAATATCGACGACGAACTGGCTTTTGTCCGGCTCAAACCCAAGTTTACAAGAGAGTGATTCATTTATCCGCTATGAATCCTCTTAATAAATTGGCTTTCCGGGATTTTGACCCTAATTTTTAGCACATGAAGCTATACTGTATTCTAGGTCTTTTGCTACTACTTGTCTCCTGCGGGCAAAAAACCGTAGAAGTACAGCTTCCTATTGCCAATGTTACTCCAGACTTCAATTACATTTTGGATACTGTGCATATAGATGCGGGAGAAGATAACATCTATCTGGACATGGAGCTTAGCATGTCGGATTATTCCGTAAACGAAGGACTTCTATACAATCTGACTCCCGAAACAGGAAGAGTAGAAGTGATCAATATGGAAAGTCTAAGACTCGACACCGTGATCTACTACCCAATGAGGGGACCAAATAGTGTGAAAAAATATTTCCCCTTCGGGATAAAGAAATCCCTGCTGGGGGATACTTTTTTCAAAGAATACCGGGTGATCCATAAGGTCAATTCCTCCGGAGAGAAAGTAGATTCTTATGAACTTATCAATAGAGGCCTTTCAGGCGACCGCCTCCCCTTCGATACAGAAATAGATGGGCTTGGGGAAATCTCCCATGATGGCTCATACTTGGCAAGCTTCTATGGCAACTTCAAGATCGGCGGTAGTGTGTTGGGAATAGCGAAAGTAAATCTACAGGACAAATCCCTGAAGCTTGTTCCCATTGACTTTTGGGATCAGTTGAAGAAATATACTGTCTCAATAGATTATGACGTGGGTAAAAGAAACAGTTCTCCGGAAATGAGATTCTTGCTATTGAATGGTCCCGACGTAATTCTATCTACCTCAGCGAGCAATGAATTGTGGTATTACGATCATGAAAGCGGGGCGGTGATCCACAAAGAATACCATAGTAGACTCACTGCAAATCAGAAATCCGGCAACTACCGAAAAGACATAACCGACCACCGCCTGTATATGTACTGGGTCAAGCGCAAAAATGACGAGGTGGTTTTCGGCCCACTCATCAAGGATCACAAGGCCCAGCGATTCTATCGGTACAGCAGGGAGCTGGACGGTAGTGATCCACAAAAAAGCAAGTACACTTTTGTCTTGACCGTATTTGACGAGAAGCTAGAACAGGTTCATGAACAGAAACTTAGTACTAGTATTCCGATCTTAGGCAAGTATTTCGAACGAAAGACTTTTGTCCACAATGGTTCTATCTTCTCTTATTTACAAAAAGACGATGAGCTGGCTTTTATCCGGCTAAAGCCGGATCTGGAAAGTGACTAAAAGAATATTTTTCCACTAAGGCCAATGCATTTGCCTTCAAAAGGCGTCTAATTTTTATTTACCAAAAAAGATTCAGGACAAAATCCAAGCTTTTTTACAATTCCCTAAACCTTCCTCTCATCAGACTGTTTTCAGAATAATGGCATTCGTGGGCCACATTTGGAAGTGTATCTTCCTTTTATCTATGCTTAGCTTCAGAAAAATGAAAATCAATCTTTCTACACGCGTCAATCAAGACTATACATCCGTCAAAAACGGCTTTGATGAGACACTTTTTACTAAGCTAAGTCCCCCATTTCCACCAGTGAAATTACTACGGTTTGACGGATCTGAAATCGGAGACCTAGTTTCGCTGGAGTTGAATTTCTTACTTTTCAAGCAACAATGGACCGGTAAAATCACGGAGAATAAAATGACAGCAAATGAATATTACTTTATAGATGTCGGCATCGTTCTCCCCTTTTTCCTAAAAAAATGGAGGCATACACATCGGATTATAAATCAGGGAAATCATTCGGAAATCAGAGATGAGGTGGAGTTTTCAGGGCCGTTTGGACTGGCAACTTTGTTGTTATATCCCTTGATTTACCTGCAGTTTTTGTATCGCAAACCTATCTACAAGAAGATTTTTTCTTAAATCTCCTCCAAATTTTCGCAGTTTTCTATTTCACAATCCCCATACAGCACAAGCGAATGACTTTTGATGGATGATCTAAAAACCTTGCCTATTTCTTCCTTGATCTCATTGATTTTGGGATCAGAAAATTCCCTGATTTTTCGGCATTGGTTACACACATGGTGATCATGGTGCTTGTAAGTCAGCGCTTGCTCGTAGAGTGCCACCTTATCTTTGAACTGGTGTTTTACTGCCAAGCCGCTCTCCACCAATAAGTCGAGCGTATTGTAAATGGTAGCGCGGCTGATGGTGTACCCCTTGTTTCTCATGCTCAGGAATAATCCTTCCACGTCCATATGCTCATCTTCCGGAAGAGAATAAAGCTCGTCTATTACTGAAAATCTTTCAGGGGTTTTTCTGCTTCCTTGCTTTGTAAGGAAATTTTCGAAGATTTTTTTTGCTTTTTCAATGAGGGCCTTGTCTGCCATGCTTTAGTACTAATTTGAATTAAAGATGAGTCATAATCCATTTTTTGGCAAGCCTGAGTCCATAATCCCTGTAATTTGGTTTCAATCTAATTAAAACTTATTGCAAAAACGCCTAGTATAGACCGTCATAGGCGTTAGTTTTTAATTAAACATCCTTCTAAATCTCAAAAAACAAAGTAACTTATTTGTGACATATGGGTTACATAATTTTATGGATAAACGCTTACTTCTATTCCTTGCATATTTTTTTGCCACGCATATTCTGTGCATGGCTCAGGTGCCCGGATTCTTTATGAAAGAAGAAAAGCGTAAAGTCACTATTCCTTTCTATTCTTCAAATAGCCTGATCCTCCTGCCTGTTTCGATCAATGGCAATACACCGATAAATTTTCTGGTAGATACGGGAGTTCGCTCCAACATTTTGTTCAGCAAAATACTTGGAGATGCATTGGGACTGGAATATACGCGAAGAATAAAGCTGGTAGGTGCGGATGGAGCTGATGATCTGATGGCCTCAATCTCTCCAATCAACCATTTTGATTTAGGCCCCATAGAGGGCACATTCCAAAGCCTGTTGGTGTTGGAGCAGGAGTTTCTAGAGCTGGAGTCAGTAATCGGAGTTCCCATTTACGGGATTTTAGGCTATGAATTCTTCAAATACAATCCGGTAAAAATCAATTATGACAAGGGGAACATGGTTTTTTATAAGGCTGGTGCCCTGAAGTGGAGACCGTTTCTCTACAGGAAACTAGACATGACCATCTACGACAATAAACCCTATATAAATGCCACTGTGAAACAAAAGGACGGTACATTTATCTATCCCAAGCTACTAATCGATACTGGGGCAAACCATGGCCTACTACTTAATCGTGAGACAACGGAAAAAATCACCATGCCGCCACTTTTTATAGAATCAGCGTTGGGTCAAAGTCTGGGCGGAGTCTTATACGGATACATAGGCCGGGTCGATTATATGAAATTTGCAGATTTCAAACTGGATGAAGTGCTTACCTCCTACCCGGAGGAGACGGCTTTCAGTTATGTTATCAAGGATTCCGGACGCTTTGGGAGCTTAGGATCAGAAGTACTGGGAAGAACCCAGCTTATTTTTGATTACCCAAGAAATCGACTTTGGGTGCGAAAGGCCCAAAATTTCTATGCCCCTTTTGAATATGACATGAGTGGAATTTCCTTGAAAAAGATTCCCAACGATGATAATAGAATCTATGTATCCGATCTACGCCAAGGATCAGTGGCTCAGCGCGCAGGGATACAAATTTACGATGAACTCTTATCCATAAACGAGGTACCCACGTTCATTTGGGAACTTTCAGAACTCAACAAACTGCTAAAATCCGAACCCGGAAAGGAAATCCAACTGGAGATCCGCAGATACGAAGGAGATGATCTCACCAAATGGACAGACCATAAATTCACCTTTACGCTGAGGAAGCAGATTTAGCCGCATTTTGGCTTGTATTAAGATAAAAGCGGTAATTTTGAGTGAAGACAGGAAAATAATCCAACCTCCTATTCTTAAAATACGTGTGTATCCAAGTTATAAAACCGCTAAAAAACTAATTATAAACATATGAAATCGAGCATGTCGAGAGCGACACACACTGTGATGATTATAAGCCATGCGAGATTCCATGTGACCACTAAAAAACAATTATAAACACATGAAAAAGTTTCTTATTCCTATTTTGATTTTGGTGGTTGTGGGTGTTTTCATCTACACAAAGGCTGTAGGGACCTATAATACTTTTGTCCAAAAGGAAGAAGTGATCAATGGCCAATGGGCTGAGGTGGAAACACAATATCAACGTCGATCTGACTTGATTCCCAATCTGGTAAATACAGTGAAGGGCTATGCGGACTTTGAGCAAGAGACACTGACCGGTGTAATCGAAGCACGGGCAAAAGCTACTTCGGTAAATGTGGATGCATCGAATCTTACTCCTGAGAAACTGGCGGAATTCCAAGGAGCACAGGACCAATTGTCAGGTGCTTTAGGTAGGCTACTGGTTAGTGTGGAACGCTATCCCGAGCTAAAAGCCAATCAAAACTTCCTTGAACTGCAAGCTCAGCTGGAGGGCACAGAAAACCGAATCGCTGTAGCCAGACGAAACTTCAATCAGTCCGTACAGGATTACAATTCAAATCTTCGGACTTTCCCTAACAACATCTTTGCGGGATGGTACGGATTTGAGCAGAAAGGCTATTTCGAGGCGTCCGCAGGATCCGAAAATGCACCTACTGTTCAGTTTTAACACAAATTCATCATGGCTGAGAAATTATTCTCAACGGCAGACCGGGAAGCTATTGTCAATGCTATCCGGACTGCCGAAGTTTCCACATCCGGAGAAATTCAAGTTCATATAGAAAGTCGCTGCAAAGGCGAGGTGCTAGATCGTGCAGTGAAGGTGTTTGACACCCTCAAAATGCATCAAACCCAAGACCGGAATGGCGTATTGTTCTACCTCGCTGTAGTTGATAAGCGCTTTGCAATTTTAGGTGACAAAGGCATCAATGAGGTAGTTCCGGATGATTTCTGGGAAAAAATAAAAGAACACATGACCGGCTTATTCAAGCAGGGTCAATTTACACAAGGTCTGATCGACGGCATTCACATGGCCGGCGAGCAACTTGGAGCGCATTTCCCCTATCAGGGGGATTCAGACATAAACGAGCTTCCTGATGAGATTTCTTTTGGATCATAAGATCCGTCCCCTTTTATTCATTTTACTGCTTTTCACGCTAGGACTTCAAGCCCAGGACTTCCCTCCTGTACCCAATCCGCCAAAACTGGTAAATGATTTCACCAACACACTTTCATCGGCTGAAGTGGCACAATTGGAAAGCAAATTAGTTGCCTATAATGATAGCACCTCCACCCAGATAGCCATCGTAATGATGCGCTCAGTCGGTCAATACGATATATCTGATTATGCTTTTCGACTGGGACAATCTTGGGGAATCGGCGGAGGAGAGAATAACAATGGAATCTTGATTCTGGCTGCAATGGACGATCGCAAAGTCTTTATTGCGACCGGCTACGGCATGGAAGGAGCGGTTCCTGATGCATTGGCAAAGCGTATTGTGGAAAACCTGATTCTTCCCAATTTCAGAAAAGAGGCATATTATCAAGGTCTAAATGAGGCCACGGATATGATTTTCAAACTCGCATCCGGAGAATACAAAGCTGAGGATATAGAGTCTACCGGCAATAGTGGAGGGGCAATCTTAATGATCTTATTCTTCATCTTTATCTTCGTGATTCTTCCTCTTTTGAAAAATAAAAATGACAACAATAACCACATGGGAGGCAAAGGCGGAGGAGTAGATCTTTGGACCACCATCATGCTGGCCAGTATGTTGGGAGGTAGAGGCGGACGTGGCGGTGGCTTCAGCGGAGGCGGCTTCGGCGGTGGAGGTTTTGGAGGAGGTAGTGGCGGAGGGGGCTTCGGAGGTTTCGGAGGAGGCAGCTTCGGAGGTGGTGGAGCCGGTGGAAGCTGGTAAATAAGCCGGATGACCGAAGACCCAACTCAGACAGGCAGAACTAGTGCTATGTTAAATGTGAAAAGTACCGGACAGGTTTTGGTAAACACAACTATAGTAGCCTTAGGAAAATCTAAGACTTTCGTGAGTCACGAGAAAACGGGTAATAAAAGCCATTAGTGCTGACACTATCGGCGGCCGTGGAGCTTGACTTTTGAAGCTAAGACACGAACGACGGTTTAAAAATTTAAAAACGCTTTGATTAGCGTTTTTTTTTGCGCAAAAAATACCAGAGCTTCATTAATTGAAGCTGATTTGAGAGAAAATAGTCAGACTCAACAAACAAATACGTATAAAAGTAAGTATTTATACGTAATTTTTTATAGTTTTAGCCAAGATTCCATACCAAGATGATTTCAGTATCTGAAGCTTTAGATTTAATTAAAACTCATACGCAACAGCTGCCAACCGGTAAAATGCCCCTTAGGGATGCCCACGGTTGCTTTTTGGCGGAAGAAGTTTTCGCGCCGATCAGCTTGCCTTCTTTTCGTCAATCCGCTATGGATGGTTATGCATTTCGACATGGTGAAATCCACAATCTGAAAGTCATAGGGGAATGCAAAGCAGGGGATGCATTAGAGTTTGAGCTTGATGATAATCAAGCTGTGCGGATCTTTACCGGCGCACGTGTGCCCGATCAGGCAGATACTGTGGTCATACAGGAGCATGTGGAAGTGAATGGAAGTAAAATAGCTATTCTTAATCTACCGGAAAAACACACAAATGTGCGGGAAATCGGCGAACAAGTACAGGCCGGTGATCCCGTGTTGCCGGCCGGGACAAAGATCAATGAATCCATAATTGGCTTTTTGGCCGGTTTTGGGATCACTGAGGTTTTAGTCTTTAACAAACCCAAAATTACGCTTATCGTAACCGGAAATGAACTTCAGGAGGCTGGCAGTCCCCTGAAGCCCGGATGCATATACGAAAGCAATGCACTCATGCTGGAGTCTGCGCTGAAGTCAAGAGGATATGACTCAGTGCGGATTCTAAAGGTGCAAGATGAGTTGGAAGCGACCATAAAAACCGTCGCCGGCGGTCTTGAAAGTGACCTCTTGCTACTCTCTGGAGGTATCTCGGTCGGTGATTACGACTTTGTCAATGAGGCCTTGAAAGCAAATGCTGTGCAGGAGATTTTCTACAAAGTGAATCAAAAACCAGGCAAGCCGCTATGGTTTGGCAAAAGAGATAAGACACTCGTTTTTGCTTTGCCTGGAAATCCTGCATCTACTCTTACCTGTTTTCTGATTTACGCCCTTTCAGCACTAAAAATCATGTCGGGAAACACCGATTTCAATCTGAACTTCCAGTCTGCCACATTGAAACATCAAACATTCAATAAGTTCGGGAAGACTGTTTTCCTATTGGGAAAGGAGCATAATGGTGAAATTGAGATTTTCGATAAGCAAGCTTCCAGTATGTTGATTTCCTATGCCTTGGGAAATGCATTAGTGATGATTCCTGAGCATAAGGAACTACTAGAAGCCGGAGAATCAATCCGTTATTTACCTATAAACAGAAATTAGGATGATCGATTTTCATGATCCTGTTTTTATAGTTGTCTTTTCTGCAATTTTGGCGGTGGTCGCTTTTATGTATGCCAGTGTCGGGCACGGAGGCGCGAGTGGTTATCTGGCGATGATGGCGTTGACGGGAGTTCCCCTGCTTGTCATGAAGCCTACCGCGTTGATCTTAAATATTTTTGTGGCGGGAATTTCCTTTGTTTTTTTTCGTCAAGCCAAGCATTTCCGCCGGAAGCTTTTTTTCCCCTTTGCCATTACATCGATTCCGGCAGCCTTTGCAGGAGGTATGATCACCATCAATGCTACTCTGTACAAGCAGATTCTTGGGGTATTCCTGCTGGTCGCGATATTGAGAATCTTGGGAGTTTTTGGAAAGACAGATCCTGACCAAAGTAAGCCTGTCAATACTCCTTTAGCTTTACTGGTTGGATTAGCGATTGGTTTTTTCTCAGGAATGATCGGCATAGGAGGTGGCATAATCCTAAGTCCCGTGATATTATTACTCCGCTGGGGAAATATGAAGGAAGCCGCTGCAGTTTCCGCCCTTTTCATCTGGGTCAACTCAGTTTCCGGAGCCGTAGGGTTTCTACTTGGAGGAGGCGAAATTCCTATGGAAGCCAGTTATCTGATTCCTGCGGCTGTACTTGGCGGTACTTTTGGAGCGATTTACGGCAGTAAAAAGTTCTCAAATATCACATTGAAATACATTCTTTCCATCGTGCTATTCATTGCATTTATAAAATTGATGACCGTCTAGCCTATGGAAAATCCAAAAGAAATAGCGGCATATGTACTCTGTGGAGGAAAAAGTGTCCGCATGCAAGCAGAAAAAGGTTTGGTCCTCTACAAAGGCAAACCCTTTATCCGATGGATAATTGAGGCCATCATGCCGATTACCTCCACGATCATTTTGGTGACGAGCAATGGAGACTATAGCTTGGTGGGCTTGCCGATGATAGAAGATATTTATGCAGATAAGGGACCTGTGGGCGGAATTTATACAGCACTGAGTCACAGCACATCAGAGCGAAATCTAATCCTCAGCTGTGATGTGCCAAAGATTACTGCCGATCTGCTTCTTAGTCTGACTGAAGAATCGGAGAAGAAAAAAGCATCAGTCACCTTTCTCAGCGATGGTAAGAATGATTATCCACTAATCGGTGTTTATAAAAAAGAAACCTTGGAAACCCTCGCTGAAGCCATATCAGCAGATAAATTAAAACTCTGTCCACTGGTTAATCTGATGTCTCACCACAAACTCATCATCAATTCGCATCAGAAATCCCTTGTCCAGAATGTCAACAGCAAAGCCGAATTACTCTCTCTAAACCTATTGGACCAATAAAATCGAGCATGACTCAAAAGTCACACACTGGGATGATTATAGATCTTGCGAAGATTCTCCCGAATCAAGTTCGGGACAGGCTATCTGGCCATTGAAAAACAAATTATAAACACATGAAAACCATCACAGGAAAATCCCCGAAAGTCACTCTCCTAGGCGCCGGACCCGGCGATCCGGAGCTGCTTACTCTCAAAGCGGTGAAAGCACTATCCAATGCAGATGTAGTGCTTTATGATTCCCTTGTCAATGAGGAAATTCTGAAGCATGCCAATCGGGCATTACTGGTTTTTGTGGGCAAAAGAAAGGGAAATCATAGTCATACTCAGGATGAGATCAATGAATTGATCGTGGACTATGCAACAGAATTTGGGCATGTGGTACGTGTGAAAGGGGGAGATCCCTTTGTTTTTGGCAGGGGAAAAGAAGAAGAAATGTATGCCCTAGCACACGGAATAGATGTAGAAGTTATTCCCGGGATTTCTTCCAGCGTAGCGGTTCCCGCTTCAGTGGGAATCCCTGTGACAAGTCGCGGCGTAGCAGAAAGCTTCTGGGTGATCACCGGAACAACAAGCAAAAGGACTCTCTCAAAAGATCTGACTCTGGCAGCACAATCCTCCGCCACGGTGGTCGTACTGATGGGAATGGCCAAACTGAAGGAGATCACTGAAATTTATTCCTCTTTTGGAAAGCAGGATTTGCCGGTAGCCATTATCCAAAATGGCACCCAAACAGAGCAAAAAGAAGTGGTGGGAACCATTCAGAATATTCTTGAAATCAGTCAAAATCAAGGAATCGGGGCGCCTGCCGTCATTGTGATCGGCGAGGTGGTACATCTGGCCAGGTTGAGAAAACAACTCAAAGAAGACTGGGTTTTGGAGGACGAGTTTATTTTCCAAAACCTGAATACTTTGCCTTTCAGTAATTAATTCGAGCTATCTGTATTAAATTAAAGCTATGATTACCGTCAACTATTTTGGAAATATCGCAGAAGCGGCACAAAGTGACTCAGAAACACTGGAACACAATGCAATGAGTTTGGCAGAGTTGCTAGAACTGTTGGATTCGAAGTATGACATTGGACAATTCTCTTTCCAAGTCGCAGTCAATCGTAAGATCGTCTCCAGACAACAAGCTTTGAATCTTTCAGATTCTGACGAGATCGCTTTGCTTCCACCATTTGCAGGAGGTTGATATGGAACGATATCAGCGACAAACCATCCTTCCGGGAATCGGAACCTCAGGCCAGCAAAAGCTACTTTTAAGTAGCGTGCTCGTCATAGGTGCGGGCGGTTTGGGCTGTGCTGTTTTGCCTTACTTGGTTTCTGCAGGAGTAGGAAAAATCGGAATTGTGGATGGAGACCGGGTAGAAGAAAGTAACCTTCATCGGCAAATTTTATATCATGAGAACTCTATAGGGAAACTGAAAGTAGAAGCAGCCAAGCAAGTGCTTCAGCGAATGAATTCGACTACGGAGATTGAAATAATGCCTGAGTTTTTGACCCCAGAAAATGTGGACAACTTGATTAATTCGTATGAGTTGATCATCGATGCCACAGATAATCTGGAAGTCCGATACACGCTGGATGAAGTTTGTTCTAGATTGAAAAAACCTATGATCTATGGCTCTATCTTCAGATTTCAGGGGCAGGTTTCGGTTTTCAATTATAATGGAGGTCCATCGTATAGCCATCTTTTCCCAAAGGACGACAAGGTCATCTTGAACTGTGAAGAAGCCGGCGTGCTGGGAACGACAGTAGGAATCATCGGAATGCTTCAGGCAAATGAAGCACTCAAAATCATCCTGGGAATCGGAGAAGTACTTTCAGGAAAAATCCTCATCTATAATACACTCACGAACGACCAGCAGATTTTCCAATTGGCGGATCAATCCGTAGAACTCTCTTCCAACACAGTCATTGAAAAAGTGGATTTGATACATCCTGAGCTGGCTTTTGAGCAGAAAGGAATTCTTATAGATGTAAGAGAAGTAGGCGAAAAACCGGAGATTCCTTCCGGGTTTTGCCGTAAAATCCCACTTTCTGAACTGGAAAGTAGGTTGGGAGAATTGGACAAAGATGGTGACATCACGCTATTTTGCCAAGCTGGGGGAAGAGCGATCAAAGCAGGGAAATTGATGCAAAAAGCGGGTTTCTCTAAAGTAAAGGCGATACAGGGAGGGGCAAGGGATATTTTGAAATTGATAAAAGATGAAATCGAGCCTGCCTGAGGCAGACAGGCATAACTAAAAAGCCACACACTGGGATGATTATAGACTTTGCGAAGATTCTCCCGAAACGAATTAGGGACAGGCTATGTGACCATTGAAAGACAAATTATAAACACATGAAAAAAGTATTTATTGAAGGAGCAATTTCTTCCGAATTTATAGCTGATTCTATAGCGAAGCATCAAAGCAAGCATAGCATCGGAGCACACAATATTTTCCTGGGTCAAGTGCGGGCGGACGAAGTGGGGGATCAGAAAGTAGTGGCGATTGAATACACTGCCTATGAGGAAATGGCCAATGAAAAACTGCATGAAATCCGTGAGTCAGCTTTCGAAAAATTTGATTTGACTTGCCTGCACATATACCACAGCTTGGGTACAGTGAAGGTTGGAGAGGTCTGCATTTTCGTCTTCGTCTCCTCCCCACGGAGGAAGCAGGTCTATGAAGCCACAGAATATTTAGTCAATCAAGTGAAAGAGCAAGTTCCGATTTTCGGCAAGGAAATTTTTGACAATGCCGATTATCAATGGAAAGTAAACAGCTAAAGAACATAAAATCCAATGGTAGATATCACACATAAAGTCACTACACTTCGCACAGCAAAAGCTCAGGCAATTGTCCTGGTAAGTTCTGCTGAAACCATCGCAGCTGTGGTGGAAAACCGTGTTCCAAAAGGAAATGTGTTTGAAATGGCGAAAGTTGCGGGGCTTTTTGCAGTGAAAAATACGCACATTACCATCCCTGATTGTCACCCTCTCCCGGTGGAGTACACTGCGGTGGAATATGAGGTGGATGGACTGGAGATCAGGATTTATATTACAGTGAAGACGGTGTATAAGACCGGCGTGGAAGTGGAAGCCATGCATGGCGCATCGGTCATTGCCTTGACGATGTACGATATGCTCAAACCCATAGATAAGGGAATTACCATCCGTGAAATTGGTTTGGTACAGAAAACAGGGGGAAAATCCAGTTTTAAAGATAAAAACCCAACTCAAATTCAGGCAGCGGTGGTAGTTTGCTCGGACTCCATCTCCAAGGGGATTAAAGAAGACCGGGCAGGAAAAGCGATTGTGGATAAATTGAAATCACATGGAGTGGAAGTGAGTTCGTATGAGGTCATCCCCGATGAGCTGGAGCTCATCAGAGCCAGAACTTTTGAACTTACGGAGAAGCATCAATTGGTCATTTTCACAGGCGGGACAGGACTTTCCCAACGGGACGTCACTCCTGAGGCACTAGAGCCAATTTTGGAACGGAGAATTCCGGGCATAGAGGAAGCTATTCGGAGCTATGGACAGAAGATTATGCCGTTTGCCATGCTTTCACGCTCCGTGGCAGGCACCATAGGTGACAGCCTGGTGTTGGCCTTGCCGGGATCTACCAATGGAGCCAAGGAATCTATGGATGCGGTTTTTCCTCATTTACTGCATGTGTTTAGAATAATGAAAGGAGCCAATCATGAGCCCAGCTAATATTCATGAGTTAAAAGATAAATTTGGGAGAATCCACAATTACTTGCGGATCTCCCTGATAGAGAAGTGCAATTTGCGCTGCAAATACTGCATGCCTGCTGATGGAATTCCGCTAAGCCCCAAAGCTTCCCTGATGAGTGCGGAGGAGGTACTTGAGTTTGCAAGAATTTTTGTCGGACTGGGCGTGAATAAGATCCGCCTGACAGGCGGTGAACCTTTGCTTCGAAAGGATATTTACGAAATTCTCGAAGGACTCTCCGAGCTTCCCGTGGATTTGTCACTGACGACCAACGGATTGCTGATCGACAGGCATGTGGATAACTTTCAGAAATTGGGCATTAAAAACATCAATTTCAGTTTGGACACCCTGCGTGAAGAACGATTTTTTGAGATCACCAGAAGAACGGGTTTCCAAAAAACATTGGATAATTTCCGACTCTTACACGATCAGGGATTCAATCTGAAAATCAATGTCGTGTTGGTAAAAGGAATGAATGAGGACGAACTGGTTGATCTGGTAAATCTGACCAGAGATTTCGATGTATCTGTTCGGTTTATAGAATTTATGCCTTTTGACGGCAACAGCTGGGATCGCTCGAAGATGATTTCAGAGAAAGAGGTGCTAGATCAATTGGGTGCTCATTTTGGATCGGATCGAATAACTTCCCTTCCGAATGAGGAAAATTTCACCGCGCGTAAATTTAAGATCTCGGACTACCGGGGAGATTTTGGAATTATCAGTTCGGTTACCAACCCTTTCTGCGGAACCTGCAACCGGATCCGCTTGACTGCCAATGGCCGTATCAAAAACTGTCTTTTTTCCAATCAGGAAACCGACTTGCTTGCAGCTATGCGTGCCGGGGAAAATGTGGAAACCTTGATATTGGAATCCATTCTTAACAAAAAAGCTGTACGCGCCGGAATGGATAATATGGAAAAACTGTCGGACCCCGCACTTCATTCCGATAATCGAAGTATGATAGCGATTGGGGGGTGAGCGGTTGGATTGATAGTGAAAATGCTTTTATCTAAGCTGCTGTTTCACAAAATCAATATAGGCTTTCTTTTTGAAGTCAAACCAGTCTTGTCTATACTTAGAGGTATCGATCGTGTACTTGAAGTTCTGAAAGGGTTTCCGTTTTGAGAGTTGATCTAGTAGCTTCTCTCTAAAATTGGTATCAGTCATTGAATAGGCGAAATCCTCCATCACCTGAAATCCCTCTCTCGAATCCATCTTTTCGAATCGCACGTAATTGCCCCAATCCGACTCAAGTTTTTCGAAGAGATCTTCCCAAGGCTCCGGTTCGAAATACGGATTCTCCGGATCGGGGTGATATTCAATTGTTCCCGTTGGAGTATGAAAGAAGCATAGCATTCCGCAGTCAAGGAGTTCTGCGATTTCTTCGATATGGTGTTCTGTCAGCATCATTGATTACAACTATTAGTTTTCAAAAGCTTCCGGTGGTTCTCAGAGAATTTTACAGGAATAAAAGTTAAGACTCTTTAGTATGATTATCAATTTTCTTAACCATTTCCATTGAAAAAAGGGGATTGATTTTTGGTACTGTTGCAGACAATTGGACTGTAATTGTCGGAGTGACCGCTAGAAAACAATTATAATCAGATGAAAAGCCATTTGAAATCACCCGTCCGAATTCATAAAGCACTAACTTTGTGCCACCAACCTACTATTTAAACCACAAGCTATTGGATCGTCAGGACTTTCTTTCCATTTACCAATCAGACCCTATTTTTCAAACTATCGCACATGAGATTTCAAGTGGAGATAAGCTTACTCATCAGCTAAAAGGCTTATCGGGAAGTTTGGATATGGTTTTATTTTCGGCTCTTTTTGAATCAAAGGGAGGCTTTCATCTTATTGTAGCACAGGATAAAGAGGAAGCGGCCTATCTGAATTCAGATCTTCAGAATTTGCTGGGCAATGAAGCCCATATGGTTTTCCCATCCAGTTTTAAACGGGCATACCAGTACGAGGAAATTGACAATGCAAATGTCTTGATGCGCTCAGAGATTCTCAATCTAGTGCTGGAGGAAAAAGGCAAATCCCGGATCATCATCACCTATCCTGAGGCCATTTATGAGCGGGTGATCAACAAACGTTCACTAAAAGAGAATACGTTTTCGGCCAAGGTCGGTGAGCAAGTGGATATGGAGTTTGTCTCCGAAATCTTGGCCAGCTACGATTTTGAGCGAACAGATTTTGTCTATGAACCCGGGCAATTTGCCATCCGGGGAGGGATTTTGGATGTGTTTTCTTTTTCCAATGAGCATCCTTACCGGCTTGAGCTTTTTGGCAAAGAGATCGAGAGTATCAGGACTTTTGATCCCGAGACGCAACTTTCCATCGCCAGTGTGGATCAAATAGCCTTGATCCCAAACGTACAAACGAAGCTTCTCCAAGAAGTAAGGCAGTCATTTCTGGGTTTTCTTCCGGAGCAGACCATTGTCTGGATCAAAGATTACCAGCTGACTTTGGATGTGATGGATGAATGCTTTCACAAGGCTTCCCTTGCTTTCGACCAGATCGTCGAAAAAACCAATAACACTAAAACTGTCCTCGGCCCGGGGGATTTATTTGATAAAGGAGCTGACTTTGCGTCGGCATCCGCGAATTTTTCACGGGTAGAGTTTGGGAAGCAGTTTTATCTGAAAAATGCCAAGCAATCCACTTGGGAATCTCAGCCTCAGGCTTCATTCAACAAGAATTTTGACTTATTGGTCACCCAACTTTCGGAGAACGAAAAGAAGGGTTTTGTAAACATTCTGACAGCAGAGAATGCCAAGCAAATAGACCGGCTGCTGGGTATTTTCGGTGAATTGGACCCAACACTTCAGGTGCGAAGCATGCTTCTCGGATTGCGGGAAGGTTTTGAAGACAGGCAATCAAAAATTGCTTGCTTTACAGACCATCAGCTTTTTGAGCGTTTTCACCGCTATAAGACCCGGGATAAAGCCAGCAAATCAAAAGCCCTCACAATTAAGGAATTGAAAGCGTTGCATCCGGGAGATTACATCGTCCACGTGGATTACGGTGTAGGACGCTTTGCCGGCTTGGAAAAAGTGGATGTGGCCGGCAAAATGCAGGAGGCGGTACGACTGATCTTCAGAGACGATGATCTGCTCTATGTGAACATTCACTCCCTACATAAAATCTCCAAGTTTTCCGGGCAGGAAGGCACTGTTCCTTCCATGTCCAAATTGGGATCCCCTGATTGGGAAAACAAGAAATCAAGGGCTAAGAAGCAAGTCAAGGATATTGCGAAGGACTTGATCGCTCTATATGCGAAGAGAAGATCAGCACAGGGGTTTGCTTTCAATCCGGATTCCGTTCTTCAGATTGAATTGGAATCTTCCTTTATCTATGAGGACACACCGGATCAGGCCATTGCCACCCAAGACGTGAAAACGGACATGGAAAAGTCCTATCCTATGGACAGGCTAGTCTGTGGTGATGTGGGCTTTGGGAAAACTGAAGTAGCCATCCGCGCAGCTTTCAAAGCTGTAAATGACCGAAAGCAAGTGGCCGTTTTGGTACCCACGACTATTCTGGCTATGCAGCATTTCCAGACCTTCAGCGAGCGTCTGGAAAATTTCCCTGTGAAAATCGAGTACATCAATCGCTTTCGCACCGCAAAGGAGATTAAGGAAATCGTAGCGCAGGTAAAGACAGGGGAAATCGACATCCTCGTAGGCACCCATAAGATTGTAAATAAGGACATTGTCTTCAGGGATTTGGGGCTACTGGTAATCGATGAAGAGCAGAAATTCGGGGTGAAAGTAAAAGATCAACTGAAAAATCTGCGTGTAAATGTAGATGTGCTGACCTTGACCGCGACACCAATCCCGAGGACCTTGCACTTTTCCCTGATGGGAGCCAGAGATCTATCCGTGATCGCTACTCCCCCACCAAACCGGCAGCCCGTGACCACGGAGGTTCAAACTTTCCAAGAAGAGGTAATCAGAGATGCTGTTTCCTATGAATTAAGGAGAGGCGGACAGGTTTTCTTTGTGCACAACCGAGTAGGAGAAATTGATTCTATAGCCAATCTGATTATGAAACTCGTGCCTGATGCCAGGGTAGTAGGAGCTCATGGTCAGATGGATGGTAAAAAGCTGGAAAAAGTCATGGTGGATTTTATCCATCACGAATACGATGTATTGGTTTCTACCAACATCATTGAGTCCGGACTGGATATTCCGAATGCCAACACGATTATTATCAACCGTGCCCACATGTTTGGCATGAGTGATTTGCACCAGATGCGTGGACGTGTAGGCCGGAGCAATAAAAAAGCATTTTGCTACCTACTCACTCAGCCTATGTCAGGTCTGACGGCAGAAGCCAGAAAACGCATGCAGACACTGGAGGAGTTCTCGGATTTGGGTGACGGCTTCAAGGTGGCCATGAAAGATTTGGATATTCGGGGAGCAGGAAATTTATTGGGAGCCGAGCAAAGTGGATTTAT
Source organism: Algoriphagus sp. 4150 (assembly GCF_031457395.1). Taxonomy (NCBI): domain Bacteria; kingdom Pseudomonadati; phylum Bacteroidota; class Cytophagia; order Cytophagales; family Cyclobacteriaceae; genus Algoriphagus; species Algoriphagus sp. 4150. The sequence goes on from NZ_JAVDWS010000017.1 coordinate 20,755, forward strand.
CTCGGATTTGGGTTTTGAGATGTATCACAAAATCCTTGATGAAGCGGTGCAGGAATTGAAGGAAAATGAATTTGCCGCTTTGTTTGAAACAGACGTGACAGAAAAAGTCAAAGTACTTGTCCAAGACTGTACAATTGAGACTGATTTGGAACTTCTTATCCCGGAAGAATATGTCGCAAATATCAGCGAACGTTTAGGACTTTATTCCAAGCTGGATGCCATCAAGAATGAGGAGGAATTGACCAAATTCTCCGCCCAGCTTCTGGATAGATTCGGACCACTGCCGGACGCGGTAAAAGATTTGATGGAGACTGTGCGCTTGAGATGGAAAGCAGAAAAGCTTGGAATTGAGAAACTTGTACTGAAAGGAGGATTTATGAAGTGCCATTTACTGCCTTCTACCAGAGATGATTACTATGCTTCGGATATTTTCCAAAAAGTTATGCTATTTGCACAGATGAACAGTAAACTTTGCAAAATAAAAGAGTACAAGAATCGTTTGATTCTTACATTATCAAATGTTTCGACTATTTCAAAAGCCCAGATCAAACTTAATGAGATGAATGAAGCATGATTTTGAAATAATTTTAATGGCATAAAAATTGCAGATTTGCCTATCGATTTTGTTGGTTTTCTGAGATTTTGGCTATTTTTTGTCAAAATGAAAAAGAGGACTTCATCTTAAATCATTGGAAGTGCTTGACATTGCAATTATATTAGCACACTGAAAGAGACCTAAAACAATTAGAAATATGCGTCTGAGTAACAAATCATGGGGAATGTGGGTAGCAGCTCTGGCAATAGTGGGAAGCTCAATTCTAACCTCTTGTAATAAATCTCCGGGCTATGGCAGAAGAACAGCCAACAAGCCCGGTAAAAAAAGTGCTACAACAGGAGCATCATTTAGTTTTGACGAAAAAGATTCTACCCAATTTTTTGTAGCCAAAAATGCCGAGCAAATTCCCGGACCAAACTTGAAATTTATCCAAGGAGGTAGGGCCGTACTGGGTTCTCAAGAGCAGGATGTTATGGCCTTTCGTGATAATCAGGAAAGAACAGTCACTCTGGCTAACTTCTATTTAGATGAAACTGAGATCACCAATAATGATTACCGTGAATACTTGTTCGATATCAGAAAAAAAGTGAGCGCAGATTCCCTGCTTAAACTTGAACCAAAAGACAATGTATGGGCTGGAGGTGAGATGACATTCAATGACATGTACCAGTCCTATTATTTCAGATTTCCAGGTTTCAATTTCTACCCTGTGGCCGGAGTATCTTGGACTCAGGCAAATGCTTATGCGAAGTGGAGAACAGCATTCGTACAGGAATTTATTAGAGAAAAAAGAGGTATAGATTCTTCATTTACCAAAAGTCAACTCATAGAGCGGGGCGTTGCCTTAGCCGATTATAGACTACCTACGGAAGCTGAATGGGAATATGCTGCCAAGGCAATGATCGGCACGCAATACTTAGATGAGAATCAAGAGCATGGCCGAATCTATCCTTGGGATGGTAGAGGTCTTCGTAATCCGTACAATGTAAAGAAAAAAGGCAAGCAAGGTGATTTCCTTGCCAACTTCAAAAGAGGCAGAGGTGATTACGGCGGGATCGCAGGTAGCCAGCAGAATGATGGAAGCATCATTCCTACTAATGTGTATGATATGGCACCAAATGACTTCGGTTTGTATCATATGGCCGGTAATATGAACGAATGGGTACAGGATATTTATCGTCCACTGTCTTTTCAAGACTTTGACGACCTTAACCCCGTACGGAACAATGGTATAGGTGACGAAGAGGATACTTACCTCACTTCAATGCTTACTGATGAGCTTAGAGTGTATAAGGGAGGTTCGTGGAAAGATGTGGCATATTGGCTTGCTCCTGGTACCAGAAGGTTTATGCATCAAGATTCTGCTACCAACCATATTGGATTCAGATGTGCCATGATCTCTATCGGAGAAAAAGGCAAATAAGAAATACTTAATCTTTAGAAGGCCCCATCAATTTACTTTGATGGGGCTTTTTTTATTCTCTTTGCGGCGATTTTTAGAAAACCGAACCGGGTAATTTGTAAAATACAAAATGACCGCTCTTTTTTAACCATTTAATAATCAGTGAAATATCATTTATTTTTTGTATTTTAATAGAGCAATTAACCCCAAATAACATGGATACTATAACAAAAATCGAATCATGGGCGGATAGGCATCATCCCAAGTGGATAGACTTTCTCCGCATAGTATTAGGATTATTTATTCTGTACAAAGGCGTTCTCTTTATTTCAAACACAGACGCTTTAATGGATCTGATGAAAAATAAGGATCTACAGTTCTTCAACCTCGGCTTGGCACATTACGTCGCCTTTGCCCACTTGGTAGGAGGATTTCTTATTGCACTGGGACTCCTGACACGATTTGCTATCCTCTTCCAAATTCCTATTCTGTTGGTGGCGGTATTCTTTGTCAACATCAACTCAGGATTTCTTTCTGTAGCGAATAATCTGGAGTTCGAACTATCCCTGCTAGTGTTGATCTTACTAATTGTATTTCTCATCTATGGCTCGGGTAAATTCTCCTTGGACAATTACATGAAGGAACATCCCAGATGGTAGTTTAGTTAAACTACTCGCTTTAAGGCTGTCTCCCAGTTCGCAGGACAGCCTTTGTTTTACTCGGAGAGGTCTCTGAAAGATTAGTATAGGCAAATCCCAGAGGCTTTACTTAAAGTTACGATACAACCTCATCTTCAGTAGTCTAAACTTTTCCAAAAAGTCTAATTGCCCTACATACCAAAAAATGGAGGCTGCCTGCTCTCGCAGTGTCCCTATCGAACTATTAGGCTTATGACGTCATATCACAACCCCATCCACTTTACTTACCTATCATCACTCCTGCTCTAATAGGAACTTGTATATCGTTTTCTTTCGGAGGAATAGGACAAGCATAGCCACTAGCGTATGCACAATAAGGATTGTAGGCTTTGTTAAAATCAAGTTCTATGGTGTCCCCATCCGGAATTGTCAGTCCCATGTACCTTCCGCCTCCATAGGTTTCCTCGCCATTGGTCTGGTCCGTAAAGGGAAGAAATAGATAGTCCTTGTATTTATCCTGTTTCCTGAGTTGATGACTTTGATAGATATTCAGTCGGAATTCCTTTCCATCCAGTGTAAATGTAGCTATGCCATACACATCATAATTTGCGATGGAATTGGCAGTGGTTTTCATTTGAAAAAGACTTTGCGTTGGAAGCTTTTCGAATTTGGCAGTTACATGGTATTTCTCATCAATTGGAAAAAAGCTGTGCCCTCCGAAAGCATTCTGTTGCTTTGCAGACAATGGGGATTTATCCGGGTCTTTGTATTCTTCATTCAGCTCACGCTGGAATTCTAAAATAGTGGATTTGTAATCCTCTTGTGCAAGTAGTCTTGAAGAAAGCCCCATCAGAAGAAGTGCAAGTAGTAGAAACTGTTTCATAGCGAGCCAAAATTGATGGTTAAAATACGTCAGATTTTATCACAAAATATAAATTAGTCTTGGGAGAAAACAGAAATCTAAAAATAGTTTTATCCGGATTTTTTAAGGCAAAAGGATTCCACAATCCCGCCAAATGAAAAACTCAAGACGGGGATTGAATTTTTCATCACTATCGATTTAAGTATTGAGCGCAGGTTACTTGCCTATTTTCTCCGAAAAGCTATTTTACCGTTGATAAAAGAAATACCTGCGGAAGCTATTATGAGAATGAGATTTTGAGGATTTAGGAGCAAAAGATTTAATTTAAGGCTCCACTTTCCTTAGTCTTATGAAGAAAATCTACTTATTTCTGTTTTTGTGTCTAATCTCCAACTATGGTTTTTCGACGGAATTGGTACAAACCATTCAGACGTATCAAGCTGATTATGGAGCATTGAGAAGACTATATTCCAACTCACTTTCGGAAGAGTATTTCACCAGAATCCAAAAATTCAACCAAGAGTATCTAAGCAATTTGGACAAGGTGAATTACAACACGCTCTCTGAAGATGGAAAAATTGACTACGTGCTTTTTCGAAATTATCTTGAAAAAACACTTGCAGAACTGGAGATAGAAAAGGCCTCTTTTAGTGAAATCTCAGGAGTTTTGGCATTTGGGAAGCCTTTGGAAGAGTTTTATCAGGGAAGACGCAGGGCAAGGAAACCTGACTCCCAGGCGCTGGCAGCTACTTGGAACGAAGTGGCAAAGCAGGTAGACACTCAATTGAAGAACTTATCTTCTTCCCCCAAATACACCAGTTGGCAGAAAGCGGATCTTGCAGCAAGCGCGGTAGAATCTATGAACAAAGCAACTGAGGAAGCCTATAGCTATTACTTTGACTATGACCCTATGTTCTCCTGGTGGATGCCCGAACCTTGGAAAAAGCTGGATGAGCGTATGAAAGCTTATGCCAAAGCACTGCGTGAGCACTATACTAATTCAGTGAAAGACGATGGGAGCGAAATCATAGGAAGACCGATAGGGAGAGATGCACTGGAGAAGCAATTGGCGTATGAAATGATCGCCTATAGCCCTGAGGAATTGATCAAAGAAGCGGAAAAGCAATTTGCCTGGTGTGAGAAAGAAATGCTCAAAGCTTCCAATGAGTTGGGATTCGGAAATGATTGGAAAGCAGCTTTAGAGATGGTGAAAGAATCCTATCTACCGGCGGGAGAGTGGCCTGCAGAAGTGATCCGATTGGCTGAGGAAGCTACTGACTATGTAGAATCAAACGATCTGATCACTGTGCCGCTATTGGCAAAGGAATCCTGGCGGACAGTTATGATTTCCGCTGAGCGCCAACGGGTCAGCCCATTCTTCTTGGGCGGAGAATCCATACAGATTTCTTATCCTACATCCGAGATGGCCCATGAGGATAAAATGATGAGTATGCGGGGAAATAATCCGCATTTCTCAAGAGCGACAGTTCATCATGAACTGATCCCGGGGCATCATCTGCAGCAGTTTATGAACCAGCGGAACATGACGCATAGACGCATGTTTGGAACTCCGTTTTGGACAGAAGGCTGGGCGCTGTACTGGGAGTTTATCCTGTGGGACAAGGATTTTCCCCGGGATGCCAAGGACAGAGTAGGAATGCTTTTCTGGAGAATGCACCGCTGTGCACGGATCATTTTCTCTCTTAATTACCACTTGGAAAAGATGACTCCACAAGAGTGCATTGATCTATTGGTGGATAAAGTCGGTCATGAACGTGCAAATGCAGAAGCGGAAGTCCGTCGTTCTTTTGAAGGAACCTACGGCCCTCTTTATCAGATTGCGTACATGATTGGAGCGCTTGAATTCTATAAAATGCGTGATGAAGTGGTCAATTCCGGAAAGATGACCGAGAAAGAATACCACGATCTGATTATGAGCCAAAACGCCATGCCGGTGGAAATACTCAGAGCCAAAGTCACGGGTCAGGCGCTAAAAAAAGACCATAAGGCAAGCTGGAGATTTTTGGATTAAAGAAATCCAAACTATATCACGTTAATCTCTTTAGTATCTAACCATCAAAAAGGAGACTGAATTTTCAGACTCCTTTTTGATTTAAAACCCATTAATAGTATTACTTTTTGGCCTTTTCCTTCAGCTTGATAATGACTACGCCATTTTTGCCCTTTTCTCCAAATTTCTCCACAGCAGTTTTGTCTTTGAGTACTTGCATGCTTTCTATGTCATTTGGGTTAATGTGATTCAAGTCTGAAACTTCTTCCATCCCATCTTTAGTTTCGATATAAAAAACGGGATTTCCGGATTTACCTGTACCGGCTACCTGTACTGCTATTTTCGGAGAAGAAGATGAGGTTTGCGCCAGACCGGCAGGATAGCCGGTACTAAATTTTGTGCTTGAAAAGGATTTTGAAGGATTGGTAGAATTTTCTGCATAACCGCTGATACTTACTCCATTTACAGTTATAACTCTAGTTGCTTGCAAAATCTGCTGCTGTTCAGCATTCAGTTCATTTTTGATTGAAACCATCGTGCTGAGCTGCTGCTTTTTCAAGGAATTCTCCAAAGCCAGCACTTTGTCCATCTGCTTTTGTACTGCAATCTCATCGATTTTAGATTGATCCAAGAGGTCTTTTAGCTTGGCGGTGGCATCATCAAGATCCCATTTCATGGTGCTGAATTTACCTGCGTTTTCGCTATGGATTTTTTTGATTTTGGTAGCTTGAGCCTCCGTGAGTGCCAGCTCATTACGCATATCCATGACTTTGTCTGCGGAGTACAGGTTTCGCTGGAAAATATCTTGATCTGACGATTTTAGATTTTGTACATAAGCTTGTTGTCCTTGGGCAAAGCCCGCAAAGCAAAGTAGATAAATAAGAAATAATTGTTTCATAAGTTGAATGTTAATATGCTGTCAATAATGAAGCAGTAGGTGATTCCCAGGTATCCAAGAATGTACTTTCCTCTATAGTGAAATGCTGGTTGTGGTTTTCATCTTCCTGCAGCGTAATAATCACCACCTCCGGAGAGCCGCTTTTTACCGGGGCAGGTTTCTGAATAAACAGAAAGGCGAAAATCATGGATGCAGCTATGCCTGCGGGAATCCAAAAACTGAATTTCCTCGTTTTGACTTCCGGAAAAGCCGGGATCGCCAAGTGCTCATCCTGCTTTTTCATCCTTTCAAAAAACCGTTCTAGTTGTTCGTTATTTTCCATATTCTTCCCGGATTTGAACTTTCGTAATTAATTCCCTGAGTTTCTTTTTCCCGCGGTCATAATGTGTTCTCGCAGTCCCAAGACCGATTTGAAGGATTTCGGCGCTTTGTGCAATGGTCATCTGATGATAAAAGACCATCAGAATAACTTCCCGCTGCATTTCCGGAAGGCATTTGATTATCCCCTCATAATCTGTAGCATCTACTTCCTCCCGGATTTCCGCAGGATCATAGGCATCGGAAAGAGAAACCACTTTTCCGGCTTTTCTGTGTTCATCTATCGCAGTATATCTGATGATGGAAAAGAGCCATGTTTTCGCTTTGGATGCATCCTTTAGCTTCGCCTCTCCTTCCAAAATCTTCAAATACGCCTGCTGAAGCACATCCTTCGCCAGTTCATCCTCAAAAGAGCAGCATTGCCTAGCCCAAAGGTATGCATCCCGATGGTGGGCTTTTAAGATATGATCTAGCTGGCTGCGATTCATTTACATAGCTTAGTCGGGAAATGAATCTAATATATGACAGGGGAGTTGAAAAAGTTCTATAGTGGTAAGGTTGGAAAGTTGATCGCTTTAAATCTTTCCTACCTTACATCCTTTGAACTCTTTGATTCCCTAATTCTAAAAAGGTAAGCCAAAGTAAACTCCAGATTAGTCGAGCTCATGTCAAAAATGCGTTCTTGCCCTTCGGGATTGGTAAAATCATAAGAGAATCGCACTTCTCCAGCTAAGGTGCTTTTGCCAAAAAGTTTGGAAATTCCTGCTCCGGCAGTAAGGCCGTACATGATTTTACGGGGGGTATCATCAGAACCTCCATACGTGGGTATTTCTACCGGGGTGTAATCAGAAAATTCCCGTGTGATGTCTTTAGCCCGAAACATATAGCCTAGATGCGGGCCTAATTTGATCTGGAATCTTCCCGATCTTCCCAAGAAAAAGCTGGATAGGATCGGGACTTTTAGGTAGTCAAACTGCGTTTCATTTGTTCTGACCGGATTGGATTCTTCTTCGACCTGAGAAAAGCCAATTCTGAGAAATTGCAGGTTGACTTCGATTCCGGCATTTTTGGCATTGAAATGCTCAAAAACCAAGGCAAAAGTAGGAGCCCCTATTCCATCTACAGAGATGCCCCTGTTGCTTGGCGAAGGGCGATAAGAATAGCTAGAGGTCGCATAGCCACCACGGATCCCCACACTGGTCTGAGCCAATCCTGCAAAAGATACCAGAATAAAAATCCCCGTGATTAAAACTCTATTCATGCCCAAAAGTAACTATTAATCGATTTTGTCAATATTATTTACAGATTTATCTAAATTCTGAGAATTAGCAAAAGCATCAAACAAAGAGGTTGTCTCATTATCATGTTTTCTTGTCAGGCTGAGTAAGAAAAATTTAAGATTTACTAATGAATAATGACGGAAAGTGATGTAGAAATAAAGTTGGGTCACCCTGAGCGGAGTCGAAGGTTCCTCGACTCCGCTCGGACTGACACAACATTTGCATGCTTTTTTGAATTCCGTCATTGGTATCAGCTCGCCTTGGCGGGAAGTCGAAGCCTTTTAGAGGCTAATTAAGCCCATTTCGACTTCGCTCAATGTGACAATTATATGAGACAACCTCTTTAAATTACTTCTCAGGAAAACTCCGGAGTTAGGATTTCTTTTCCTTTTCATCAGATTTCAAATCGTCTCTGTCCTTTAGCTTCTTGTCCTCTACATTCTTATTGAGAAACTCGTTGATTTTATCAATAGAAAAGGAAGAGGAGATCTCGCCGAAGGAATTAATATCCATTTTGAACCCGCTCAGGTCTTCATGAACCTTTGGGTCTTCGTTTTTCTTTTTCTTCTTTGTCATAACTTCTCTTTTTAGCCGATCACTTCCAAAGTAGCTAACGCAAATCTGATGCGTTTGGACACTTCTTCGGTGCCTAAAATAGCAAAAATCTCCATCAAATCCGGTCCAGCACCCACGCCGGTGACGGCAAGCCGAACCGCCTGCATTACTTTTCCCAGCTTGATTTCTTTTGCTTCAGCGGTTTCACCCAGCATAGTTTTCGCTTTCTCTGCGTCATAGGTACCGGTATATCCCTCCAAAGTCTCTGCATAAGCGCTAAGGACTGTGACCGCATCCGCATTCCATCTTTTGCCTGCAATATCCAGATCAAATCCGGTGGGAGCTATTACCACGAATTTGCTTTGCTGCCATAGATCGGCAGGAAAAGTTACCCGCTCTTTAGTCAGAGAAACGATGGCTTCGGCAGTTTCTTGTGGGATAGTTATCCCTTCTGCGGAAGCATCTGCGATCACATAAGGAGCCAACTCAACAGTTGATTTTGCTCTTAGGTATTGTTCATTGTACCATTTTGCTTTCGCGATGTCAAACTTGGTTCCGGCTTTGCCTATTCTGGCCACTGAGAATGCTTCTATCAATTCATCCAGTGAGAAAATTTCCCGCTCATCTCCGGGATTCCAACCCAGGAATGCCAGAAAATTCAAGAATGCATCGGACAAATAGCCCTGCTCACGGAAACCTGCCGCGGTCTCACCATTTTCGGTATTTTCCCAATTCAGAGGGAACACAGGGAATCCCAATTTATCTCCATCACGCTTGGAAAGTTTGCCGTTACCGTCAGGCTTCAGAAGTAAAGGCAAGTGCGCAAACTCCGGCATCGTGTCTTCCCAGCCAAAGAATTTGTAGAGCAATACGTGCAAAGGTGCAGAAGGAAGCCATTCCTCCCCACGGATCACATGAGTAATATTCATCAGATGATCATCCACAATATTTGCCAAGTGATAGGTAGGCATACCGTCTGATTTCATCAGTACTTTATCATCCAGCGTGGAGGAATGAACCATCACCCATCCTCGGATCATATCATTCAGACGGACTTCTTCCTTGCGTGGGATTTTCACACGGATGACATAGGGTTCACCGGAGTCCAGCCTTGCCTTCACTTCTTCCTGAGAAAGTGTCAGTGAGTTTTTCATCTGGGTTCTGGTGATGCTGTTGTATTGGGGTTGTACTACCCGAGCGGCGGTTAAGCGCTCACGCATGGCCTCCAGTTCCTCGGAAGTATCAAAAGCATAATATGCGTGTCCGGCTTCCACCAAGTCAAGGGCGTATTGCATATAGCTTGGCTTGCGTTCGGACTGCCTGTAAGGGCCACAATCGCCGGGGTTCCATGGGCTTTCGTCCGGAGAAATACCCAGCCACTCCAAGGATTCCTTAATGTACTCCTCCGCACCCGGCACAAATCGGGTTTGATCCGTATCCTCAATTCTCAACAGGAATTTCCCACCCATTTTGCGGGCAAAAAGGTAATTGTAAAGCGCTGTACGTACACCGCCTATATGTAAAGGCCCCGTGGGTGACGGAGCGAATCTTACGCGAACTTCTCTACTCATGGATTTCTAGGTCAAAACCCCCATAATGAAGTTGGAGGCTTGTTTTGATTTTTCTGATCAGGCTGCAAAGATAGGGAAATGTAGTGGAAGGAGATAAGAACTTGATGAACTTCGAGTTTTTAAAGAAGAGTTAAAATTGATCCATGGAAGTAAAGTATTCATACTCCTTTCAAGTGACTATTTCTTCAATTCAATCTTGCATTTTTTGGCATTCGGCAAAGGAGAGGAATGATTTGTCTTTTGGGAGTAAATGATTTTTATCAAGTATGGCACTTTTTCCTACCACTGAGCATTATCTAGCTGGATAATCCGGTAGATTTCCCCTTATTTTATAGTATTAAAGTAAAGTTGACGCCAAGCCCTAAACGGCAACTCAAATTATGGAAAATAAATTAACAGGCTTTCTTACCCATTTGCTTGAAAGATCGGCTGATCGGAAAGGACTGGACTGGCTCAGTAAACAAGTCGAAAAGATAAGCACTGAAGCTACCTCTTCGAAGTTTTTTCTGGCTTTCAGCCAAGCATCCAGGTATTTCAAAAAAGAAAAACTCAACCTTTCGACTGATGACAAGATATTGGCAAATGACTTGGTTTCCGGTTTTCAGCCTCAGTTTTGGGATGAATTACAAGCTGCACGTACAGTATTGATGCTGAGTTACCCACAGGAAAAGGAGGCATGGTTTGCAGCGATGAATCAGCTTTTTGAAACTGCTGATATGAATGAGCATCAGGCGTTGTTTGCGGCGTTGCCCCTGATGCCTTTTCAGGAAGATTTGATTCCCAGGGCAATTGATGGCCTGAGAACGAATATTTCCTCAGTCTTCGATGCAATAGCCTTAAACAATCCCTTTCCGACCAACTATTTCCCTGAAGCCAACTGGAATCAAATGGTGCTGAAAGCCATTTTTATGCAGCGTCCCTTGTATAGAATTGAGGGGCTGGAAGAAAGAAGAAATCCTGCTTTGGCTGCCATAGCGCGTGATTTTGCGCATGAGCGTTGGGCAGCAGGAAGAGAGGTAATGCCTGAGATATGGCGATTGGTAGCTCCTTTTGTGGATGAAATGTACCTCGATGACTTAAGGAAGACCTTGGAAACCCAAGACGAACTGCAGATAAAAGCCGGACTATTGGCATTAAGAGAATCCGCCTATTTGCCAGCCAAAGAACTTTTGGAATCTTATCCCGATCATGTCGCCTCTCTTGATATGGAGGTACTTGCCTGGGAAAGCATCGGCTCAGAATTCCAGCTAACCCGGGTATAATCCCTAATTTTGCATTCACTTAACTTAAATTCAACTAACCATGTATATAGATCCACATATCCACGTCGTATCACGTACCACCGATGACTATGAAGCCATGCAAAAAGCAGGTATTGTAGCGGTGATTGAACCTGCATTTTGGCTGGGACAGCCACGCACAGAAGTTGGGAGTTTCAAAGATTATTTCAGCACGCTGGTTGGCTGGGAACGTTTTCGGGCCAGTCAGTTCGGTATTGTGCATTATTGTACGATGGGTTTGAACTCCAAAGAGGCTAATAACGAACCTTTGGCTGAGCAAGTGATGGAGTTACTTCCGCTGTATGTGGGCAAAGAAGGGGTGGTGGCTATCGGAGAAATCGGTTACGATGATCAGACGGAAGCTGAAGACAAGTTTTATAGACTACAGTTGGAGCTGGCCAAAGAAGTGGATCTTCCGGTACTTATCCACACGCCACATAGAGATAAAAGAAAAGGCACTATCCGTAGTATGGATGTGTCGGAAGAGCATGGTCTTGATCCGAAAATGGTGATCGTGGACCATAATAATGAAGAGACCGTAAAGGATGTGCTGGATCGCGGGTATTACGCGGGATTCACCATTTATCCCCACACCAAAATGGGCTCTGAGCGCATGGTGGAAATCGTAAAGCAGTATGGCCCTGAGCGAATAATCGTCAATTCCGCAGCGGATTGGGGGATTTCTGATCCTCTGGCGGTGCCAAAAACCGCTGACCTTATGCGTAAATCAGGCATTCCCGAGGAGCATATCAGACTGGTAACATATCAAAATGCCTTGACTGCCTTCGGTCAAAGTGGCCAAATGGATGAACAGGATTGGCTAAATGCAGCTCCTTTGGATCAGACAAAAAAAATGAGCGGCAACTCAGTACTTCGCGGCGGCCAAACACCAAGAGTAGAAGGTTCTTCTGATTTCGTAGAAAATTAATTATGGGTTCTTCCCGCATTTTCGCTTACCTCCAGCTCACCCGCCCCGCAAATGTAGTCACAGCCCTAGCAGATATATGGGCTGGATGTGCAGTCGCAGGAGTTTGGGCTTATATCGCCACAGACTGGGGTTCGAGTACCAATGAATATCTTGTCAATTTAGCATGTCTTTCATTGAGTACAATTGGATTGTATGCTGGAGGAGTTGCATTCAATGATGTCTTTGATGCAGAGTTGGACGCTGTAGAACGTCCAGAACGTCCCATTCCCAGCGGAAGAGCTTCTAAAACCGGAGCTGCCTGGATGTCATTTTTGCTTTTAGCCGTAGGCGTAGTGGCTGCAGCTCAGGTGAATTTGATCGCTGCGGGAATAGCTTTAACAGTAGCATGCCTAGCTGTGCTATATGATTACTGGGGAAAGCATCAGAATTTCATCGGCCCCATAAACATGGGACTTTGCCGTGCAGGCAACCTATTGCTGGGAGTAAGCATCGTACCTGAATCACTTTTCAGATTTTGGCCATTGGGATTTATTCCCTTGGTATTTGTAGCAGCGATCACCATGATCAGTCGCGGAGAAGTACATGGCAAAAACAGAAATGCGCTTTACGGTGGTTTACTAATGTATTTATTCGTAATCTGCGTAATTGGCAGTATGCCCGTCCTGCATAACACGGCGATTTGGGAAGTATTGCCATTTTTAGCATTGCTCGGTTATATGATTTTTCCTCCTTTGGTCAAAGCTATCCGTAGTCAAGATCCAAAACTTATAGGCAAATCCGTGAAAGCTGCCGTTATTTCCTTAATTATTGTCAATGCTTCTATTGCGGCAGCTTTCGCAGGATGGAAGATTGGAATAATTGTATTATTGTTGCTACCTATTTCCCTTTGGCTAGCCAAGAAATTCGCTGTTACCTGACACAAAGAACTAAAAAGGGCTCGGAATTGTATTTATTCCAGCAAACAGCTTAAGCCCATACCCTGTTGATTATGAATACGATTATTGAACAATCATTTGCCGTTCCCTTCAAATATCCAGTCTGTTTTTCAGAAGATATTTTCGCCCAAAACAATACCGTTTTTGTTGATCTCTTGGATAAAAGCAGGCATGCCAAGGTTCTTTTCGTCGTGGACAAGGGAGTCACCGATGCCCACCCAAAGTTGATTGCACAGCTGGAAGCTTATGCAGAAGCACATGCTGAATTCTTTTCAAATGCATGCGCGCCTATTGTGGTAGAAGGCGGAGAAGCTTCCAAAAATGATGAGACTATATACAAGAGGATCGTCGAAGCGACACATTTGTACGGAATTGACAGGCATTCATATATTGCTGTGATTGGCGGTGGGGCAGTCATTGATATGGTTGGGTTCGCTGCGGCAATTTCGCACCGTGGTATTCGCCTGATCCGGATTCCCACCACCGTACTTTCACAAAATGATTCTGCTGTAGGTGTAAAAAACTCTGTAAACCTATTCGGCAAAAAGAATTACCTGGGGACTTTTACTCCTCCATATGCAGTTTTGAATGATTTCAACTTCCTCATTACACTGGATGATAGGGATTGGAGATCGGGAATTTCCGAGGCAATCAAAGTCGCTTTGATCAAGGATTTAAGTTTCTTTACCTGGATCGAAGCTAATGCTTCAGCTCTGGCAAAGCGGGAAATGCAGCCAATGCAGGAATTGATCATCCGTTGTGCGCAGATGCACTTGGACCATATTTCCGGAAAAGATCCTTTTGAATTCGGTTCTTCCAGGCCCTTGGATTTTGGTCACTGGGCAGCCCATAAGTTGGAGCATCTGAGTGATTTCCGAATTCGTCACGGTGAGGCTGTGGCAATTGGAATTGCATTGGACTCTACTTATTCATTTCTCAAAGGATGGATTTCGGAAGCTGATCTATCGAGAATCATTTCTGTATTCAAGACCTTGGGCTTTGAACTATTCGCTCCTGAATTGGGGGGTGACAGCCTAATCAAAGGCCTTCAGGAATTTCAGGAGCATCTAGGCGGACAACTCACCATTATGCTTTTGACGGCCTTGGGTAAAGGAGAAGAAGTCCACGAGATGGATCATACGTTAATTAATCAATCTGTGGATTTACTCAAAAGTTTCAACCAAAAGGAAGATTTGGTTAACAGTTAATCAGGATATAACCAATTTCACTAATGGAAATCAGCGGTTTTCACCTCACATATTGCAGCAATATTCACCCTGGAGAAAGCTGGGAGCTGACCTTCGAAAATCTCAAGAAATATATTCCCGAAATACGGGAACGACTGAATGTAGAGAAGCCATTTGGAATAGGCTTAAGGCTTTCCCATGAGGCCAGCCTCCTATTGGAAAAGGACGAGCACCTAGCTGAATTTCAACGTTGGCTGAATTCTGAAAATGCGTATGTATTCACCTTGAATGGATTTCCATACGGAGATTTTCATCGTACTACCGTCAAAGATCAGGTACACTTTCCCGACTGGACCACTACCGATCGACGCGATTATACCATCAGGTCTTTTCATATCTTATCAAAACTTTTACCTGAGGGATTGGATGGAGGTATTTCCACCTCTCCTGTTTCCTATAGACATTGGTTCAAATCCGAAACCGAACTGAATGACGGAATGGAGATTGCAACCAAGCACTTGCTAGAAATAGTGGCTGAATTGGCTGAAATCAAAAAGCAAACCGGCAAGTCACTTCATCTGGATATTGAGCCGGAACCGGACGGCATTCTGGAAAATTCTGATGAGATGGTGTGGCTGTTTACCCATTGGTTGCTGCCTATGGGTAAACCTTGGCTGGCAGAGAGACTGGCTATTTCCGAAGATCAGGCAGAAAAGGCTATAAAAGAGCATATTCAAGTGTGTTACGACGTATGTCATTTTGCGATAGTTTACGAAAAGCCCGCCGATACTTTTGCCAAGTTCGAACAAGCTGGAATTAGAATAGGAAAAATTCAGATTTCTGCTGCTCTGAAAGTAATGATTCCTGCAGAGCCAGAAGTGAGAGATTTGGTTAAACTAAGCTTACTGCCATTTGAAGAGTCCACCTACCTACATCAAGTTGTTGGAAGGGGTAAAGACGGTCATTTAACTTCATTTTCTGATCTCCCGGATGCTCTCAAAGAGCTTAACTCTGCAGATGCCGAGGAGTGGAGAATTCATTTCCATGTCCCTGTTTTCATGGATAATTATGGGGTTCTGTCCTCCACCCAAGATCAAATTTCAATTGTACTCAATGAGATTTTAAAAAATCATTCGTTGACCAATCATCTGGAAGTGGAGACTTATACCTGGGAGGTCTTGCCTGAAAATATACGACTGAGTCTAGGAGAATCCATTTCAAGAGAATTGGCTTGGGTAACTGAAAAAATGAAGTTGGCCGGCAATTAATTTCCCCCGGCAAGCACCCTAAACTATAAATTAACCTCGAAGCTTACCAGCAGGTTATTTACACCAATTTGAAATGAAAAAAACAGTAGTTCTTGATATCGTAGCGCTTTCTCCCCGTGTAATCGGAGAGCATACTCCTTTTCTGAAAAAGTGGATTGAAAAAAAGAGACAAGCTGTCGTAGAACCCGTTTTGCCTGCTGTGACCTGCTCTGCCCAGTCAGTTTATTTGACAGGAAAAATGCCCAACGAAAACGGAATTGTGGGTAATGGCTGGTATTTTCAGGATGAGTGTGAAATCAAGTTTTGGCGTCAATCCAACAAATTGGTCCAGTCACCGAAAATCTGGGAAATTCTTAAGAAAGAGGATCCGACCTTCACTGTGGCGAACATGTTCTGGTGGTACAATATGTATTCCAGTGTAGATTATGCCGTGACTCCAAGGCCGCTTTACTTGGCCGATGGCAGGAAGGAGCCGGATTGCCATAGCCAACCCATGGAACTTCGTGATCGTCTTCAGAAGGAGTTGGGGCAGTTTCCACTTTTTTCTTTTTGGGGTCCCAATGCCAATATTGCATCCAGCAAATGGATCGCTGAAGCATCCAAGAAAGTAGATGAATGGCATAGTCCAACTCTTAATCTAATTTATATCCCCCACTTGGATTATTCTCTTCAGAAGTATGGAATTGATTTTGACAAAATCGGCAAGTATCTCAAAGAAGTCGATGAACTTGCCGAAGATTTGATCTCCTACTTCGAAAAGCAGGGAACTCAAGTAATTTTGCTCTCTGAATATGCAATCACATCGGTAAGTAAACCCATTCATCTAAACAGAATTTTCAGAAATCAAGGCTGGATACAGGTAAAGGATGAGCAGGGATTGGAGACATTGGATGCGGGGACTTCCAAGGCTTTCGCGGTGGCGGATCATCAGGTGGCGCATGTGCATGTCAATGATTTAAGCATTTTACCGCAGGTAAAGAAGATTCTGGAAGATACTCCGGGAGTTGAATTGGTGCTGGATACAGAAGGCAAAAAGAAGCACCACATAGACCATGAGCGCTCAGGTGATTTGGTCGTGATGGCGGATAAAGACTCATGGTTTACCTATTATTTCTGGCTGGATGATGCCAAGGCACCCGATTATGCCCGCTGCGTGGATATCCACAAAAAGCCGGGATACGACCCTGTGGAATTGGTTTTGAATCCGAATATCAAGATTCCCATGCTTACCGTTGGGTCAAAAGTCCTCAAGAAAAAGCTGGGGTTCCGATACTTGATGGACGTCATTCCGCTGGATGCTACTTTGGTGAAAGGCGCACACGGGAGATTAAGTGAGGATGATTTGGATAAGCCTTTGCTGGTAGCTGATGAAGCCCTTCTCGGCCAAAAGTCATTGCAACCGACAGCTGTTTTTGAGGTGATTTTGACTGCTGTACGTGGGAAGTGATTTAGAATAGTTTTAGCTTTTTCGGGTTTTGCCAGCAGTCAATTATAAGTAATACCAATTAATTCCAATGTTCGTTTATCCTAGAAGGGGAGAAAAGACAGGAATACTTTTCTTTCCATTTCAATGTTTATTTTTGTCAAAAACTGATTTATGAGGACTTACAGTGCACGATATTTTTCTTTTTTACTGATCATAGCCTTTGCCTGCGGCAAAAAGGAAGAAAACTGTGAGCTGTCGCAGGAAATATTGGCCCAAGATCTGACTGTGACAGTCACCCGCTTGGAACAGGATTTCTACAATGCGCAATCTGCTGAGGAATTCAATTATCTCTTGGAGAAACATCCCGAATTCACCAAAGAATATCTGCAGATGGATCTCTATCCAAATTCTGACAGCTTAGCTGAAGATCTACTGGTTATTCATCAAGACTCGGCTATGCATGTACTGTATGATTCAGTACAGCATATGTACGGTGATTTTTTAGAGGTAGAGAAAGAATTGGAAACGGCCTTCAAAGCCATTAAGTATTACTTTCCACAATTTCACGTACCAAAAATTTACACCTTTGTATCAGGCTTCAATTCTGATCTGATCGTCACGGACGAACTCATCGTTATCGGCTTGGATTATTTCCTGCCGCCCACGCATACTTTCCAGCCGGAGCTTCCCCGTTATATGGCAGAGCGATATGACAGGCCTTTCATTGTTCCGATGATCGTGATGGCGATTTCGGCCAGATTTAACGAAACCAACCCTCTGGATAACACCCTGCTGGCAGAGATGATTTATTATGGCAAATCATACCATTTCACCAAGGCTATTTTGCCCTGCACTTCTGATCAATACATCATAGGCTATACTCCCGAGGCGATTAAGGAAAGCTTTGACAATGAGGAATTGATCTGGTCGCACTTCGTGGAAAACGAATTACTCTACGAGACAAATCCTTTTGAAATCAGAAAATATATAGGCGAAGCTCCCTTCACCGATGCGATCAGCACCAAAGCCCCAGGCCGATTGGGAAGATGGTTGGGATGGAATATCGTGGATGATTATCAATTCAATCAAGATGTCCCTTTGGATGTGCTGATGGCTGAGCCGGATGCAGAGAAGATTTTCAGAGGATCAGGCTATAGGCCAAGGGGGGCAGGTTCATGAGAAGTTAAACCAGAAATAAAAAAAGCGGATTTCTACAGAAACCCACTTTATCACTAAACCCATCCTAACTTATTCCGGTATTATTACTTTATTTATTACATGGATTACGCCATTTGTTGCATGGATATTTAGCATGGGTGGCACCAAGCTACTTTCATTTATCATTAGTCCAGGAAGATCTACAGTTAAATTGCTTCCTTCCAATAGAGTAGGCAAACTTGCCTCATTTCTTAAATCCTGAGAGAAAGCTCTCGCCGGTACTACGTGATACATAAGCACATCAGTCAATAAATCCACATCGATTTCATCAACACCACTTACCCCAAGTGCAGTGTATAAATCTTCAAAAGCAGCATCTGTTGGCGCAAAAACTGTCAAATCATCATCCGAATCCCCACTCACGGCATCTACCAAACCAGCTCTCGTAAGTGCTGCCACTAATTGGGTGAATTCGGGAGTAGAGGAAGTTGAGTTTTCCACTGCAATTTCAGCTATACTCATGGTGGGAGCTGTAATTACATAATCCAATGTATGGATCACCCCATTACTTGCCATTTTGTCCACAGCTGTTACCATAGTGTTTCCATTGATCCAAACTCTACCATCAGGATCGATACTGATATAGAACTTATCGCCTGACAAGGAAGTGACAGCGCCTGCCTCCACATCTCCCGAGGCAATGTTCCCAGACACTACATGGTATCTTAAGGTATTGGATAAATCTGCACTGCCAATCAGTTCATCAGAAGTTAAGCTGTTGTCTGAAAGAAAATCACCAAATGCATCATTGGTAGGTGCAAAAACAGTAAAGGGGCCTGCTCCGCTTAGATCATCATCCAGTCCTGCTGCAATCACCGCCGTAGTAAGCGTGTTGAAGTTAATGTCGCCTCCTAGTACCTCTACGACATTAGCCTGTTCAGGCATAGGCTCGTCATCATCATTGTCACAGGATGTAAATGCAATCATGACCATCATTGCAAGTGAAAGCGAGAGATATCGCCATAGATTCATATTAAACTTTTTCATGTTAGTTGGTTTATGGTTAAGTTGGATAAATGAAACCTGCTAACACGCAAATGGTTTTGTATTCTAGTAGTTTTTTTGAAAAAGGACTGGATTTACGAAGGTTATAATCAACCTACTATGAGTAAAAAAAACGTCCTAAAGCGGGTTTAATCTAGAGGAATGAGTTAAAAACACATGAGAAATATGCTGAAAAAAATCTTCCGTAAATTTCCCTCACGCCATTAGATAAAATTTTTCATCCGAGGAACCGGGAGGATTGTAGGTTGGGTCTAATGTCCGAATCAAATGGAAAACTGCCTGCTCTTTAGTAAAATACTGTGCTGCCAGTTTTCTGGAGTTATGCCCCATTTTTATAAGTTCTGACGGGTCTCCCTCCAATTTTTCAAGCTGCAAAAAGGCAGATTCAATTTTCCCGGGTAAGCAACAGACACCCAATTGATGAGTTTTTACCAAATCATAAACCCATCCTTTATGATTGATCAAAATCGCCTTGCCAGCCGCCAGCGCATCAAAAAATTTATTCGGACTATTGGCTTTCAATACCGGCAAATGAGCAAAAGATATCCATGCAAAATCTGCCAAACTGAGCACTTCATTGACTTTTTCCTTGGAGCCAAATGGAATAAAATAAACCTGGGAAAGGGATTTTTCCTTAGCCATCTTTCTAAGTTGCTCTTTACTACTTCCATTCCCCATAATCAAAAACTGCCAATCTTTACCTTTATTTCTGGCAATTTCGGCAAGGTCAAGGAGTTCATCCACCGCATTTACCTGTCCCAAAGCCCCTGTGTAAGCGATGGTCACTCTATCCTTCAGTCCGTACTTTAGGAGCAGATTTCCGGTCTTTTCCATTGGGAAAAATCTATCCAAGTCCGAGAAATTTGGAATCAAATGAATCTGCTGTTGTGGAACCACTTTCCGCAGATGATCGGCAATTCCCGGAGACAGTGCAACCAGACTTAACGCTTGCTGATAAATCTTTTTCTCCAACGAAATCAAGCTTCGTTTCAATAGGGAATTCCTGATTGCGCCCACTTCAATGGGAGCTTGGGGCCAAAGATCCCGAACTTCAAAGACATAAGGAATAGCCAAGTTTTTCTTCGCCCAGAGCCCAAGCAATCCTGTGGTCAGCGGGGTGGAAGTGACATACAATAAATCCGGGCGAGGAAGTTTTCCGATAAGCCTTTTAGCTTGACGAACGTAGGCCAGAAAGGATAGCACACGCTTAAAAAAACCAAATTTCTGATCATAGTCCACCGGTAGGTAGTGAACCTTGATACCGTCTATCCATCGCTGATCATAGCCGGCCTGAGCACCTCCCGTGATCAGCTCCACCTCATATCCGGCATCCACCAGCCCCTTGGCGAGATGATAGGAGCGAACTGCCCCTCCTTCTGCCGGAGTTCTAAAATATTGGTGGATATAAATGATCCTCATAGCTTGTGCAATTTCACCCATTCTGCCAGAAGAAACAGATTGTAAAGTGTTAAAAAATGAAGTTTCACGCCAAGCTCAGGCTGAGCGGCAAGTGATCTCATCTTTATAGGAAATAGCTCCCCATGGCTTTTCTCGAATGCTTTGATAGAATTGAAAATACGCTTGGAAAACTCCCCATTCTCTGCAAACCATTCTTGCAGGGGAAGCCCAAATCCTATTTTCTTACGTTCAGCTATCCAAGCTAAATCCAGTTCGCTCAGAATTCTTTTGATCCAAGGCTTGTCTTTCAGCACTTTTTCATCCTTCACATTTTTCCATAAATCCAGCATCCCTGCATCCAAATAAGGAGATCTCCCTTCTATGCTATGCGCCATCAAAGCATTGTCCTGAATCTTCAAGACATCCTGTGCCAGATAAAATCTTCTGTCAAAATCGAGCATTTGAGTGTATTCAGGAAGATCTCTATCGAAAAGATACTGAAAGTTTTCGTCCATGTCATGAGGAATAGTATCCAATCCGGAGAAATTGAGAAAGGTTTTCTGAGGAGTCAAGTCTATAGCCGAAATGAATTTTTGATAGCTCCTTCCAAGTGGCAGTTTTCGAAGAATCCATTGAAATCTCAGTAGTATATCCTTGTTTTTTTGGTAAGCGTCAAAAGCCTTATGTCGCTGGTATCCTCCCCAAAGCTCATCTGCTCCTGCTCCTGAAACCAGAACTTTAACTGATTTTTTGGCTTCCTTCCCTATCATCCAAGTGAGAAAACCGGCAGAATCCCCAATGGGCTGATCCACAGACTTCAAATAATCCCCCCAATTTTCCCAAAAGACATCTTGGGTAATTTCTATTAGATGATGGCTTGATGGAAATTGTCTTGCAAAGCGGCCTGCCGCATTCCCATCTGAATACTTCTTTCGAAATTTCTCTTCTATCTGGATGGTAAATGAAGGTAACGGTATGCCGGTTTCTTTGTACCAAAGTGCATAAAGCAGAGAACTGTCAGCTCCTCCACTGAGCTGCATCCCTACCGGCACATCTGCATGAAATTGATTCAAAACAGCATCAGTAAGTAGCTCCCGGAAATTTCCACAAGTTGGCTCAGGACCGGAATGGGATTCAGTCGGAATATGATCACCTCGGAATGCCGTATGATTCAAACTCTCACTAAATCGTCCAGATTTCCATTCATGAATTCCTTCAAAAAAGGTGTTTCCAAAAAATGCTGTTCTGAGGTAGAAGTAAGATTCAAACTGTTTCCATTCAAGTCGGGAATTCTTTAGCGCCTGAATGCTGCGACACTCTGAAGAAATAACCAGATTTTCTGGACCTTGGGCATAATAGAGCGGTTTTTCACCTTTTTTATCCCGGGCTACCAACACAGATTTGTCTGTCAAGTCCACAAAGATCAAGGCAAACATCCCGTTCAGTTTCTCCAATCCTTTCGCTCCGAAAATTCTCAGTATATGCAATACTACTTCGGTGTCGGAATGTGTCACAAAAGTAATTCCCCTCTGAATGAGGAGATTTCGGATTTCCTGAAAATTATAAAGTTCTCCATTCCAGACCAGCAAAGAGTTTCCATCCGGTGACCAAAAAGGCTGATCTGCTTCAACTCCCGGTGAAACGATTTTTAGCCGATTAACTCCAATCCAAAGTCCCGGCCAAGGACTAAAACCGGCTTGCTGATCAGGTCCCCGATGTTGACTTTGCTGAAGCATTCTATTGACAGCCTCTTCATTTGCTCCTTCTCCCCAGATCAGATGGATCCCGCACATTAATTTCCCGTTTCGACTTTGGTGATTTCGCCCTGATTTTTCTCAAAATACCGACACAGATGAGTCAACGTGCACTCCTCGCATTTCGGCCTTCGCGCCAAGCAAACATACCTACCATGCAAAATCAACCAGTGATGCGCGATGTGCACATACTCCTTGGGAATATGGCGGATAAGCTGTTTCTCCACTTCCAAGGGAGTTTTGGCGCTTTGTGATACTAAGCCAAGTCGCTTCGAAACGCGAAAAACATGGGTATCCACTGCCATATTTGGCTGGTTCCAGACCACCGAAGTGATCACATTTGCAGTTTTTCTTCCCACTCCGGGAAGCTTGATCAATTCCGGAACAGTAGAAGGAACCTCACTCCCAAAGTCCTCCACAAGCATTTTTCCCAAGCCCAAAAGATGCTTGGTCTTATTATTTGGGTAAGAAACGGTTTTGATGTAGGGAAAAAGCTCGTCAAAATTCGATGCTGCCAAAAACTCCGGTGCTGGAAAATCCCGAAAAAGTGCGGGAGTAACCAGATTAATACGCTTATCAGTACATTGGGCTGAGAGCACGACTGCCACTAGCAGCTGAAAGGGATTTTCATACTGAAGTTCAGTCTCCGCAATAGGCATATTTTCGCGGAAATGGTTGATGATGGCTTCGTATCTTTCTTTTTTCAGCATTTTTTTGAGAGTTTTTAAGCACTGTGTTCACAGAGATTTGCACAGTGGGCACTGCATATTATCTTACTTTTTCAGAAAGTACATCTAATTTGAATTTTCATTCCCATTTGGGAAGATTCCAATCCTTATGTTGATTCTGACTGCTAAGCAAAATGCTAATTTAAAAGATGCCTGCACCAATCCCATTGTCCGAGAAAAAATAGATCGGATAATGTTTTATACGATTAGAAATTTCCCAAAAACAAGAATAGTGTACAGTAGAAGTTCAAATCTGGGGAAAATGAAGCTGAAATAATGATTACTGGGGGAATTGCTTTGCCAAGTGGTTTTTTGGTGAAGGCAGAAAGTTTAAATTCGGGAAATCACCGGCTATGAAAAAATTCTGTTTCCTGATTGCCCTTCTAATCTCCTTTGTTTTTAGCTCATTTGCCCAAGAAAGACCCAGGGAAAAAGGAATCGTATTCGGTGTTCTTCCTACGGGTGTGCTAAATGCAATTACCGATGTAAGCGGTGTGAAAGTAGGGCATCTCACCAAAATAGAAGGCGAAAATATCCGCACGGGAGTAACAGCTATTTTGCCCCATAATGGAAATATTTTTCAGCAAAAAGTTCCTGCAGCAATTTATGTGGGCAATGGATTTGGGAAGCTTGCAGGAACTACTCAGGTGCAGGAGCTTGGCAACATCGAGACACCGATTATTCTCACCAATACACTGAGTGTAGCCGCCGGAATCGAAGGAGTAGTTCGATATTCTTTGGCGCAAGAAGGAAATGAAAATGCACAATCGGTGAATGCTCTGGTCGGAGAGACAAATGATGGCTACCTGAATGATATCCGAGGAATGCATATTTCACCGGCTGAAGTAATTGGAGCCATAGAATCTGCCAAGACGGGAAAAGTCGCCGAAGGAAATGTGGGTGCAGGAACGGGCACGGTTTGTTTTGGCTGGAAAGGAGGAATAGGAACCTCATCCAGAAAGCTACCTGAGAGTTTGGGAGGCTTTACAGTCGGCGTGTTGGTTCAAACCAATTTCGGAGGAAATCTTCAGATCGATGGTGTGGCAGTGGGCGAGAAAATGGGCAAATACCCCTTTCGGGATGCGATGGAAAAATCCGATGGAAGCTGCATGATCGTAGTGGCTACGGATGCCCCTGTATTGGAAAGAAATCTCGAAAGAATGGCAAAGCGAGCCATGATGGGCTTGGCAAAAACAGGTGGAATCGCTTCTAATGGTTCCGGAGATTATGTGATTGCTTTCAGCACTGCAGAAGGACTTCGCATACCGCACTCTTCCGAAAACGGAGCACTGGAATCAGTAGAATATCTGAGAAATGATGATATGTCAGGTTTGTTCATGGCAGTGATAGAAGCTACGGAGGAGGCGATTATCAATTCTTTATTTGCTGCGCAAAGTATGGAAGGAAGCGAGGGGCATAGCGTATTGCAATTGCCTATCGACCAAGTGATGAACTTGATGAAACAAAACTAAACCAAAAGCTAAGTGGAAGTAAAAGATAAATGCTGTTGTACTGTAGAAGAGGAGGCAAACCATCAAGGTCATTCTAACGATGACGGACATGATCACTCTCCAGCGAAGAGTGAACCCATGTTGAAATTCTTTGCACCGGCTATTTTTTCATTTACAGTAATGATACTGGGTCTGGGTTTGGATCATATTTTCCCTCAGGATTGGTTTGGAGGTTACCTAAGATTAGGCTGGTATCTCGTGGCATATATTCCCGTTGGGCTACCTGTACTCAAAGAGGCCTTGAAGAGCATAACCAAGGGCGATGTGTTTTCAGAATTTTTTCTGATGGGAATCGCGACATTGGGAGCCTTTGCCATAGGAGAATATCCAGAGGGAGTTGCGGTGATGCTTTTTTACTCTGTGGGGGAAGTCTTTCAGGGAATGGCAGTCCGTAAAGCAAAAACCAACATCAAAACTTTACTGGACCAGCGACCTGATGAAGTGACGGTTTTGGAAGGTAATACCACCAAGACTATCAAAGCTGAGAAAGCCCAAATCGGAGATATCATCCAACTGAAGCCCGGCGAAAAACTTGGTCTGGACGGGGAATTGCTCTCAGAAAAAGCTTCTTTTAATACTGCCGCGTTGACCGGGGAGAGCAAGCCTGATTCTAAGAAAAAAGGCGCTGTAGTACTGGCAGGAATGGTGAATCTGAATACTGTATCCCAAGTCCAAGTAACGGCGGCCTACACAGACAGTAAACTTTCAAGGATTTTGGAATTGGTGCAGAACGCCACAGCTCAAAAAGCACCGACGGAGCTCTTCATCAGAAAATTCGCCAAAATATATACCCCAATAGTGGTTTACCTCGCAATAGGAATTTGCTTTCTTCCCTATCTTTTTGTCCATGATTATGAGTTCAGCGATTGGCTTTATCGCGCATTGGTTTTCTTGGTTATCTCCTGCCCCTGCGGGCTCGTGATCAGTATTCCCCTTGGGTATTTTGGTGGAATTGGAGCTGCGAGCAAAAATGGAATATTGTTCAAAGGGAGCAATTTCTTGGATAGTCTGGCAGAGATCAAAGAAGTGGTGATGGACAAAACGGGAACGATGACCGAAGGCATTTTCAAGGTACAGGAAGTTCATCTTCGACCTGAATTTGAGGGCACAAAAATTCTTGATTTTGTCAATTCTCTGGAAAGCAAAAGCTCGCATCCAATAGCCGGCGCGGTTAAAGATCATGTGGGAGAGATTGATTTTGATATTGTCCCCGAGAATATAGAGGAAATTGCCGGACACGGGTTGAGGGCACAGGTGGAAGGAAAAGAATTGCTTGTCGGAAATTTCAAGCTGATGGATAGGTTTTCGATTCCCTATTCCATCGATCCAACGGGTGTTGCTTACACGCTGGTGGCGATAGCATACGATGGGAAATTCGCCGGCTATTTGACCATAGCAGACAGCATAAAAAGTGATGCCCTGCGGACAATTGATCGCTTGAAATCCATGGGAATAGGAATCACAATGCTCAGTGGAGACAAAAGTAATGTGGTCAAATTTGTGGCAGACCAATTGGGGATTCCCCATTCATTTGGTGATTTGCTGCCGGAGGATAAAGTAGAAAAAGTCAAGGAAATCAAAGCTCAAAAAGGAACTGTTGCTTTTGTAGGGGACGGGGTGAACGATGCACCAGTTGTGGCAATCTCTGATGTGGGGATAGCAATGGGAGGCTTGGGAAGCGACGCTACGATAGAAACTGCCGATGTGGTGATTCAGGATGACAGGCCTATTAAGATCCCAATGGCGATTTCTATCGGTAAAAGCACCAAGCAAATCGTCTGGCAGAACATAGGCTTTGCTTTTGGTATAAAAGTCCTGGTTCTGATACTTGGAGCACTGGGATTGGCAAGTATGTGGGCGGCGGTTTTTGCGGATGTGGGAGTAGCTTTATTGGCAATCCTGAATGCAATACGGATTCAAAAGATGCGGTTTGAATAATCTTAAATTAGAGAGTTCTTCCAAAGGAATAATACCATATGTTAAATTTAACTAGTATGAAGAAAGTAAACCTTAACGAGAAATTTGACCTGATAAAGGAGCTTTGGTCTCCGAAAATAATCGGAGAACTCAACGGACAGGATGTGAAACTAGCCAAAGTAAAGGGTGAGTTTGTTTGGCATAATCACACCAATGAAGACGAACTCTTTTTGATAGTAAAAGGATCTCTTAAAATTGATTTGGAAGGGGAGTCCATCACGCTGGACGAAGGGGAAATGCTCGTAATTCCACGGGGTGTAGAACATAGACCTGTGGCAGAAGAAGAAGCCTGGATTCTACTTTTCGAGCCTCAGAGCACAAAGCATACGGGGGAGGTGAAATCCGAATTGACTGTGGATAAATTTGAAAAAATTTAATCCCAATTTCTTGGTCTGAAAATTAAGACTAAAAAGCATCTACCCAGAGAATGTTTTTCCTATTTGAATACCAAAGAATCTGTGGACAGAAGTTAAGGTTTCCCAAACCTTACAAACCTACCCAAACCCAAAAAACATGAAAGCCTTATATTTCATAGCCCTTTTGCTCGCCAGCTCTCCTTTGATAGCACAAAACAGCCTGGAGAAAGAACGCATCATTGTACTCACGGATATAGAAAATGAGCCCGATGACGCCATGTCTCTGGTGAGATTTTTGACCTATTCCAATCAATGGGATGTGGAAGGTCTGGTCGCTACGACCTCTATCCATCAACAAAATAAAATCGCTTCTTGGAGGATTATGGAGATCCTCACGGCATATGGAAAAGTAAGGGATAATCTTGAAATACATGAACAAGGCTACCCTACTGCCGAGCAGTTGAGAGCAGTGGTGAAGGAAGGAATCCCTAAGTACGGAATGGAAGCTGTCGGTGAAGGTATGGATTCCGAGGGATCGGAATTGATCATCAATACGGTGGATAAAGAGGATCAAAGGCCTGTTTGGGTGCTGGTCTGGGGAGGGCCCAATTGTCTGGCACAGGCACTTTGGAAGGTGAAAGAAACCCGTAATTCGGCCGAAGTGGCAAAGTTTGTATCCAAACTGAGAGTTTATACTATATCTGATCAGGATGACAGTGGACCATGGCTAAGAAAAACTTTTCCCGAACTTTTCTATATCGCCAGTCCGGGAATCCATGATTTTGGAGGGTACCATTTTGCGACTTGGTCGGGGATCAGTGGTGATAAATTCCACGGGCGATTTGCCGGAGGAAATTTCGAAATTGTGGACAATCCCTGGCTAGATACGCATATCCGCAGCAAAGGTCCTCTGGGCAAAGAATACCCGCACATGGAATTTCTGATGGAGGGAGATTCTCCCAGCTTTATGCATTTGATCCATACCGGCTTGGAAAGCCCTGAGAATCCACATTATGGCAATTGGGGTGGAAGATATGAGTTTTATCTGCCCAGAACCCAGAGGTGGTTTTCCGAACCGGAAACCCGTCCCCTGTGGACCGATGCGATGGATGAGGCGCTAGGCTTTGACGGTAATTGGCATACAAGTAATAAGGCCACTATCTGGCGATGGAGAGAAGCTTTTCAAAATGATTTTGAGGCTAGAATGGACTGGACTATTAAACCTTATAAAGAGGCTAATCACCCTCCCAAACCTAAACTTAGTTCCCCTGATCGGATTACTGCCAAAATCGGTGAGCGTATTGACCTGAGTGCCGAAGGCAGCACAGATCCTGATGGAGACCAGCTTACGTATGAATGGTTTTATTATTCAGAGCCGGGAGCTTTCACCATAGCCAGCGGACGGACAGCCACACCATTGAAGATTGAAAATGCTGATAAACCGAAAGCCCATTTTATCATCCCCAAAGCCCAGCGACTGGGGGACATACATATCGTTCTGGCTGTCACCGACCGGGGAACACCTGCCCTCACCCGATACAAAAGGGTAATAGTGACTGTAGAGCCTTAGTTTAACATGGGAAAAAGTTGCTTGTCCCACTCCGGATCCGGACAGAGGATCAGTACACCGATGCCAAGTCATTGAATCCGTAAGTTCTCTCGAAGTTTATTTGAGCTCATAGTTGCCGCTGGCCCATTGAATGGTGGGTTCAATCCATTCTTTCAGGGGTTGGAATAAAAAGCCATGTCCCAACCCTGTATTTAGTTCAACTTCTTTAAAGTGGTTGATTATACAGGTTGAACTTTCTTTTCTTCCCACTGCTGAGACTCCAAATGGGTCGGTTTTTTCGAAGATGGTGAGTATTCTTCCACAGTAATTAATCTCCGGAATATTCTCCAAATCACTGTTACTAAAACTTGCCACAAAGACAAAATTTAACTCCGGATTATTAGCTAATGTCGAAACATATTGAGCGATATAACCTCCTTTTGATGTTCCGACTATTGTTAATTTTTCCGGCTCAGTTCCAATCGAAATTAAGCTGTCGATTTGACTAACAATTGTTACCGCATATTCCCTGGCATTTACATTCCCGTTTCTTTTTTCACTGATGACTTTAAAGCCACTTTTTTCAAATTCCGCTAAAATTTCATTGTATTCGGCCCGTCCAAACTCAGGGTGTGATTCATTCAGCCCATGTTCTTCCAAAAATCTATTGTGAAGAAAGAAAATAACTCGCTCATCGTCTTGTTTCCCGCATGAGAATAGAAATATGGTACTTAAAAAAAAGGAGATGAGTACGGCTTTCTTCATTAGCGTAAGGGTGGGATAGTATTTTGCCCGCAAAGCAAGTGATTTTTGGTAAATGATTAATTACTGATCCTATTTTTTTGTCAGCAAGAGGCCAAGAGTTAGGAGGCCCATAAGCCTTAGCTGATGACAGGATCCTTAATTTCGAACTACAGGAGAAGCTCCCCATATTAGCTATTCTCTATCAATTTTTCCAGTTCATAGAAAATTTTTATTTGTAATCAGTCTAAATAAACTTGAATCAAGACCGATTTTTCATTTACTTCGCTATTATTTTTAATTAATCTAAATAAAATAATGCGGTTTCAAGATCATAATCATAGTGCCGCTGCCCCTTTATCACGGACAGAAGAGCTTCTAGTTGCACCGGATTATGGACGACTTTCTTCACTTTCCTCTTGCTCCATTTACCAAGAACTAACAAACAATTATCCAAAAGCCACTATTCGCTAACATATCACCCCTAACCCTATTAAAAAATGGAAAAAACTTACTCACAACAACAGTCAGCTTTCGAAAACATTTCAGCCTATTCCTCTTAATGTTTATCGGGAATCCATCCCTCCCAACTACACAGATACAATAAGAAACTGTAAAGATCCAACGGGAAATTCTCATGGAATCCAAATTACAAACCGAACGACAAAAGAAATGAAATCGAGCCTGCCTTCTGTCAGGCTGAGATTCCATAGCCTGCCCCGATTAATCGGGGTGGCCTAAAAAAAACAAATTATAAACACATGAAAAAGCTTGTTTTTATCTGCTTCCTGATTGTCCAGCTGACTCCTCTCATCCATGCCCAGCAAGCCCAAAAATCCGGCATCACCATCTCCGGAACTGTGCGGGAAGCCGGCAAAAAAACACCCATAGCCTATGCTACTGTTATACTTAGAGATAAGGCTGACGATCAAATGATAGATGGTACGACCACCGATGATGATGGGCACTTTGAGTTGCATTCCGAGCACGGGGATTTCTATGTCGAACTGAGCTTTATGGGATATCTCACTAAAAAAATCACTGATTTTGAGATCAACGGTTCGAAATTAAACTTAGGAGACATTCTTTTCGAAGAGGATAGCAAGACTTTGGATGAGGTGGTGATTCAGGGTGAAAGATCCCGCACAGAATTTCAGTTGGACAAACGGGTTTTCAATGTGGGGCAGGATATCAGCAGCACAGGTGCCAGTGCGTTGGATATACTCAACAACATCCCTTCTGTAAGTGTCAACATAGAAGGACAGATCAGTCTCAGGGGAAGTCAGGGCGTTCGCATCCTGATCAACGGAAAACCATCGGTTTTGGCAAGTGAGCAAGGGAATATCATGGGGACCATCACAGCCGACATGATCGAAAGAATAGAAGTCATCACCAATCCCTCCGCCAAATTCGAAGCGGAGGGTACTTCCGGAATCATCAATATAGTACTCAAAAGAGAAGGGGAAAAGAACCTGAACGGCTCCGTTACCCTCAATACGGGAATGCCCAACAACCATAGCTTGGGAATTAGCCTCAACAAGAGAACTGATAAACTTAACCTATTTACCCAAGTGGGAGTGGGCTACCGTACATTCCCCCGTCACAACGAGACACTCAGCAAGGACCTATCAAGCAACACCGAACTTCACACACTCAGCGACAGGGACTTTAATGAGGAGTTTTATAACCTGATACTCGGTACAGATTATCGGATCAACAACTCTACGGTCGTTAGCCTTTCAGGACAATTCGCCTATGAAAAAGAAACCACTGACTCCAAAAATGACTATACCCTGAAAAACCCGGAAGGTACAGTTGCTGATGCTTGGTCCAGAAAAGAAGATTCCTATGCCGACAATCCCAAATGGCAGGGGGAGTTTCAGGTCAAGAAGGATTTTGACGAGTCGGGAGATCACAGCCTATTGGCAAGTGCCACAGGAGCATTCTTCCGCAAAGATCAAGTCTCTGATTTTCAAAACAGAACTATCCTAGGAGACAGACCCGATGCTTTGCAAAAACTGAACACTGACTACAAAGAAGGGATCTATACGTTCAAACTGGATTATACCAGACCGTTTTCAGAGTATTATGAACTGGAAACGGGGACACAGTATGTCATCAACGGAGTGTCCAATGACTATGCTGTCTTTGACCGGCAAGAAGGAGAGTGGATTCCCGATCCAAATTTCACAAATGTATTTGTATTCGATCAGGATGTATTGGGACTGTATAGTACCGTGTCTAGGGAGAAAGATAAGTGGGGTGCAAAACTTGGATTAAGATTCGAATACACCGCATTGGATACGCGCCTCGAAGATACCGGGGAGAAAAACAGAAAACGTTATGGGGATTTCTTCCCTACGGCGCATACTTCCTACAAGTTTTCAGATAATTATTCACTACAGGCAGGCTATTCGGCTAGGATATTCAGACCGGGACTTTGGGAACTGAACCCTTTCTTTGCCTTACAGGACAATTTCAACATCTACACCGGGAATCCAAATCTCACTCCCGAGTATACTGATTCTTATGAAGTGACATCTATCTATCACTTGGACAAAGTATCATTCAATCTAGGCCTTTACCAGCGGATTACTACTGACGTAATAGAAGAAGTGGTGACTGTGGAGGACAATGTAAGTATCAGAAAACCTGATAATGTCGGACGTAGCCGCACGACCGGTGCGGAGTTCAACAGCAAATATACCCCATGGGACTGGGCGACGATTGATGTGGATGTGAATTACAATGCATTCTCCAGAAAAGGCTCCTACAATGAGCAGTCCTTCGGCTTCTCCGGAGACCGATGGACCTCCAGGGCTATGGCAAAGTTCAAACTCCCCGTAAACTTCGACTTCGAAGCCGCATGGAACTATGAATCTGCTTACGAAACCCTACAGCTAGACATCCTTGAAAATTACTACCTCGACCTTGGGCTGCGCAAAAAGCTCCTAAAAGGAAAAGCTGTAATGAATCTCAGTGTGAGGGATGTATTTGCCTCCAGAAAGTACAGGTCCGTTTCCTCCGGACAAGGGCTTGAGTTCAATCGGTTAGGCATGTCTGGCCGATTTTTCACTTTCGGCATCAGCTATGGTATTGGCAAAGGGGATGCAATGGAATTCTCCGGACAAAAGCGATTCTAGCCTTACCTCTCAACTTTAATTTCTTGCCTGTCGCTTAGGATTGTCAACTCCTTCTATATCCTAGCTACGTGACTGTGACAAAGCGAGCAACAGTGGACTGATTATATAAGAATCCGGATACAAAAACCCAAAAGCCAATATTCCAGAATTAAACATTTCTAACCCAAGCAAAATGAAGAACTATTTATACAATCTTATGATAAGAGATAAAAAGTCGCTGGCTAAATGCTTATTGATCTTGATCACTTTCTCCAGCTTTTCAACCGCCCAAGCCCAGCAAAATTCAGCCACCATACAGGGAAAAATCCTGAATCAGGGAGGCCAGCCCCTCCCCTTTGCCAATGTACATCTCAAGAATCAGAACAAGGGTGCACTGACTGATGAAGAAGGTCTTTTCTCCATTGACCAAGTGTCTGCGGGGAAATATTTGTTGGTTATTTCCCATTTGGGCTATACGACCAAGGAAATACAGATCAAACTGGAAAATGGCCAAGCACTAAGCGTTCCGGCTGTACGCCTTCCGGAAAACGGCAGTGACTTGCAGGAATTTACCGTAACAGACTCCAAGGTCAACCCATTGGCTGACAAAAGAACGGACTATGTAGCCCGCATGCCATTGGAGAATCTGGAGAATCCGCAGGTATATAATGTGGTAACCAAAGAACTGATACAGGAGCAGGTGATAACGAATGTGGGAGAAACCCTCCGCAATGCCCCGGGGGTCGTTCCGGTAGTGTATCCTTCCGGTGGATTCGGTACTACATTCAGGGGATTCAACATCGGGATCAATGCCCGTAACGGAATGGAGACCACAACTGGCCGTTCCAGTGTAGATATCGCTAATGTGGAGCGGATAGAAATATTAAAAGGCCCTTCCGGAACCCTTTTCGGAGGGAATGTTTCCTCCTTTGGTGGAGTGGTCAATTTGGTAACCAAGAAGCCTGCCGAAGCAAACAAGACTGAGGTTTCCTATACAACAGGAAGCTATAACCTCCACCGGATTACTGCAGACATCAATAAGCCATTAAACAAGGATAACACCGTCTTGTTTAGGCTAAATGCAGCTGTGCATAAAGAAAAAAGCTTTTTGGATTATGGATTTTACAACGCTTATTTAATCTCCCCCAGCTTGCTTTACAAAGCTTCAGATCGTCTGACTTTTACTCTGGATGCTGAACTCCTTAATGTCAATAGTACAAGAAATTTGTATAGCAGATATGCTCCCGGATCAGGGATCACCAGTCCCAAAGACTTAAAGGTGGATTACAGAAAGGCGTTTTTTCATCATGATGCAGATGCGGAAACCTCCTCCACAAAAATATTCGCAGAGGCTAAATACCGCCTTTCCGAAAACTGGACCTCTTCGACCTTACTCTCCTTTGTAGGTGAAGATGTGGATCATAGTTATCAGTATTATGCCACCTGGCTATCCCCTACTAGGGCCGCCAGAAGTGCAGGAAACTGGCATTCTATTTACAACAACTATACGAATATACAGGAGAACATCAACGGAGAGTTCACTACGGGAAATATCAAACATAAAGTGCTTATTGGCGCCAGCTACAGACTCTTCCAGAGTAGAAGCGAATCCGGAACTACAGGTAATTTAGATACGGTAGATGTCACCAAGGATTTCCTTCCTTTGAGAAGGCAAAATATAGAGCCGCACATTGTATCCGGTCAATGGCCCGGCTGGAACACGGTCAATACCCATACATTGAGCGGCTATGCCACAGATGTCATTGCCTGGACGGATAGATTGTCCACGATGCTCAGTCTACGGGTGGATTATTTCGACAGAAAAGAGCAGGGAGGAGCGGAAGGTTTTCAGCAGACAGCTCTTTCCCCAAAGCTGGGTGTAGTTTATCAAGTGGTAAAGGATCAGGTCTCTGTGTTTGGAAACTATATGAACGGATTCCAAAACCAAGCTCCAAGGATGCAGCCTGATGGTTCACAACTGGTTTTGGATCCGGTCTATGCGGTACAGTCAGAGGGAGGTATAAAAACGGAAGCCTTTGACAAAAGATTGAGTGCCACGTTTAGCTATTATCATATCTCCATCGATAATGCGATCCGCATGAATACCGACGGCTTCGCTGTCCAAGACGGAGAACAAGTCAGTAAGGGGTTTGACATAGAATTAATCGCCAATCCAATACCCGGACTGAACGTGATGGCAGGTTACGCTTACAATGACAACAGGATCGTAAAAACCTCAGACGAATCCATAGAAGGCAACAAAGCCACTGATGCACCTGAAAATATGGTAAACTTTTGGGCTTCTTATACCCTACAACACAAACTGAAGGGTCTGGGATTTGGATTTGGAGGAAATTATGTAGGCAAAAGCTATATGTTCAGCGATAATATTTTCAGCATTCCGGCATATACGGTCTTAAATACGAGTGCATTTTACGACCAAGCAAAATGGAGGGCAAGTGTAAAACTGAACAATCTGACCAATGAGAAATATTGGACCATTTGGGGAGTTGCTCAGGCACCGACCAATTTCGCGGCTAACCTTACACTAAGGTTTTGATATAAATGGGCTCCCCGATCAAAGGGGTCTGGGAGCCCATTATTCATAGAAGGCTAATTAAAAGACTGGGGCATACCTACGATGGGCAAAATGGAAATTTAAATAAGTGTACAAACGTTGTGTCAGGCTGACCCCTGCTTTGTCCCTAAATTCCTTAGCATTATTATTCTTTTGTAAATCTTAACTTTTTCTTACTCAGCCTCACTATTATTTCTAAACTGTGCCCCTTACAATCTTCAGTTTCAGCGGTTCAAACAGAGTTTCAGAAAAAAAGGCTGCCCTTTCGGACAGCCATTTGAGTTTATTCTACCGTTACTGATTTCGCCAAATTCCTTGGCTGATCCACATTACAGCCCCGCATCACAGCAATGTGGTAAGAGAGCAATTGTAAAGGAACTACAGCGACCAATGGAGCAAAAGCTTCATGAGTTTCAGGAATTTCGATCACGTGATCGGCAATCGCCTTCACCTGCGTGTCCCCTTCGGTGACCACAGCAATCACCTTACCTTTTCTGGCTTTTACTTCCTGAATATTGCTAACAACTTTCTCGTAAGAGCTGTCTCTGGTGGCTATAAAGAAAACAGGCATTTCCTCATCTATCAAGGCAATAGGACCATGCTTCATCTCAGCAGCGGGATATCCCTCTGCATGGATATAAGAAATCTCTTTAAGTTTCAAAGCTCCTTCCAGTGCCACCGGGAAATTATATCCTCTACCTAAGTAGAGGGCATTACTTACATCTTTGTACTCCTCGGCGATATATTTTATTAAATCATTGGATTTCAATGCCTTTTCTACTTTGCCGGGAATTGCCTCCAGCTCATGAAGTAGCTGTATATATTTGCTCTCCGGCAGTGTACCTCTTTGGTAGCCCAGCTTCAGGGCCATCATAGCCAATACGGAAATCTGGGCAGTAAATGCTTTGGTCGATGCGACTCCGATCTCAGGGCCGGCGTGGGTATAGGATCCTGCATGGGTAGCTCTTGGGATGGATGAGCCCACCACGTTACACACTCCAAAAATCGTCGCCCCTTTTGATTTTGCAAGCTCGATAGCTGCCAACGTATCGGCTGTCTCTCCTGATTGTGAGATGGCGATAATAAAGTCCTTTTCGCCGACTACGGGATTTCTATACCTGAATTCAGAGGCATATTCCACTTCTACAGGCACTCTTGCAAACTCTTCGAAAAGATACTCTGCTACCAATCCTGCGTGCCAAGAGGTACCACAAGCGGTAATAATAATCCGTTCTGCATTTTGGAATTTATTCATGTAATCACGAAGTCCTCCAAGAACCAGACGACCCGATTTCGCATCAAGACGCCCTCTCAGGCAATCGGCAATTGATTTGGGCTGCTCAAAAATTTCCTTCATCATGAAATGCTCGTAGCCACCCTTCTCGATAGCTTCCAGCTCCATTTCCAGTTGATTGATATAAGGATTGGTTTCTACGTTCTCAATGGTTTTGATCTGAAGACGGTTATTTCTGATAACTGCTATTTCAAAATCATCCAAATAAACCACCTTGTTGGTGTATTCGATTATTGGAGTGGCATCAGAAGCAAGGAAAAACTCGTCCTCTCCAACTCCAATCACCAATGGAGACCCCTTTCTTGCAGCAATCAGTGTATCGGGTTCTTCTTTGTTGATCAGAACAATAGCATATGCACCGACCACTTTGTGAAGAGCCAATCTTAGGGCTTCTTCCAGAGTACAATGATTATTAAGCTGGATATCTTCTATAAATTTGATAAATACCTCTGTGTCGGTATCTGATTGAAATGTATAGCCCTTTTGCATCAAGTCCTGCTTAAGCACTTCGTAGTTTTCTATGATTCCGTTATGGATCATTGCTATTTTCTCGGAGGAAGAATAATGCGGATGGGCGTTGGTATCATTCGGCTCACCGTGGGTGGCCCAGCGGGTATGGCCTATTCCTATTTTGGAGGTCAAATCGGAGCCAGAATCTAGATGCTTCTCTAATTCGGATACCTTCCCCTTCTTTTTGTATATGCTTAGTCCTTTACTGTCCAATAGTGCCACACCTGCACTATCATATCCTCTGTATTCCAATCTTCTCAGACCTTTGATGATTATCGGTAAAGCTTCCTGCTGCCCTACATATGCTACGATTCCACACATATTTAAAAATTCTTATGGTTTAACTGAACTTTGACAAAGAAACAGCTTTCGTGCCAAAAAAAATAATCCACTTCCCGAAAATCAGGAAGTGGATTAGAATGACTTTTCAAAATTTGAGAATTCTATCTGGATTTAGAGTAGATGACCTTTACCTTGATTTTGTTCTTATCTACTTTAAACTGCCTCAGTGAAGTACCAAATTGATCTGTTGTAAGATTTCCTTGAGGAGAAAGTGGATCTGTACCTAGACTTGTCCTTCTCTTATCCACTATATTACCTCCATATAAGATCCAGTCCTTTCTTGTCAGGTCTCCCCTGAAAAGCGCATTGATATAAGCCGATATATTTTGACCATAGAGCTTTTTATCAGAAATATAAATAAAACTCGCCGGGAACTCCACCAAGGGTACCTTATTGGAATCACTGTCAATGCCTACCTGAGCTCTATTTGCATCCTGTATGGTATAATATTTTCCAGCGGGGTTTGCCAGAAAGCGATTGCTCCCGTCTGAAAAATAAGCTCTAAAATATGTACTGGGCAGAACACCTTCAGCAGGATCCTCTATTGCCCCAAGTTCCAAAGACACGTTGTTGAATATAACTCCGGAAAGCGTATCCAAAAAAGCATCAAGAGGGCTGGTATCTAATTTGATAACCATTCCCAGACCTGCCTTTATCCCTACAAGCGGCCCCACATCGTAAGACTTTTGATACTCGGTCACGGCATCAGTGGGAGTGCCGCTTCGATCACTTTTGATCCCGCTAAAATTTCTTGAAGAGGAAGTCGAAATTGAGTATAAAGTAGAAACTGTATCAGAAGCCGCATTACGATAGTAGACTTTTATTGCTGTATTAGCGCCCAACCTTACCCTTGCAGAAGAATTATCGCCTTCTTTCGCTTTTAATGCGATTCCCGGAAAATACTCCCTGAATGTGAAGAGGTTATTGAATTCAGCCCCAGCCCGCATCTTATTAAAAATCTCCTCTGCAAATTCTTCCTCCAACTGAAAAGAGGCAATAGAATCAGTTTTCTCTCCAAACACTATCTCTCCTGCAGTAAATGGGTTCTCTTCGTAAGACAACTCATCAAAATTGTAATACAAGGTATCCAGTATAGGCTCTGTCAACTTATGAATAGAGAAACGCTTTGGCCCGCCCAAATTAGTCCCGTTAATATTTATAATATCAACAGTGAAGAAGATGGAGTCAAGTAGCGCATTGGACTCCGGGCGCTTAGCTCTGGAATCAATAAACGTTCTAGAATACCCGGTAGCTGATGTTTTTCCGAAAAAAGGATCAACTTCTTCCCCTACAATCAAGATATTTTGATTGGTAGTATTGAAAGAATCCAGTAAAACCACCTCTGCAGGCAATACAAACTCCTCAAAAACAACACCGATTTGGTTGTTTCCGGGAGCCAGCTCTATGCCGACAGTGGCAGGGTCACTACAGGAACTGATAAGAAATAGGGACAAGATGGCCCCAAAGGCCAGATTAACCGGCGAGATTTGTGTAAATGCCGAACAGCTCTTCGTGAGCTTGTGCTTCTGATTCTGCTTCAATGCTGATGTCAAACTTCTTGTCTTTTGAGAAATCCTCGATTAGTTGGTTTAATTCTGCGGAAACTTCACCGCCTTTGACCACCAAGTCGGCGTACTCCATGCCCATCTTGATAAATCCTGTAAAGTCTTTGCTTTTCAAAGGTGCTAAAATAGCGTCATCAATATCCACCATCTTAACCTTGTTTAACAAATCATCGCCAAAGGTATGGGAAAATCCGTTGTTGTAGATCGCAAATACTGACTTAGTATCTTTAAATAAAGGCTCACTCTTGTAAGTAGTCTTCAAATACATAGGTATTAAGCTGGTCATCCAGTCGTTACAATGCACGATATCCGGAGCCCAACCCAATTTTTTCACTGTTTCGATAACCCCTTTGCAGAAGAAAATTGCCCGCTCATCATTATCCTCGTAGAATTTCTGCTGCTTATCGTGGAATACATGCTTTCGCTGGAAGTAATCTTCATTGTCGATAAAGTATACTTGAAGCTTTGCATTTGGGATGGAAGCCACTTTAATTACCAAAGGTTTCTCCTCTTCTCCTACCGCAATATTAATCCCTGACAATCTCACCACTTCATGAAGCCTGTTCTTTCGCTCGTTGATCAGGCCAAATCTCGGTACTAGAATCCTGATCTCCATGCCACGCTCTTGCATAGCTTGGGGAAGGGCTCTTAGGAAATTTGCGACTTCGGATGTTTGGAGAAAAGGGTTGATTTCACTGGCAACGTAGAGGATACGTAATTTGGACATGCTTATTGGATTTTATGTTGAAGGTGAAAAAACAACTGCGCAAAGATAATAAAAAAAGCCTTAAAAGCCTTGATTTGTTGAATAATAATATACATTTGCCCCTATTTACCCATTCTAAACCCTATTCCGTTGCACCTAGTCCATACTGGAGCCGATTGGCACAATTACTGGCTTGAATCACTCAAAAACGGTAAATCCATAGCTTTGGTCCCCACCATGGGAGCGCTTCACGAAGGTCATCTTGACCTTGTGAGAAAAGCCAAACTAGAAGCTGATATTGTAGTCGTTTCTATCTTCGTAAACCCTACACAATTCAACAATCAAGAAGATTTCAATAACTATCCATCTACTATAGATGAGGATCTTGCCAAACTTAGGAATGAAAATGTTGACTTTGTTTTCATTCCCGATACAGAAACCATTTATCCTGAAAAGCCAAAATTAAGCATCAATTTTGGCGAGCTTGAAACGGTATTGGAGGGGGCCTTTCGCCCGGGTCACTTCAATGGAGTGGGAATAGTGGTTTCCAAACTTTTCAACATCATCAAGCCTACCAAAGCGTTCTTTGGACAAAAAGACCTTCAACAAACCGGTATTATAAAACGGTTGGTGAAAGACCTCTCTCTGAATATTGAGCTTACAATAGTCCCTACACGACGGGAGGATGATGGATTGGCGATGTCCTCAAGGAACCTACGCCTATCACCGGCCGAAAGGGATCAGGCTTTGATTTTAATTAGCAGCCTGACTAAGGCCAAGCAGGAACTTTTAGCAGGCAAGCAATGGTTTGAGGTGCAGAATCAAATCACACGCGATTTTCGGGAAACGCCTTTGGCAACATTAGAATACTTCGAACTGATTCACCCTGACAGCTTTATGGTTTATACTGATTTTGATTTCAATCAAAAGTCATCTATCTGTGTAGCTGCTTATCTGGGAAAAATCAGATTAATCGACAACCTGCCAATAATTCCTTAATTTTGCCGCAAAATTAAACCGATGCAAATTCAGGTACTGAAATCCAAGATCCACCGGGTGAAAATCACCCAGGCGGAACTGCACTATGTAGGCTCCATCACAATCGACGAAGATCTGATGGATGCAGCCAATCTCATCGAAAATGAAAAGGTCCAAATAGTCAACGTCAATAACGGTGAACGGCTGGAGACTTACGTGATCACGGGAGAAAGGGGCTCAGGACAAGTATGCCTGAACGGTCCCGCAGCCAGAAAGGCACAGGTAGGAGATATCGTAATCATCATTTCCTACGCCGGAATGGAACTGGAAGAAGCCAAAAAATTCAAACCGGTGTTGATCTTCCCCGACGAGCAAAACAAACTCATCTGATGGGGCTGAAAAGCATGAAACAATTCGTCCAGATTGTAATTTCTCTAGGAGTTGCAGTCTGGATTTTTTGGTTTTTATACAAAGACATCGCCTTTGATTCATTGCTTGACCAAATCATGGCAAGCAATTGGGCATGGATTATATTGTCCCTATTGATCTCTATGCTTGCTTATATGATTAGAAGCTGGCGCTGGACTTTGCTCATAGATACAGAAGACGGGACAAAAGTAAGCCTAGGTCGAGCCTACCACGCTCTGATGGTAGGCTATTTAATTAATATGCTTATCCCCCGGGCCGGCGAAGTAGCACGATGTGGAGTTCTCTCCCGAACCAATGGAACCTCCACCGGCTATCTCATCGGCACGGTGATCGTAGAGCGAAGCATAGACCTGTTATGTCTTGTCTCCACAATTCTTTTGGCGTTTTTTGTAGAACAAGAGCTCTTCTTAAATCTAGCCGGCCAGTTAGTCGATGTAGCGTCCTTAGGTCAAAAAATCATTTCAAATCTTCCGCTGGTGATCGGCGGAATTGCCGTTTGTGTTCTCATAATTTGGTATGTATTCAGGAGATTTGCTGACAATGGATTAGTCAATAAAATCCAGCATTTTTTTAGGGAGATTCTTTCAGGGCTCAAGAAAATCGGGGAACTGTCCAACCCGGCAGGATTCTGGACAAGCTCTATTTTTCTTTGGTTTTTGTATTTTTTGACCATGTACACCATATCCTTAGGAATTCCCAGCACTGCCAATTTGTCCGCCGGCGAAGTCCTCCTAGTAATGGTAATGGGTAGTATTGGCATGATTGCACCTGTTCAAGGCGGAATTGGAACCTTTCATGCATTGGTGGCCTTTATTTTGATACAACTGGGTATATCGGAAGTGGACGGAAAAATTTTCGCCGCTATTATCCATGGCACCCAAGTAATCCTTGTGTTGGGAGCCGGCCTTATAAGCTGGGTAATAATGATGAAATTACCTGTTTGGGAAAAACCCAAAGAAACATAATACGTATTCATCTTTTGCAACTAATAACCTTATGATCATACTAATTGTAGTCGTTTTTGCCATTGCAGGATTCGTGGTGAGCAGCAAACTGAAAAGCAAATTCAAGAAATACTCTCAAACACCTTTACAGGCAAATCTTTCGGGTGCCGAGATCGCGAAGCTCATGCTCGCAGACAATAACATAACAGATGTGCAGGTGGTATCTGTGGAAGGACAGCTTACCGACCATTATAATCCTGCCAACAAGACGGTAAACTTAAGCCCTGATGTGTACTATGGAAGAAATGCAGCTGCGGCTGCAGTAGCCTCCCACGAATGCGGACACGCAGTCCAGCATGCCACCTCCTATGCGTGGCTGAATTTAAGATCAACCTTGGTTCCATTGCAAAATAGTGCAGGAAAGATCTTGAACATAGTCTTAATCGCATCTATTTTAGGAAGCTTTCTCATCCAAATGCCATATGAAATTATTGGTTTTATCGTAGTTGGCGCTTACAGTATTATCACCCTATTTTCCTTGGTGACTTTACCGGTGGAATTTGATGCAAGCAACAGAGCGCTGGCTTGGGTCAAAACAAGAAACATCGTAACGCCTGATGAATACGCTATGTCCAAAGACGCACTGAAATGGGCAGCAATGACTTATGTGGTAGCTGCACTTGCTGCGCTCACTACCTTGGCTTACTACATAATGGTTTTCTTCGGAGGACGGGATTGATACAGATCAAATAAAATTTCTGAAGAGGGGCAAGTTTTGTCCCTCTTCTTTTTTTGGCATATATTCCTAGCAGATAGCTAAACCCAAAAGAGAATAGTATGCATTTTGAACTTACAGAGGAGCACCTCGCCGTGCAGGAAGCAGCGAGGGATTTTGCAAAAAACGAACTGCTCCCCGGAGTAATACAACGGGACATTGAGTCCCGATTTCCTGCCGAGGAGATCAAAAAAATGGGCAACCTCGGCTTCATGGGGATGATGGTCGATCCCAGCTATGGTGGAGGAGGTATGGATACGATTTCATACGTCATTGCGATGGAAGAACTGTCCAAGATCGACGCTTCAGCATCCGTAGTGATGTCTGTCAATAATTCGCTTGTATGCTGGGGATTGGAGAAATACGCTTCCGAAGAGCAAAAGGAGAAATATCTTAAACCCTTGGCATCAGGACAGAAACTGGGAGCTTTTGCTTTGTCGGAGCCGGAAGCGGGTTCTGATGCTACTTCCCAGAAAACCGAAGCGTACCGAAATGGTGACCATTATGTATTGAACGGCACCAAAAACTGGATAACCAATGGCTCAAAAGCAGATACTTACCTGGTAATTGCCCAAACTGATCACAGCAAAGGTCATAAAGGGATATCTGTTTTTATCGTGGAAAAAGGCTGGGAAGGATTCACACCGGGACATAAGGAGGATAAACTGGGCATTAGGGCCTCTGACACTACTTCGCTCATGTTTACAGACGTGAAGGTCCCTGTAGAAAACAGAATAGGGGATGAAGGCTTTGGATTCAAATATGCCATGGAAACATTGAATGGCGGAAGAATCGGAATTGCTGCACAGGCACTGGGTATTGCTGCCGGAGCATATGAGTTTGCTCTGGCTTACTCCAAGGAGCGCAAGACTTTTGGCAAACCAATCAGTCAACACCAGGCGATTCAATTCAAGCTTGCGGACATGGCTACTACCATTGAAGCCGCTAGACTATTGGTGTACAAAGCGGCTTGGCTGAAAGATCAGGGAGAAGATTATTCTCATGCGTCTGCGATGGCAAAACTCTATGCGTCGCAAGTCGCAATGGATGTAAGTATCGAAGCAGTACAGATACACGGGGGCTATGGATATGTAAGAGAATATCATGTAGAACGCCTGATGAGAGATGCCAAAATCACCCAAATTTATGAAGGAACCTCCGAGATTCAGAAAATAGTCATATCCAGAGGCATACTTAAATAATAACTACTTTGTTCAGAAAACGGCATAATTAAATAATCGTATGCCCTTTTTAATTATATTAATACCATCCATAGAAAATCTATGAAACTTTGTTAGAAAAATCATATTTTTGATATTAAGTTTTTTTGATACTTATTCATGGAATATTACAACAAGGTTATCGAATCAGTCAATGTTAGGTTTATTCGGGGGAATAATTTCCGAATAGAAAAACCTGTGTCAGTGAATGATTATGCCGAATCGGATAACACCCTGATTCTACTCCATCATGGCACGCTCAAATTCGGTGAAGACCAAGAACTTTTAAACGAAGGCGAAGTTCTTTTCCTCCCCGCTGAACAGAAGACTAAACTTACGCTGGGCAGTGGAGCCAAAAAAGGCGAAATATCCAAAGAGCAATTTCAGGAGAATAAGAAAAAGCATCTTCAGAGTATCAGTTTCAGAGAGATAAAGAGTACTGAAGATGACTGCATTTCTATCCTTGGCTTTGAGTCCAAAGTATTTGATGTGGTCAACTTTTTTAATTCCCTGGACATCCCTCCGTTTATCATTCGCTTCAATGATAGACTCGCGACGATCGTTGAGGATCTGATGAAGGAAGTAGAAGTAAGTAATGTGGGCAAAGAAAGGGCATTGAAAGCCAACACAGAATTGTTGGTAATCGAGCTGCTTCGCCACATTCTTAAAAACAGATTGTTCTTGGAGGAACTTTCTACCAATGCTACCTACTTCAAGGATCCCCGTCTGATAGATTTATTCAATTACATCAAAACCAATCTTGGCGGAGACTTATCCAATAAAATACTGGCTAAGGTG
The DNA here is from genome assembly GCF_031457395.1 of Algoriphagus sp. 4150. NCBI lineage: Bacteria > Pseudomonadati > Bacteroidota > Cytophagia > Cytophagales > Cyclobacteriaceae > Algoriphagus > Algoriphagus sp. 4150. Next base: position 65,368 of record NZ_JAVDWS010000017.1, read on the forward strand.
GCCAATGTATCTGAAGACTACGTGGGGCAGTATTTCAAAATGCTGACCGGGATCAATCCGCAAGACTACATAGAATACCAGCGAATGGAAGCTGCTGTGGAGCTTTTGCGAACAACCAAAAAATCAATCCGAGACATAGGAAAAGAAATTGGCTATAAAGACACGGCTTATTTCTGTCGCAGATTTAAGATGATGTATGGAGTTCCTGCCGGAAAAATGAGAAGGAGAGATTCTCTTATTAACGTTAGTTGACGTTTAAAGAAAGATTAAACAGTACTTTATATTCCAAGACCTTCGCTAAAAAGCCGGGGTCTTTTTCTACGGCATTGCCTATCACCAAAAGATCTGCACCACTTTCGTAGGCAATTTTTACTTTTTCCAACGAATCCAGTCCTCCACCGACTATAACTGGATTACAGATTGCTGACTTCACTAATTTTATCACCTCCGAAGATACCGGGGATTTTGCCCCGCTCCCGGCATCCATATAAAAGTATTTCATCCCCATGTAAAGCCCTGCAAGGGCTGTTGCCTTAGCTAAGCCGGGATTGGAGTTGGGCAAAGGCAGTGTTTGGCTCACGTATTGCACGCTGGTGATTTCCCCCTCGCCGACCAGCATATATGCAGTAGGTAGGGCTTCCAATTTCATCTGCTTTATGATGGGTGCTGCGAGTACCTGATGTCCGATGAGGTATTCGGGGTTTCTGCCTGAGATCAGCGAAAGGAATAAAACGGCATCTGCTTCTTCAGCCAGTTGCACTTGAGAACCGGGAAAAATAACGACCGGAATTTTGCCGGCTATTCTTTTCAGTGATAGGACTACCTCTGTGAAATTATCGCGACTTAATTGACTACCTCCTACAAATATCAAATCCAGACCGGAATCCTTGACCCAGGCATGGTTATATTCAAAAAATCCTGCATCTGTAACCTTGTCCGGATCAACCAGCCAAGCCAAGCCCTTTTGTCCTGTGGTATAAAACCTCTTTAAAATTTTACCTACCTTCTTCTTGGACTTCGGCATCTCCCTGCTGAGCAGTAAATAGGTTGGGCAGAAATTTTTCTTTGGCAAAAGCAAGTCCCAATATCAACAGACGCTGACCCATACCCGGCCAAAATGAAGACTTAGAGCTTTCTGTAAGTTTCCTCTCAATATCTTTGGTGAGTAGTCCTTCTCTTTCCAAAACTTCAAGAACTTCCTCAGTTTTACGGTCTTTTCGGGTTTTCCGGGTTTTTACTATAGCCAAAGCAATCAATCCTCCTACCAAAACCACCCCGCCGATTTTCACCCAATCTCCTGATTCTGCTTTGAATAGTTCATATTGTCTGGCCAGAGTTTCCTGTAGTTCCTCTTCCTTCTTTTTCAATTCCTTATTCATTCTATTGACGTTTTTTGAACATTCTCACCCTAAAAATAAACCCTTTTAAGCCCTTCTGCATTTTCTCTTCAGTGGGGTCATTATCTCTCAATAAGAACAAAATCAGGAGTATTATCAGGTAAATCAACCCAACCAACAAGAAACCCATATGGGGAGATTCAAAACGCTGGCTTAGATAAAAGGCCAGAGAAAGGCTAAAAAACAACAAAACCAATAAGAGGCTACCTCCCATCAACACGAGAAAAATTATTCTGGTCAATATCCCCGCAACCTGTTCCTGTATTTCCAGTTTGACCAGATCTACTTTGGTTTCTACTATCCCTTTTATAGTCTGTATTATTTCTCCGATTCTTAGCATAATTAAAAACTTGTGAGATTTTACCCTTGAAATATTACACAATATACTTCAATTGGCAGGAGCAAAAAAATTATGCATTCACATCAGCTTCCTGCTCCTCGTAAAACTTATATCTCAAAACAAGTTCCAATGCAAAAGCAATAGCCTCATTTATGGTGAATTGTTGGCAAAGAGACTGGTCGATTTCGTCTAACCGGCTGTAGAAAGCCGTAGCAAGCGGAATTTCCATGTCATCGTTTATTCTTTCGCTGGCCAGCAAAAACTCTTCAGGTTTCTCTTCCTTCAATATTTTGCAGATTATGAGGTCTTTTTTGCCATATTTGGTTCTTCGGGCCGAAGCGGCAAACAATCGGCAAATCATTCCTCTTTTGGCATGACTCCCGCAAAACCCCTTCTTCCCGTCTTCTGACTGTGCTCTATACATCACACAGCTAGCCCCTTCATCCTTGCTTTCTACTAATGTAAGGGTAGATTCGGCCAATCCTTTATCATAGAGATCAAAGGCCAATGGAAGAAATTCCAAGGGAGATGCCGGTACTTTTGGATTTGCACAGCAAAAGCCACATCCGGCTACACATCCTAATCCACTCTCAGAAGCAAATTGCTTTGTTTCTGACTCTAGCTCACCGAACACGTTCAGTGTAGCTTGAGATTTTTCAGCGAGATTCATCTCTTTATTTTCAAATAAGGCGTAAAAATACACCGGACTTAGCCGTTTGATTCCAATAAGCAACTATTTTTTTATATTGAGCATCAGCAGTTTATCAATAGATCATCTGAATTGTGGGGAAGACACCGTCCATTTCAGCGAAGAGATCGTTTTCTTTAAATAAAAAGTAGGATATGAGCAATCTAGAAAATCAAAATGCAGAAGATAAAATCCGCCTAGCATTCAAGGAGCGGGATTGGAGCGAGATCAAAAGCGCCGATTCCTGGGTGATTTTTAAGGTAATGTCCGAGTTTGTGGAAGGGTTTGAAAAACTTGCCAAAATCGGTCCATGCGTATCAATCTTTGGCTCTGCCAGAACACCACGGGATCATAGTCACTATAAAATGGCTGAGGACATAGCCGCCAAACTTGTTCGTCATGGCTATGGAGTGATCACCGGCGGTGGACCGGGAATCATGGAGGCAGGCAACAAAGGAGCGCATTCCGAAGGAGGAAAGTCCGTGGGGCTGAATATTGTATTGCCATTTGAGCAATTTGACAATATTTACATTGATCGGGATAAGCTGATGACCTTTGATTATTTCTTTGTACGGAAGGTAATGTTTGTCAAATATTCCCAAGGATTTGTGGTACTACCCGGTGGCTTTGGCACTATGGATGAATTTTTCGAAGCATTAACGTTGATTCAAACCAATAAAATAGGAAAGTTTCCCATTGTGCTGGTAGGTAAAGACTACTGGTCAGGTCTGGTAGATTGGATAAGAAAAACCTTGCTGACACATCATTACATCAATGAAGTGGATCTCGATCTTTTCGCGGTGGTAGAGGATGCTACTGAGGCGGTGAAAGTGATTGACGATTTCTACAACAAGTATTTGCTGAGCCCGAATTTCTAACTCTGAGCTCAACACTCCAGTACTTTCTGAAAGATTCTAATCAGTTCCCGCAGACCTGATTGTAATTGTAGGCAGTTTGGCTCAGAAGAAGACGCAAATTTCTGCGGATATTTTTCTTATTCATTTCTTATCCTTATTACATGAACAAATATCATCTAATCCCCCTTTATGTCTTGGTAATTCTTTGTCTGGCAATGACAGGATATGCCACATGGAAAACGCCGGCGGAGATACCGGTGGAACCCAGTGTGGCAGAGGTCCAAATACTACAGACTATGCCATTAGTCTCAAGGGATACGGTCAGGTTATTTGATCTTCCCGATGAGCTGACGTTTGCGGGGGAGCTAGTTCCGTTGGAAGTTGACGATGTCAAAGAGCGGTTGGAGCGGGAAATTTATGTGAATGCTTATTGGCAGTCAAACATGATTTTGCTGATGAAACGGTCAAGCAAATTTCTTCCTGAAATAGAGAAAATGTTGAAAGAAAACGGCATTCCTGACGATTTCAAATACCTCGCAATGGCCGAGTCCGCACTGATGAACGTAGCCTCTCCAGCCGGTGCAATGGGTTTTTGGCAGATTCTGGAATCTACCGGCAAAGAATACGGACTGGAAATATCCAAAGACGTGGACGAACGCTATAATCTTGAAAAAGCAACCCTAGCGGCATCAAGATATTTTAAGAAAGCACATGCAAAATTCGGAGATTGGACAGCAGTCGCCGCCAGCTATAACATGGGGCAATCCGGATTTTCACGTAGGCAAGAGGATCAGATGGCCAGAAGTTATTATGATTTGTATCTGAATGATGAAACGAGTAGATATTTGTTTAGGATTTTGGCCTTCAAGGTAATCTTCGAAAACCCAAAAGAGTTCGGGTTTTATCTGCGTGAATCAGACTATTATAAAAAACCTGTGCTCAGAAAAATAACTGTAAACGATGATATCAAAAATCTTGCAAGCTGGACCAGACAGCAGGGCAACACCTACAAAGAACTCAAACTTTACAACCCTTGGCTACGCGATAAGGATTTGAATGTGAAACGGGGAAAATCCTATGAAATTCTTCTTCCCGAGTAATTTCCAAAAGTATAGGCACTGCTGAGTAACTAGTATAAAAACTTCACTAGTGATGCTTGCACCAAAGGACAGAAAACCACTTATTCAATCAATGAACCAATCTTGCTGTCTTGGGTTATACTCTTTGAAGTTTACTACCGTGTCCGGCCTAAAATCCGTACCTTTGCCATTTAAAATTGCCAGCCGATTATATGAGCCAAGTCACTCCTGCACAGGAAGAATACATAGAGATTTTTGGAGCCCGAGAGCATAATCTTAAAAACCTGGACCTGAGGATCCCACGAAATAAGCTCGTGGTAATCACCGGTCTGAGTGGTAGTGGCAAGAGCTCCCTTGCGTTTGACACCATCTATGCGGAAGGACAGCGTAGGTATATGGAATCATTTTCAGCCTATGCCAGATCCTTTTTGGGTGGTATGGAGCGTCCTGATGTGGATAAAATCAACGGGCTCTCTCCGGTAATAGCAATCGAGCAAAAGACTACTTCCAAAAACCCCCGCTCTACCGTCGGTACAGTCACTGAGATATATGATTTCATGCGTTTGCTTTATGCAAGAGCCGGAGAAGCATATTCTTATTTGACAGGATCCAAAATGGTGCGGCAAACAGAGGACCAGATCATCGACTTGCTGTTTACCAACTTTCTGAACAAGAAACTATACATCCTTGCTCCTGTAGTAAAGGGGCGAAAAGGACACTATCGTGAGCTTTTTGAGCAAATCCGAAAAATGGGTTTCTCAAAAGTCCGTGTAGACGGAGTAGTCATGGAAATGGTGCCCAAAATGCAGGTGGATCGCTACAAGATCCATGATATTGAGATCGTCATTGACAGAATTGTCGCAGAAGAATCCGACCGTTTTCGCATTACTCAATCCCTAAAATCTGCTTTGCAACATGGCAAAGGAGTCATCATGATCCGGGATGAAGAGGGAGAGATTCATCATTTCTCCAAATACCTGATGGATCCGGAAACCGGGCTTTCTTACGAAGAGCCCGCACCAAATACCTTTTCCTTCAATAGCCCGTACGGAGCCTGCCCTACCTGTAATGGTCTTGGAATCACTGAAGAAATCACCCGTGAGAGTATTATCCCGGACCCGAAACTCAGCATCACCAGAGGAGGAATAGCGCCGCTTGGTGAATACAGGGATATTTGGATTTTCAAAAAAATAGAAGCAATTCTCAAGCACTACAAGTGCAGCATGAGTACTCCTATCGAGAAGCTGCCGGAAAATGTGGTAGAAATTCTTCTCAATGGTGATAAAATAGAAGTGGCGGTAGATTCCGTAAAACACCCGGGAACGAAGTGGCATACCACCTTCGAGGGGATTATTAACTTTTTGAAAAAATATCAGGAAGGCAGTTCGGATAAGATCCAAGACTGGGTCAGTGAATACACCATTACACAGACTTGTCCAGATTGTCACGGGTATAGGCTGAAGCAAGAAGCACTACATATCAAAATAGACGATACCCATATTGGCCAGTTGGCAGTGATGGATATCCGTTCGTTGGGAGAATGGTTTGTTGGGTTGGAAGATAGACTCTCTGAAAAGCAAAACGTAATTGCGGCAGAAGTACTGAAGGAGATCCGAAAAAGAATCGGATTCTTGCTGGATATAGGTTTGGATTATTTATCTCTCAATAGACCTCTTCGGACACTTTCCGGAGGTGAGGCTCAGCGGATCAGATTGGCTACGCAAATCGGGACTCAATTAGTCGGAGTGCTCTATATTCTGGATGAGCCTAGTATTGGACTCCATCAGCGTGACAACGAAAAACTGATTCAGGCACTTCAGAGCTTGCGTGATCTTGGCAATTCTGTATTGGTCGTAGAGCATGACAAAGACATGATGCTGGCGTCGGATTATTTGCTGGACATGGGCCCGGGAGCCGGCAGGCATGGTGGAAGTATCGTAGCAGACGGCACACCTGCACACATTCTACAAACAGGCGGACTCACCGCCAAGTACCTCTCGGGAATGATCGGATTACCTGTTCCGACAGTACGAAGAGAAGTAAAAGATAAGGCTCTTGTAATCAAAGGTGCAACTGGCAACAACCTCAAGAAGGTGGATCTTAAACTACCGCTGGGCACGTTGATTTGTATTACCGGAGTTTCGGGAAGTGGGAAAAGCACCTTGATTCATGAGACACTCTATCCAATTCTGAATCAGCACATCTACCATTCCAAGAAAAGTCCAATGCCTTACGAGAGTGTAAAAGGACTGGAGCATCTGGACAAGGTGATAGAAGTGGACCAGTCCCCAATAGGCCGAACACCGAGATCAAATCCTGCTACCTACACGGGTGTATTTTCTGATATACGGACTCTTTTTACCGAACTCCCTGAAGCCAAAATCAGGGGCTACAAGCCTGGGCGTTTTTCTTTCAACGTAAAGGGAGGAAGATGTGAGGATTGTGAAGGTGCGGGCATGAAACTGATCGAAATGGACTTTCTGCCAGATGTACATGTACCATGCGAAACCTGCAAGGGTAAACGCTACAACCGGGAAACTCTGGAAATTCGCTACAAAGGAAAATCTATTTCCGATGTACTGGATATGACTGTGGAACAAGCAGTGGAATTCTTCGACAAACTCCCTAAAATCCTGAGAAAAATCAAAACGCTCAATGATGTGGGATTGGGTTATATTACGCTCGGTCAACATGCGACGACGCTGTCCGGAGGTGAAGCCCAACGTGTCAAATTGGCGACAGAACTATCCAAAAAAGATACCGGTAAGACCTTCTATATCCTTGATGAGCCTACTACCGGGCTTCATTTCCAGGACATTGAATTACTGATGCTGGTAGTAAATGGTCTGGTGTCCAAAGGGAATACCGTCTTGATCATCGAGCATAATATGGATGTGATCAAAATGGCAGATTATGTAGTGGATCTGGGACCTGAGGGAGGAAATAAAGGCGGAACAATAGTAGTACAGGGAACACCTGAAAAAGTGGCGGCTACGGAAGGCAGCTATACAGGTAGATTTCTTAAAATGGAATTAAATAGCTAACAAGGGTTATAATCAAAGGTATCCTCCTTTTATCACATTAAGAAAGAGGAGACACCTGCGTTATTTATCTTTGGGCGATTATGAACAGAACAAGGCTGTATTGGTTACTTCAAGTGCTCGGGTGGGGAAGTTTTGCCGCCGTGAGTATCTTTTTGGCTTCCCTTTCCAGAGGTGTCACCGCAGTTCAAATCTGGGCATTTATTGTCCTAGCGGCCACTAACCTTATTTCTACCCACTTTTTGAGGTACATAATCAAAACCTACAATTGGTTTAAGCTTAGCATAGGACAGCTTTTGTTCCAATCGCTACTGGCCATAATAGCGCTATCGTTGGCTAATTTTGTAGCCCAGATTCTGATAAACATTGCCTTTGGCACCCTAAATCCTGCCGAAGATTTCAAAATCTTAGTGATCCTTGCCAACATATTTCAGGCAATTCTACTATATGCACTATGGTTTGTGATGTATTTCTTGGTGCACTTTTTGGATAATTATAACACCACACTGAAATACGAGGCCAAGATCAATGAAATAAGGCTCAATCACCTTAAAAGTCAGCTTAATCCCCATTTTATTTTCAACGCGCTCAATAGCGTACGGGCACTGGTGGATGAGGATCCTACCAAAGCAAAAACTGCTATCACCAGAATCTCGAATATGCTGCGTTTCTCACTGATGATGGATAAAAAACAGACCATAGAATTCAGTGAGGAACTTAATACTGTAAAAGACTATCTGGAACTGGAATCTATTCGTTTCGAGGAAAGACTGAAGGTACTTTACCAAATCGAGGACGAAGCCTACAGCTATAAGATCCCGCCCATGATGCTACAGACCATCGTAGAAAATGGAGTCAAACACGGTGTGTCTAATCTGGTAAAAGGCGGGACGATAGAAATCAAGTGCAGGGAAGGACTGCACGATGATTTGTATATTCAAGTCAAGAATAGCGGACAGCTCACCCATCAGCCTTCTTTGGTTTCCGAAGACGAACAAGGTCACGGGCTGAGCAATACGGTACAAAGACTTAAGCTAATATATGGAGATAAAGCAAGCTTCCGTATCTTCAACTCAGGGAATCAATTCGTTATCACAGAAATAAAGATTCCTAAACAAAAAGTCACATTTGAATAACAAACTCAACAAAAAATGCGAGCAATTGTAATTGATGATGAAAGATTAGCACGCAAGGAGCTGATCAACCTCTTAAACCAACTAGAAAGTGTAGAAGTGGTAGGCGAAGCGGTAAACGTGGATGATGCCAAGGATAAAATTGACCAGCTGAATCCGGATGTCATTTTTCTTGATATTCAGATGCCTGAGAAAACAGGCTTTGATCTACTGGAAGAGCTGGACAACGTCCCTCACGTGATCTTTACCACAGCTTACGATGAATATGCGTTGAAAGCTTTTCAGGTAAATGCCCTTGATTATCTTCTGAAACCCATAGAGCCAAAGCGCCTTGAAGAGGCCATTGCCAAGCTTCAGGGAAAAATAGACGGTTTTGCGAAAAATGAAGAGAACCCGTCCGTACACAGTCAGAAGAAACTTACCCTTGATGATCAGGTCTTCGTGAAGGACGGAGATAGATGCTGGTTTGTGAGGCTATCCAATGTTCGGTTATTTGAGTCTGACGGGAATTACATTAAAGTGTATTTTGACAACTTCAAGCCGATGATACATAAGTCCCTGAATGCCTTGGATGAGCGTCTGGATGAGAAATCCTTCTTTCGCGCCAGTCGAAAGCATATCATCAATCTAGGATGGGTGGAAGGAATAGAACCGTGGTTTAACGGTGGTCTGGTGGTTACCCTCAAAGGAGGAGACAGAATCGAGGTCAGTAGAAGGCAAGCTGCGAGATTTAAAGAAATGATGAGTTTATAGCTTTTATACCCAAAAAAAAGCATTTGATTTCACTGATATATTTAGTAACTAGGGAATAAATAGACCTATGGGTCAGAATAATCAATTTCACTCCCAAAACGCATCTGCCAACTATTTATGAAAGAAGAGCGGATATTAATCGTCGAAGACGATATCAGCATCGCAGAAAATATACAGGAAATATTAGAACTCCTGGGTTATGTCAACACAGACATTGCCAATTCAGCCAATCAATGTATTAAAATTATTAAGAAGTATCGTCCTGATCTGATATTCATGGATATCAAGCTAAAAGGCGATAAGGACGGAATAGAGCTTGGAGAAATCGTAAAGAAAATGGTGGATGCACCGTTGGTTTATGTGACTTCTTATTCCGACCCTACCATTATTGAGAGGGCAAAACGGATAAATCCCGCGGGCTTTATTGTCAAGCCCTTCAATACAAATGACATTCATGCCATCGTCGAGATCGTTCTCTACAATAAGCGTACAAAGCCTGCAAGTGATGTAGCTGCGGTAGTTCCTGCCAATGACAGTCCTTATCTTGTAACTGATGCTGTCTTTATCAAAGCGGACAATGCTTTTGAGCGCGTTCCATACAATGATATCTATTATATAGAAGCCGATGGAAATATGGTCACCATTTTCACTAAGAAAAGGGACTTTAATATCCGCAAATCAATGAAGGAAATAGAGGAAATCCTTCCCTCTCAGCTATTCCTCCGGGTACAAAAGTCGTATATAGTACAGATGGGGCAAATAGAAAGCTTCAGCACCAAAGAAATCACACTCATGTCCGGAGCAATTGTACAAGTGGGCCGACAGTACTACAACAGTTTTCTTGCCAAGCTAAGTACCATCACAGAAAGTTGAAAAAAAGGTGGGCTAATACCCACCTCTTTCTATTAAACAATCAACCAAATCTACCCTTACGAGTATTGTTGTTGGGTATTTCTCCCAGTTAGATTATCAAAGAACCGAGAAATCGGTTCTTGTTTTTTTGAATTCATATGCTTTTTCAGCTTGTGAATTAGAGGATATGCCGGTATTGTAAGTTGGTTCAGTATATTCAATAAGGGCAGTCTGCTGTGCAAGATTAGTCTCGACTTTAGCTTTCCAAACAATGGTAATTGCCATTACGAAACCCAATGCAGCACAAATGTTTTTTTGGGAAAATAGTGAAGTGATCATGGCAGTAATAAGTTGGTTTAATTTCTATAACCACTTTATTCCAAAAAGCGACCCAAAACATCAACTATCTTAAAATCAATAAGTTAATTATTATTGATGATTATACTGTGCACGAATATGGACATATAAAACCCATAGATGAACAATTACCCATCGATCAGAGGGTTACACTAAAAAGACAAATTTTCCGAAAAGATACTTCGCAATACGTTTGTCTCGCTCAGAACTGAGTTACCAACACGCTAGTACAACTCGTCTGTAACGCAAACAAGCTCCAATCGGAGCTTTTTGATTAATATATAGAGTAGGTTTATAACAACTCATTGGCAAGGTTTGCCAGCTCTGAGCGCTCTCCTTTCTCCAGTTTGATATGCGCATAGAGCGGATGATCTTTGACACGATCGATCAGGTAGGACAATCCGTTACTTTGGGAGTCCAGGTAAGGCGTATCGATTTGGAATACATCGCCGGTGAAGATGATTTTGGTATTTTCTCCAGCTCTTGAGATAATCGTCTTGATCTCATGTGGGGTAAGATTCTGTGCCTCATCCACGATGAAGAAAATATTCGAAAGTGAGCGTCCACGGATATATGCCAGGGGTTGGATCACCAGCTTTTCCTGATTTACCAGTTCTGTGATCTTCTGAAATTCCCTATCCGTTTCCTTGTACTGATTTTGGATAAATTTCAGATTATCCCATAGCGGCTCCATGTAGGGATTCAGCTTGGATTTGATGTCTCCCGGAAGATACCCTATGTCTTTATTGCTCAAAGGCACAATAGGCCTAGCCAAGAAAATCTGCTTATACTCCCGTCTTTGCTCCAGTGCTCCGGCTAGAGCCAGAAGGGTTTTCCCTGTACCGGCCACACCTTGGATAGATACCAAGCGGATATTTGGATTGGTGATTGCGTGCAGCGCAAAAGTCTGCTCCGCATTTTTTGGCTTAATATTATAAGCCAGCTTCTTGTCTACGCGCTCAAGAATGCTTTCTTCAGAGTTGTAATATGCTAAAACTGAATTCTTGTCACTTTTGAGAATATAGTATGCATTAGACTTCCGCTTGCGGGTTCCCAAGACAGTTTTAGCCTCAACGTATCCTTGTTCATATAGTTTGTTGATATGCTCCGGATCTATATTGTCGAGAATGTATTTGCCCGTATTTTCCAGCTCAACGATATTCTTGATTTTGCCGGTTTCATAATCCTCCGCCAGCAAGTCTAGAGACTTCGCCTTTAGTCTAAGATTGATATCCTTACTGACCAAAATGACCTTTCTGCCTTTATCGTGCTGCTTGAGGTATAGTGCACAGTTTAGAATCTTGTGATCATTCTTCTCCTCGCCAAAAATCTCATTGGCATTGATCTGATTTTCCGGATTCATCAGCACCCTAAAATTCCCCTTGGTCTTCCCGTTCAAAGGAGTCCAATTGTGAATCATCTGGTCCTGCGAAAGTTTATCCAGCAATCGGATGAATTCACGGGCTTCAAAATTCTTGGTGTCATTGCCTTTCTTGAATTGATCAAGTTCCTCCAGCACAGTGATCGGGATGACCACATCGTGCTCGGCAAAATTCATGATGGAGTTGTGTGCGTAGAGGATCACTGAAGTATCCAACACAAAGATTTTCCGATCTTTATCGGATTTGGCTCTAGGCATGCGCAGGTATTGTAGTGGTATTGTCGTGGTACTATGTGATTTAATTTAGAAAAATAATCGGGCTATTGTCAACGTTTCAGCGAGAATTTATGGTTAATTAAATGTAACTACCCCCTATACCTTTGACTATCAAACCAATAAAAAAAGGGCAAAATTTATGGTTTTGCCCTTTTTAGAAAAATCAACGTTTCTTACGCCAATAGTGCTGCAATATCATCTTGTCCCAGACTCTTCATAAAGCTCTCTTCAGTATTGATCAGCTCTCCTGCCAGCGCCAGCTTACGGTCTTGAAGTGCCATGATTTTCTCTTCCACAGATCCACGGGTGATGAATTTATAGATGATGACTTTGTTTTCTTGTCCGATTCTATGCGCCCTATCAATCGCCTGAGCCTCCACAGCAGGATTCCACCATGGATCAAGTAAGAATACATATTCAGCTTTGGTCAGATTCAAGCCTACTCCACCGGCTTTCAGGGAAATCAAGAATACCTTTATGTCTTCATTTTCCTGGAACTTCTCCACTTGTGCCTGACGGTCTTTTGTAGCTCCATCCAGATAAGCGTAGGAAATTCCCTCCTTCTCAAGGTATTCCTTCACGATCCCCAAATGCCTTACAAATTGGCTAAACACAAGCACTTTATGTCCTTCAGAGATTGTAGATTGAAGCATATAGGTCACATCTTCCAACTTACCGGATTCGCCCTCATAATCGTCCCGGACTAATTTCGGGTGATTGGCGATCTGACGAAGCTGGGTAAGTCCTCGCAGTAATGTGAATTGCTGATTGTTACGACCGGTATTCTGGATGTCAGAAATAATCTTTTCACGATAATAGCTTTTCACCTCTTCATACACTTCTTCTTGTGCGGCACTCATGTCAGAATACTTCACGTTGGTGATTTTCTCAGGCAAGTCCGTAGCTACCTGAGACTTCAATCTTCTCAGGATAAATGGCTTGATCATCGCATGCAGCTTGGCAGATTTATCCAAGTCTCCCTGCTTTTCTATCGGCAGCAGAAACTGCTTCTTAAATGAATTCTGATTGCCAAGTAATCCCGGGTTGATGAAATTCATCTGCGACCAAAGATCCATCGTGCTATTTTCTACAGGTGTACCCGTCAAAATCAATTTTTGCTTGCTCTTCAGCTGATTTACCGCTCCTGCGATATTACTTCCAGGGTTTTTGATTGCCTGGGATTCATCCAGAATGATATAGTTGAAGTAGAAATCCTTAAGAACTTCAATGTCAAGTCGGGTAATACCGTAAGAGGTGAGTACCAAATCATACTCTCCAAATCTCCATGGATCTTTGATACGCTGAGTACCTGAGTAAACCAGGATTTTTAGGTCAGGAGTAAATTTCTTTGCCTCCAGCTCCCAGTTATAAATCAGGGAAGTAGGCATTACCAAGAGGGAAGTCAAGCCCGCGTTTTCTTCCATCTCATGCGCTAGCAAAGCGAGTGTCTGGACGGTCTTGCCCAAACCCATATCATCAGCCAAGCATCCACCAAACTTAAATTCATTGAGGAATCTAAGCCAATTGTATCCTGCATGCTGGTAAGGACGAAGAATCCCTTCAAAATTACTCGGTAAAGAATATTCCTCTATTGATTCGAAATCCCGAAGCCTTTCAAGTTTCCTGCTGAGCGTGACTTGGACTAGATTCCCTTCCTCCATTTCCTTAGCCAGAGCTAAATGGTGTTTGCGTAGCACCATGGTATTTTCATCTCCACGGTCTTCCATGAAATTGAAAAGCTCAGAGTAATTCACAAACCAGGATGACGGGATCACAGCAATTTCCCCATTGGGCAATTCAAATTCTGATTTCCCCTGAAGCAAAAGCTTTCTCAGCTTCGCAAAAGGCACAAGGTAAATCCCGAATTTGATCAGCGCTTTCACATCAAACCAATCGATATTTTCATTGACCTCTATGGAGATCTGTGCCTTACCAATATTATAAACTTTGCCTTTGGCATTCGGCTTTTGGACAATTTTGATCCTCTCTATATCCAGAAAATCCTCGTTTTCCCCGATCCACTCGAAAGCTTCTGTTTTGGGTAGCGCATCTTTTCCTATTTTGAACTCCAAGCCTTTATCCCGAAGCATTTTCAGATACGCTTTTTCTTTTTGCGTACTGCGGATTGTCTTATAGAATGTATAGCTGTCATTCCCTTCTTCCAGTCTTACGGAAGCGCCATGTTTTTCAGAGCTTGGTGTCTGCACGGGAAAATCAATACTTCCGTACTTGAACCGAAGCTCGAAGACGATCTTATCTTCCTCCAGTTTCTCTCCGTCCTCTCCAAAGAGATTTTTACCTGATCCACCCGGCAAATCACTGATATTTATAAATACCTCCGGTGTGCCTCGCTCAATATTAATGTCAAAACCAACCGATTCCACATCGAACTGGGAAATCAGATTGGCCATAAAGCCACGGTAATAACTAGGCTCTATACGCTTGTCGATGACAATAAATTTTTTGTTCAGAAATGCCTTGAGCTTCCTCCCGTCAATTCCCTTCTCAAAGTGAAAGAGTTGACCTTGGACAATCAGCCATCCAGGTTCATTGCTGATAAAATAGCCGTTCTTGTATTGCCAGTCAAGTTTCTCTCCTTTGAATTTGATGGTAGGCCAATAATGTGTGTTTTCTTCGTTTTTGTGAAAATGAAACAATACGCTGGCCCGCTCGGCATTTACTGTTATTTCTTTCCATACAGGATTGCCATCACTCCCCATTTCAAAAAGTCTCTTCCCGATCAGCAAAGGCATTATTTTCGAGCGTTTTTTCTCGATTACTTCCTCTATGGCATCCTGCGTTTTTTTATCCTCCGTTTTGGGATCAAAAATTTTAGCCAAATATTGCTTTGGCCGTATATTCCCTCTTTTGATAAAAGGCTTTACTACCACTTCGGGATTCATAGAATCCATGATCTTTATCAAATCATAGTCTGTCTTGTCCAATCCCGAATCAAATTCACCGGCATTTGCAGAACTGATATTTTGATAAGCTAGAGAAAGTCTTCCTTGAGGGTCTATCTGTACTACGAAGGATTCAATAAGTAGCCCTAGGTATTCATGGCTATAAATAGAGTAAACTATCTGAAAGGGTTTATCAGAATTAACTATCATATAATTATCGGAATAACAGAGCTTCCAGGGATTTGGTGTTAAGCAAAAGGAAGCTTAGTCTTGGTTATATATCCCAAAAAAGGGAAATGCAAGTTGAAAATTACAAAAAATACAGCTCAAATGCACATTTTAAGCCAATTATCTGCTGTAAAACATTAAAAGTCCCTAAAATCGTCAATTTTGATTCTAGGGACTTTTAACAATTAGGCATTAGAAAATCTACTATGGCTTCAAACCGCCTCAATAGAAAAAACTATTCCGAAATCTGATCTACTTCCTCTTTATTAGAATGCTTCACTTCTCCCGGTTTTTCAGGAAAAAACCTTCCTTGAAAAATCAAAATCATGGCTACGCCGATGAATATAGCCGCATCGGCCACATTGAAAATCGGCCACAATGCCGTATAGCTGCCTCCCCATACCGGAAGCCACTCAGGCAGATTGCCCTCCCAAATATCAAAGTAGAACATATCTACAACCTGACCGTGAAACCAAGGCGTGGAGGCATTATATGGAGCATTGTTTAGCCAAACTCCATAGAAAACAGAATCCACCAAATTGCCTATAGCTCCTCCCAAAATCATGGCGATACATACTATATATAAACTCGGCTGTTTTTTCTCAATGATGTAGTATAAGTAATACCCTATTCCCACCATCGCCACCAAGCGAAAAGAGGTCAGGAGCAATTTACCATAATCCGAGCCCAGCTCCATGCCGAATGCCATGCCCGGGTTCGTAGTATAATGCAGCTTGAACCAGTCTCCGAATATTGGAATCTGACCGGGAGATCCAAAATCCATCTGGAAGTGAACTAGCATTTTCACCGCTTGATCAATAATGATAACCAATAGGGCGATGCCAAAGTATTTTAAGTATTTAGTCATTATATGCGTTTTACCATCAGGCTTTTTCCACCAGAACAGCTAGTTCAAAATCATCCATATCAAGTACTGTAGCTCCCTCCGTCAGTGCGGATAGCTCTAGTTTCAACGCTTGTACCTCAGTTTGGATATATTCTCCAAAAGAAGCTATCGCATTTTTCACCAACTCATTCTCTTCGGCGATCTTGATGTTAATCTTATCCTGCACTTCCAGCCCCATATCCTTACGTAAATTCTGGATACGGTTTACCAAATCCCTCGCGATTCCTTCTTCCTTCAGATGATCCGAAAGCGTGACATCAAGTGCCACAGTAACTCCCTGATCGGAAGCAACTGACCAGCCGGGAATATCCTGAGACGTGATCAGAACTTCTTCCAGAAGCAATTCCAGACTTTCGCCATCCACATCCACGGCAACTTTGCCTTCACGCTCGATTTCTGCAATTTCAGCCTGTCCCCACGAATTGATCGCAGCAACTACGAATCTCATTTTTGGACCGAGCTTCTTGCCCAGCACCGGAAGATTTGGCTTCACATTCTTCACCAAGATTCCCGAAGCATCATCGATAAACTCAATGTCTTTGATATTCACTTCTGATTTGATCAGTTCTTCCAAATGAAGTATCTGAGCTTTGGTCTTCTCTTTCAAGATTGGAATGAGAATTCTCTGCAATGGCTGACGCACTTTCACCTTCTCTTTCTTTCTCAGCGAGTGAACCAAAGAGGATATTGTTTGCGCCAATTCCATACTTTCCTCCAGATCACCATTGATCAGCCCGGAATCCGCAGCAACCCAATCCGTCAGATGCACAGATGCTTTGGAATCGGATCCTGATTCAGTCAGATTCTGATACAACCAATCCGAGTAGAATGGCGCAAAAGAAGACATCAACTGGGTAAGTGTGAGCAAAGATTCATAAAGCGTCTCATAAGCAGCCTGCTTATCCGAATTCATTTCACCTCTCCAGAACCGCTTTCTGGCCAGCCTCACGTACCAGTTGGAAAGCTGATCTACCGTGAAACCCATGATCGCGCGGGTAGCCTTGGTCGCATCATAATTATCCATCGCTTCCTCTACCTCAGCAATCAATGATTGCAGCTTGGAAACTATCCACTGATCCAGTTCGGCCCGTTCTCCCACAGGAACCATTTTGGCTTTGTCATAGACAAAAGCATCCAGATTCGCATATAGCGCAAAGAAATTATAGGTATTCTGAAGCGTGCCAAAGAAGCGGCGCTGCACTTCCGTCACTCCGTCCAGATTGAATTTTAGGTTATCCCAAGGATTGGCATTGCTCAGCATGTACCAACGCACTGCATCAGGGCCGTATTCTTTCAGAGTTTTGAAAGGATCCACGGCATTGCCCAGTCGTTTGGACATTTTATTGCCATTCTTGTCCAGCACCAATCCGTTTGCAATCACGTTTTTGAAGGCTACACTGTCAAAAAGCATCCCGGCGATGGCATGAAGGGTGAAGAACCAACCTCTTGTCTGATCCACTCCTTCCGCGATGTAATCTGCAGGATAGTTGGCTTTGAAAATGTCCTCGTTTTCAAATGGATAGTGCCACTGTGCATACGGCATCGCTCCGGAATCAAACCATACATCGATCAGATCAGGTTCGCGGAACATCTTCTCTCCTTTGGCAGAAACCAAGATCACGTCATCCACATAGGGACGGTGAAGATCTATTTCCTTGCCTTCGTAAGGAGATTTTTCCATAAAACCTTTGGCAATGGATTCTTCAATGGCTTGCTCAAGTTCGGAGATAGATCCAATGCAACGCTCCTCTGTCCCATCTTCTGTTCTCCAGATAGGCAGGGGTGTACCCCAGAATCGCGAGCGGCTCAGGTTCCAGTCCACCAGATTTTCCAGCCAGTTGCCAAAGCGTCCGGTACCTGTAGCTTCAGGTTTCCAGTTGATCGTTTTGTTCAGCTCTACCAAGCGGTCTTTATATGCTGTGGTTTTGATAAACCAGCTATCCATGGGATAGTAAAGGACCGGCTTATCCGTTCTCCAGCAGTGCGGATAGCTGTGCTCATATTTTTCGACCTTGAAGGCCTTGTTTTCATTTTTCAGAATAATGGAAATGATCACGTCGGTGTTTTTGTAGTCCGTCGCATTCTCATCATCCTCGGTGTAGTTTTTCACATAGAAATCATCCACACCATATCCTTTATGGGCAGTTATTCCATGTTCAGCTACTTTCTGCACCAGGTATTCACCCACGGTAGAGATGAATTTTCCCTGCTTATCCACAATAGGAATATCCTTGCCCTGCTCATCTTTTACGAAGACACCCGGCACATTATTCTGTGCCAGTGTTCTAAAGTCATCCGCACCGAAGGCTTTGGCGAGATGCACTATTCCTGTACCGTCTTCAGTAGTCACATAATCACCTGAAACGACCGTAAATGCCGGATGAGGAAGTGCCAAACCGGCTATAGGAAACAACTGCTCATATTCCCAGCCCAGCATTTTCTTTCCTTTGAATTCTTCGATTACCTCAAAAGGAATCAATTTATCCCCCCCTTTATAGTCTTCCAGCTTAAGATCAGCTGCTTTCGGATTCAGGTAAGCACTCATTCTGGCTTTCGCCAAGATCACGGTGCAGGCATCATAGGTATATGGGTTGAAAGTCCTCACTTTCACATAATCCAAGTTCTCGCCGATTGCCAAAGCCGAGTTGGCAGGCAAAGTCCAAGGCGTAGTCGTCCAAGCCAAGATGTATGTATTCTCCTGACCCTTCAGTTTGAATTGCGCAGTGATGGAAGTGTCTTTTACATCCTTGTAGGTGCCCGGCTGATTGAGCTCGTGTGAACTCAAACCCGTACCGGCAGCAGGAGAATAGGGTTGAATGGTGTAACCTTTGTAAAGCAGGTCTTTCTCGTAAAGTCTCTTCAGCAAACTCCAAAGTGACTCTATGTATTTTGGCTCAAACGTGATGTAGGGATCATCCAAATCTACCCAGTACCCGATTTTCTCCGTGAGTTCATCCCATTCATTTTTGAATCTCATGACCGTCTCACGGCACTTCTTATTGTATTCCTCTACGGAGATTTTCTTGCCGATATCTTCTTTGGTAATTCCCAATTCTTTCTCGACCTGTAGCTCCACAGGCAATCCATGGGTATCCCAACCGCCTTTGCGCTTCACCTGAAATCCCTGAAGCGTTTTGTATCGGCAGAAAATATCTTTCAGCGTACGCGCCATCACATGGTGAATGCCCGGAGTACCATTTGCCGAAGGCGGACCCTCAAAAAATGTAAATGTCTCGGCTCCGTCACGGTTGGCTACTGATTGCTCGAAAATCCGGTTTTCTTTCCAGTACTTCAATACAGACTCCCCGATTTCGGGATAATCCACTTGTTTAAATTCCTGATATGTCTTCACTGTATCCTTTCTTAAGGGCAAGTAGGTGATAATTAATTTTTGGGCGTGTCCCCGTCTGAAAAAGCCGGGGTCGGGCTATCCGCTGTATCCACCTCCCCCGATAACTATCGGGGGAGGTGGATGTCGCTTCTATCCCTCACGCAATCAAGGAAACATCCTCCTCAAAAGCAGGCACAAAGATAGAAGAAATCCCCCTTTGTGGGAGGATGAATCGGAAAAAATGGTAGGTGCGCAAAATGTTCGACCCACTCCGGGGTCGTCTCTTGATACCAAAATGGTTTTTCTAGTAGTCTTTGACACCGCTGGTGTAGATTTCTCCACAAAGCCATTATGTATTTTTTGAAGATCCCAGAGGGATCACATTTTACTAAAACCGACGTTGGTATGAGCTGATATTGATCCCAGAGGGATCATAGGCTGTTATCAACCAAATTAACCTACGCTTGCTTGGCCACGGTTACTATGACGAACGCCGCAATCTCAAAGAATCTTCGATCCATTCCCGGGTCGTAATCCAATTTGTAGCTAGATCCCAGTAGTCTTTGAGGCCGCTGGCGTCTTTCAATACCTTTCTTTAATTACCAATACTGGACAACATCAGTAGATCTAAGATGATTACCCTCTTTTTATGTGCTCTCTATGAAGTTTATTCTTGCTAAAGATTTGAATACTCAAAAGTGAAGTGATTCCAGAGGAATCGCAGATTACTAAAATTTTTCAGTCAGGTTAAACGCTTGATCCCAGAGGGATCAAATACTACTAAACATGCCGTAACCAATTGTTTTCTTGATTTCGGAGGGGCTATATTAAAAGTAAGAAATTAGTAGTTGTTTCGATAGTAACACACTTGTAATTTTATTATCTTAAAGCCCTTTTTATCAATTGGTTAAAAACATAAACTTTACTTACATGGCTAATACTTTTTCGCAGATATACCTGCATCTAGTCTTCGCAGTACAGAACAGAAACGCTTTGATCAATCCAAGATGGGAACTTGAACTCTACCAATACATCTCAGGCATCATTCGCAACAAAGGGCAAAAACCAATGATAGTAAATGGTATGCCAGACCATATTCATTTGCTTGTGGGAATAAAGCCTAATTTGGCTTGTTCAGATTTGGTGCAGGAGATCAAAAAGTCCAGTAATAAATGGGTCAATGAATCAAAGCACTGCAGATTCAAATTCAAATGGCAAGATGGTTTTGGAGCATTTTCTATCAGCCAAAGTCATGTTGACCGCACTTACAAATACATTGCAAATCAAAAAGAACATCATCGAAAAAAGACTTTCAAGGAAGAGTATTTATTGCTACTGGAAAAATATAAAATAGATTTCAAAGACGAATATTTATTCGAATGGCTTTAGGTTATATTCGACCCACTCCGGGGTCGTTTGTCAATTCAACCGATGTCGTTGCTAGTAATATGTGACACCGCTGGTGTCGATTTTTACCTCCACCCGATATTGAGAGTCAATTGACGATCTCCGGGAATTTTTCCTCTTTCTTTCAAACCAGATCCCGGAGGGATCATAGGCTGCTTATAAACCAAGATCCTAGTAGTCTTTGACGCCGCTGGCGCCTTTCTGTGTCATGAACCTATTCAAGTGCTAGTACTATTTGACACCAAGGGTATCTATTCGGGCAAAAGTCTAGCAATTCCGGAAGAATCCAAGGTAACTGAATGTCTCATTAATGATCACTTTCCGCATCCAATGGAATCTAAGACTACTAAAACCGAGTAGGATATAATTTTATCTGGAGTTTCAGCCCACGATTCCAGACTCTTGATACTTGTCTCTTGCTACTTACTACTAATCACCAACTCATAACTCACACTTCTCCCTCCTCCTTTAGGCAAAAAGATGCCTAACTCAGCCAAAACCTGTAAATCCCGGGTAGCCGTGGCTTTGGAAGCTTTGGTGATCACCATGTATTTCTTTGCCGTCATCCCACCTTCAAAGCCAGCTGGCCCTTCGGCAAGCATCCGGTTGATGGCTTTCGCCTGGCGATCATTCAGCACATCCTTGAAGCGATCAAAGAATTTGACTTTTTGGAGTGTGAAGTTGATCAATTGCTCCGCGCTCAGCTGTGCGTGATAGACCGTATCAGCGAAATAGTCCAACCAAGCCGAGATTTCGTTGGAGCTTTGACCGCGCTTAAGGGCATTGTAATACTCATTTTTCTTAGCTTCAATCGTACCCGAAAGGCTGATTAATGTGGCATGTCCTAAGCCCTGGTGCAGGGCTTTTTCTGCTAAAGCCCGACCAATACGACCATTTCCATCCTCAAAAGGGTGAATTGATTCAAAATATAAATGTGTGATCGCAGACCGGATCAGCGGGTTGTTTATCGCCTCAGAATTGCCGGGAGCAGTCTTGTTGAACCAAGAAATAAAAGAGGCCATTTCTGCAGGAACTCGAACCGAAGGTGGTGCTTCAAAATGCACGGTTTCTTTCCCTATGGGTCCGGATACGACCTGCATAGGAGCAGTGCTCGCACGCCATTGCCCGGCAAGCACGTAGCGATTGCCCTCCATCAGTAGCTTATGCCATTCGAAAAGTACTTCTTCTGTCAACTCTAGCACAAAATCAGTTCGTACCTTGATCATTAGTTGGGCAATGCCTTTGGCACGCAGATCTTTGACAAGCAAAGGCTGCTCCTCATGAATACCGAGATTCTTCTTGATAGAAGACATCACATCCGTACGACTGAGAAATTCCCCTTCAATTTCCGAGGTTTTAATTGCCTCGACTACCATCATTTCCAGAAGCAATTCAGTCTGATTTCCTTCGGACAAACCAATGAGCACACCGGATAGTTGCCCGGATTTCATGAGAAAATCCAGCAGTATTCTCCCTGACTTCCCTTCCTTATAGGTGAAGTTTGGCCAACCCGACTGTTCCCAATTGTAACTCATGAGCCAAATATACAACTTATTCGGCTCAAAAAATACTATATCATGAGCCGAATAAATGGATTATTCGGCTCAAGGTATAAAAACCTTCCAATTATCGCACTTTTACACCAAGAGCATTTCCATTTGATACGCTCTTCTTAAATTTCCAATTCATTTGATTTTAGCCGATATGAAACTTACCTATTCTATAATGACAGGCGCTTTGGCACTAGCTTTTTCCTGCTCCTCTCCAAAAGAAACCAACGTAGAAGAACCTCTGAAACTTTCCGGAAACCCCATTTTAGAGGGCTGGTATGCAGATCCTGAAGGAGTTGTTTTTGGAGATAAGTACTGGGTATATCCGACTTTTTCGGCAGGGTATACAGATCAATTGCACTTCGATGCTTTCTCTTCCAAAGATCTGGTCACATGGGAAAAGCATGTAAATATCCTTGACACCGCAGCAATCAAGTGGGCAAGACAAGCGATGTGGGCACCGGCTGCGATTGAAAAAGATGGGAAATATTACCTGTTTTTCTCTGCAAATGATATTCAGCGACCTAGCCGTGACGGTTGGGATCCCACAAATGACATCAATCATTTCGGAGGATTGGGAGTGGCGGTTGCTGATTCACCCGGTGGTCCTTTCAAAGACCACATAGGTAAGCCTTTGCTGTCTGAGTTCCACAACGATGCGCAGCCGATAGATCAATTTGTATTCAAGGATACTGACGGCACTTATTACATGCTGTATGGAGGATGGAGTCATTGTAACATAGGCAAGCTAACTGCTGATTTTTCAGGATTTGAGCCGTGGGAAGACGGTGAACTTTTCCATGAAATCACGCCTGAAGGTTATGTGGAAGGCCCTTTTGTATTTATCCGCAATGGAAAATATTACTTTATGTGGTCTGAGGGAGGCTGGGGCAATGATAGCTATAAAGTAGCCTATGCCATGGCAGACCAAATCACAGGACCATGGGAGCGGATTGATACCATTCTGGAATCGGACACTACTATCGCCACAGGAGCTGGTCACAATTCGGTTATTCAAAAGCCGGAAACGGATGATTGGTATATGGTCTATCATCGTAGACCTATTCCAAATGAAGGTAGGGATCACCGGGTAACGGCGATTGATGTGATGGAATTCAATGAGGACGGGACGATCAAGCCGATCAAAATGACTTTCAAAGGAGTGGAAGCCAATCCTATTAATTAATAAGAGTAAGCCCGCCGCCTATATATGTTATTTCATGGGGCGGGGGTAATAGCCTCCACGGCTAGGCAAAGATCCCGGCTAGTCTACTTCCAGAAACAAAATATCCTGCCGATCTTTCTCAATACCGGAATAAGTATTCATGAAATAACCTTCGTGTCAAATTAAGGTTGGGAATACTATTTCGCCGGGACCGGGAAATTTTAGCCTGTTACTGTTCCCCTCGGATATTTACATATTGGAATATGTCTCCTACGGTGGTGTTTTTCACAAAAGCTTTTTTCAGTATTGCTTCGGGAAAATAACCTGCTTTTTCCAGAACATTCATGGATTGTCCGTTGAAATCATAGACCTGGGCAAAGATGCGCTCGATGTCAAATTTCTCAAAAATATACTTGGTGTACAGTTTTACCGCTTCGGTAGCTATTCCTTTGCCCCAAAAGGGCTCACCTATCCAAAAACCCAGCTCCATATTGGTGCGGAGTTCATCTTTTCCTCTCTCAGAGCCTATAGAGCCGGCCAATCTTCCCTCAAACTCAACCGCAAAATTCTGTGGAGGATTGAACTTCTGGTTGTGCTCTATCCAATAGCGCGCATCATGGATCGTATAAGGCTGCGGATAGCTGTCCTTAAGATTCATTGCAATCTTCGGATTATTGGCCAAAGGATAGAGCTGATGAAAATGAGCCTCATTCCAGGTCACTAGTCTTATTTCTCTTTCTCCGGTAATAATCATAAAAGTCAGATGGTTAATTCTTCAAGATAATAGGCTAATCGCAGAATCAATAAATTCTAGGCAATTTTATGCAAATGCCCGGCCTATTCTTCTAATCCGCTGGTGTTCATCCGATCAAGATTTTCGGCAAATCTCAATGCGGATATAAAATCCTCAATATGTCCATCCATTACCTCGGGGAGGTTATACACAGTTTTATTGATTCTATGGTCTGTAACTCTTGACTGTGGATAATTGTAGGTTCGGATCTTATCTGACCGGTCTCCGGAACCCACCATAGACTTACGCTGCGCTCCCACAGCATCATTGTGCTTGGCAAGTTCGATTTCGTAAAGCCGGGATCTCAATACTTTCAGGGCTTTCTCGAAGTTCTTGATTTGCGACTTTTCATCCTGACAGGTTACAATCAGCCCTGAAGGCTCGTGAGTCAGACGCACCGCTGAATAGGTAGTGTTCACCGATTGTCCACCCGGTCCTGATGAGCAGTAGGTGTCTTTTCGGACATCGTTCATATCAATGTTCACTTCCACTTCATCCATCTCGGGCAATACTGCCACAGATGCCGCTGAGGTGTGAACCCGCCCTTGGGATTCTGTAGCAGGTACCCGCTGCACACGATGAACGCCGGACTCATATTTCATCCTGCCATACACGTCATCCCCTCCGGAAATAGTGGCAATAATTTCTTTATATCCTCCGGCAGAGCCAAAGGTCAAATCCAGCACAGTTAATTTTAGATTCTGTCTTTCGCAGAAGCGCTCATACATTCGGAATAAGTCTCCCGCAAAAATAGAGGCTTCATCCCCACCGGCTCCGCCTCTGATTTCCAAAATACAATCCTTGGCATCATTTGGATCCTTAGGTATCAACAATTGCTTCAGTTCATTCTCAAGCTCTTCTTTTCTAGGTCTGAGTTCGTCCAATTCAGCCTTGGCCATTTCTTTGAAATCAGGATCCTTTTCCTTATCAAGAACTTGTTTAGAACTGATAATATTCTGCAGGACTAAATTGTATTCATCGTAGATCTTTACAATTTTTTCCAAGTCTTTATATTCTTTGGTCAGCTTGGCATATTTGCTCATGTCTGCCATAGATTCCGGCAGGACTATTAATTGCCCGACTTCCTCGAAGCGCTCTTTGATTGATTGTAATTTGTCCAGCATAGTATTTAAATCGCTGCGCAAAAGTAGACAAATTTATCGGGAGGCAGAATAGTAGGCTAGGTAATAAAACCGAATAGGACCTATCTCCTCTCTACTCAAATACGTCTTGAAGACATGAATTGACAAAAAAATCCCCTCTGTTCAAAATCGATGATCATGATTCAGAGAGGAAGTAGTTTGGTGATCATTGGATCACCTAAGCCGACTTATCCAATTGCATTTTAACTAGATTAAACCGGAAAATCCATCGAGTTAGAAGCTCTCCCGGAAATAAACCAAAACAGATAGGAAATAATCATTCTCAATGAAAATCACGAATCATTTGTTTATTCTGATCATACGAAACCGGATTCAATTTGCGGGCAAGCCCTTTACGTTGCAACCAATAGTCCAATTCCCTCGCCTCGGAATTTTCGAGCAATTGCTTTGCTTTCCTATATTCTTTCTCAAGTAGTTTTTGGTCAAAACTTACTTTTTCGAGTATGCTTTTATAGTAATTCAGAAAAGAACTCTTATTCATTTTTACACTACTTTTAGTTATTCAACATTCAAACAAACTTGCACCGGCAATTCTCCGATGCTGCTAAATGATCTGCTTTTTCTAAGTAGTTGTCAGCGACCTAGAAGCAAATCTTTTCAGTATAAACCTGTGCAGTTACCATTTCAAATATTTAGCCACTAAGGGAATCAAAAAACAGTGGGCATACCTCAAAAGGTTGCCCACACTTGTACTTAATTATTAGGCAATTTGAATGCTTCTTGCAGGTTTTTTCTTTGCTTCTTCCCGCTTCGGAATGATCAGTTGAAGAATTCCGTCTTGATACCTTGCTTCTATTTTGTCATTCTCCACTGTATTTGGCAAGTAGAAGGATCTTGTAAAGGCACGGTAGCTAAATTCTCTGCGAGTATACCCCACGTTGTCATCGCTGTGATTTTCTGAATTTTCGGATACTTCAGCTTGAATGGTTAAGGTGTTATTGTCAAGTTCCACCTTAAAATCTTCTTTTTTCATACCCGGAACAGCCATTTCTACCCTAAAATCATTCCCGGTTTCAGCGATATTTACCCGGGGCAGGGTGTTACTTTCAATTGTCCGGCCGATACCTGCCGCATCAAGCCAATCAAATAATCCTCTGCCCGGAAAATCATCAAATAAGGTTGTGGCAGGGCTTAAACTGTTTCTTTTCATTAATGTGTTCATTGCTTTACATTTTTAATAGTTAAACAAGTAAACGTGCCTAATCCGATCAGTGCCTTAATATTATGTAAGACTATCGAACCAAGCTACTAACAAAAGAATCGCGATTCCATGGGGTAAAAAACAAGTCGAATGCCAAATCGGATTCACGTGAATTTTGTCAGTTTTTTACTGAAAAAATGACAGTTTCCTGAGCGTCATAGCATACATATTTTCCCATATTTCTGTGAAGGAGAAAACAGCTGTGAGAATAGAAAAAATCCAGCCCGAACATCAAACTGGATTAATAATCAATAATAAACCCTTTGCTTCTGATCAAACCTAATAGGATAGTAATGAATACATTACGATGAGGTAAAATGGATAGTTCATTATTTCATCAAGGATGGAAGGAAAGTGGACACCGGCGGATAATAGGTGATGATCAACTGTATGACTAGCATGACCACCAAAAACTTTAAAATAAAAGGGGTGATTTTAGCTATTGAAGTATTGCCCACTGCACTTGCCACGAAAAGTGTAGAGCCTACAGGAGGGGTGACCAAGCCGATAATCATGTTGGAAACGACCAAAATCCCAAAATGAACAGCCTCAAGTCCTGTATCCATACCGATAGCGTGGCTAATCGGTAAAACGACCGGAACAACGATCAATAAACCGGGGCCTGCATCAATGAACATCCCCAAGAGTAACAGCGTGATGTTCAGAAAAATAAGGATGACAATTTTACGTGCTTGAAGTGCCATTTCAGGACTAAGATCAGAACCAAAGAAGTTAACCATCTGATCACTTAGCCCCAATAATCCTTCAGTCAGTGCTTCGGGTACTTTTCCAATAGCCAAGGTCCAAGCAAACAAGCTGGCACAAGCTATCAAAAAACTCAAAGACGCGGTAGTCTTGGCTGCGGAAACCAAAATGTCAGGCAAATCCCTGATACGTAGTTTTTTGAAAATAAAAAAGCCTACCACTCCGGCGTAAACCACAGCTACAGCCGAAGCTTCTGTCGCTGTGAATACTCCTCCCATAATCCCAACAAATATGATTAGCACTAGTAGAATTGGAAAGAAAGATCCAATCAGACTTTCACGAAGTTCTTCGAAATCAGCCTTCTTCTCTTTGACTATCTCCATTTTCTTGGTCATAAGGACCGACATTAGAATCAAGCTAATCCCAACCAGTATTCCCGGGATTATCCCCGCTATGAACAATTTCTCAATGGACACATTTGCCAGTGTGCCATAGATCAGCAATAAAATACTGGGTGGTATCAGTGCCCCTGTGGTTCCTGAACAGGCAGTTAAAGCAGTCGCAAATGCCCTGGAATATCCATTCCTTTCCAATGTGGGAATCATAATACCGCCAATCGCTGCCACAGTGGCGGCAGATGCTCCGGATACAGCACCAAACATCTGAGATGAAACAGTGGTAACAGCAGGCAAACCTATTCGATAATGACCAATAAAGGCTTTGACCAGTCTGATTAGCCGCTCAGACAGCCCACCGAAATTCATCAGTTCACCGGCCAATATGAAAAAAGGGACTGCCAAAAAAGAGTAAAAAGTAGATAATGATCTTGTGGTTTCCAATCCAACCATAATAGGATTGACTCCCTCAAAAACCAGTGCAGCCAATGAAGACAGCAACATAGAAAACGACACAGGGACATCCAGAAATATCAGAATCAAAAAAACGATAATCAAAACGGTTCCCATGGTTATAATTGATTGCAGTTGGTTTTTATATTAAGATTGGTACAATAGTGAGAGGCACAATTGATATGAAGCGAAGTCTTTCATCACAGGTTATTTTCTTCTGCTCTGCCCTCTTTAAATTCTCTCAAGGTTATCTGAACTGCATAGTAGAGCATCATCAAGCAGCCTATCGGGCAGATCATATACACATAAGCTCGGGAAATCTCCGTAGCGGGCATAGTCCAAAAGCGTACATTCCATGCGACTATAGTACTGAAATACAACAGGATAAGGATAGACAGTATTGATATCAATTGCTGCATTACCTTAAAATATTTTTGAGCACCTCCCTTAATTCTGTCTGTCAAAAAATTAAGCACGTAATGGGATTTATCTTTTACCCCCAATGCAGCTCCGATAAAAGTCAGCCAAACCAATA
This sequence comes from Algoriphagus sp. 4150, assembly GCF_031457395.1. NCBI lineage: Bacteria > Pseudomonadati > Bacteroidota > Cytophagia > Cytophagales > Cyclobacteriaceae > Algoriphagus > Algoriphagus sp. 4150. The sequence continues at coordinate 94,258 of NZ_JAVDWS010000017.1, forward strand.
GGATCTGAGCCAATTCATCAGCCCAATACAATGAATGTTGAAGTACAAATCTGCAGAATACATTACCGGCCACTACGATCACCATGGCAGCAAGTATCACTATCACTAAATTCCGGACAAGTCTATCTAATAGAATCATAGTATTCGTAGTTTTTGATTGATTCATAAAGTGAATAAGAAACGGCTGGGTAACTCTTGAAAAAGTGTACATAAACAGGCTCCACAGCTTTTAAAAACCCGGCTTTATCCTCCACTTCATTGATGCGGACTCCAACCCGTTCGATCTGACTTATGGCATCGAGTGTAGTCTCTTCCCAGATGGAATTGAATGCAGGAATAATTTCCCGGGAGACCTCTTCTATTCTGCGTTTGTATTTAGAATCTAAGGATTCCAACCAATCACTGTTTGCTATCAAGACATGCTGATCTGTCGTATGCTCCGTGAGTGTAAAGCAATTAATACCGGCTTCATGATATCGTGAAGAGATAAATACCTTGGCGCTGTTTTCTGCACCATCCACTACTCCCGTTTTTATCCCCTGATATAATTCTGAGAATGGGAGAGGTGCTGCACTTGCTCCCATGGCATTGATCGTACTGATCATAGTAGGGCTTTCCATCACCCTGATTTTGAGTCCCCCCAGATCAGCAGGGGAGTTTGGACAAGGGATGTCAGTGGAATACTTATAAAACATGTTGCGAAAACCCGCACTGTAAAATCCAAGTCCCTGAAGATTATGTTTAGTCAGCATCTTCAAGATTTTTTTGCCCGGTTCCCCATTTAGAACACCCTGATGATGGGCTTCATTCCTGAACAAATAAGGAAGGTTGAGTAAGCCAAATGCAGGTTCGATAGCAGTAACTACAGCTGTATTCACCTGCACCATTTCCACTACTCCAAAATATCCTGCCTCCAATAACTGCCTCTCTGAGCCTATAGCTCCCTGGTCATAAAACTCCACGTCAATCTCACCTTGTTTGATACTATCTTTTAAGGAAGCCTTTTCAAGTTCAGCTTTAAACAAATTCGAAACCTCCCAAATTTTGGTATCCGCATTCAATTCTAAGCCTAATCTAAAACGAAGTTTGACCGAATCCTCTGCTGATTCTTTCTCTCTTTGGACGCATCCTGCACTCAATAGGACTACGATACCAGCAAGAAATAGAAGCTTATTGGAGATGTACAGTGTTTTACTCCAACAGATGGAATCCCCTTTTGATCTTGTACATTCCGAAAGGTTAATGATCAGACTCACAGGACTTTAATTCGACTATGTTCCCATTTACCGTTTACTAACCTTGGAATATTCAGCGGATTACTGTTTTTCAAAGCATCCGGCAGCAGATGATCCGGGAAATGAAGTGTGGGAAGCTGGAATTCTGATGGAGTGGCATAGGCAAATTCCTCTGTAAGGAATTCATTGGTCGAAGGTGAGAATGCCCTAAAACTCTTTTCTACTTCCCTGCTTTCCTTGTTTCCGATATAATTTTCTGTTGGTATATTCATGTAGTAAATAGGTTTGAATTGAGTTTTTCTTGATGAGAACTCTGAGATCGAGTGTTTCTTTCGTTACAACTGTGTGATCACCGGAGGAACTTGTTTTTCCGGATTTATAACCTCTACCGAATTTTGCAAGGCTCTTCCCAGCCCATTCCACTGAATGGACATCTTATCCTCATTTTCCAGCATAACCTTATTTCCAAAGCTGAAGGCATCTGCCCCGAAAAAGTGAACATGAGCCTGTAGAGGAATTCGATGTGAATCATATTTAAAATGATGAAACTCCAGGTTCGCCAAGTTGTGGCACATATTCTTTTGTCCCGAGTTAATAGCTGAATTCCAAATAGTCTGGCCGTTGCGGGAGATGGATACTTCGCCGCTATAGCTTTCAAAATCCGCATCAATCACCGCTTCAGGGCCAATAGCACATTCCCTGATTTTTGAAGGGGCCAAGTAGAGGTAATTGGCTTTTTCCATCACATGGTCCGAAAATTCATTCCCTGTACTGAGGCCAATTCTCCATGGTTTTCCGGCTCTATCGATAATGTAGAGCCCGGCAATTTCCGGCTCTTCTCCTCCATCATTGGCAAAATACGGCACTGTCAGTGATTGTCTGTGGGCTCTTAGCACAGCTCCGTTTCCTTTATAGAACCATTCCGGCTGTACCCCAATCTCACCTGGAGTAGGCGAACCGTCTTTCACACCCATTTGATACATCCGTAAGCTATCGGTAGGCTTTTCCTCCAAATCCCCATGCATCATCTGTCTATTCAATGCGCTGTTGTGATGGGTCAGTCCTGTTCCCGAAACCATACAGTGAAAAGGAGACTCGGGATGATCAAATGAAGGGAGAAGTTTCCATTCACTTTTTCCCTGATACACCGTGGAATAATCAAGTGTTTCATCTGACAAGCTGTCAAGAATAAGCGACTTCAAATTCTGTCCGTTGTCCAGAGCGCTCAAGGCAAGCTCATAGACAGCCCGGAACCCTGTTAGAAATACCAGTTCCGGTTCCCGGACCATGGCGATCCTCCGGCCATGTGCAGGATGAATTACTTGTACCAGTCTTAGTTTATTTTCCATTGTTGAATTGAGTTTGGGATTAAGGTCCGGAAACACTATTGTGCTACCCAGCCACCGTCGATTGAAAATCCTGCCCCTGTGACATAGCCGGATGCGGGACTAGCCAAGTACAGGGCCAGCCCTCCGATCTCATGGGGTTCGGCCCACCTGCCCATGGGTATTTTTGAAATAAAAGCCTCAAATTTCTCTGCGTCATTCTCTAGTGGGAGATTTAGCTCTGTTGCAAATGGTCCGGGAAGAATGGCATTGACTGTAATTGCCTCTTTGGCCACTTCCATGGCAAGGGATCTGGTCAGTTGTAGGATAGCACCTTTGCTGGTAGCATAAGGAGTTCGCTCCGCAAAAGCAGTCAGAGAAAGCATGGATCCGATATTGATGATGCGGCCATAGCCATGCTTCTTCATGATAGGAACCACTTCTCTACATGCCAACCAAGCACCTGAGACATTTACTTCTTGCACCTTATTAAAATCCTTCAGGGAAATTTCCTCTATAGGTCCCCGTATATTTATCCCGGCAGAATTGATCAATATGTCAATCTTCCCAAATCTCTTTACAGTATCCGATACGGCTTGCTTTACACTGGTTTCGTCTGTGACATCACATGCTACACTCATCGTCTCGGCACCGTAAGCCTCTCGGATAGCATCCGCTGCCTCCTCATTTTCCTTGATGGCTCTTGCGGCCACACAGATGGCGGCTCCTGCCTCTGCCAGTGCATTAGCCATAGCCCTTCCCAGCCCGCGGTTGCCTCCAATGATAAGTGCTGTCTGTCCCGTAAGCTTAAAAAGCTCCAAAACACTTTTGATGTTGCTATTAGTCGTTGTCATACTTATTCTGTGATTTCAAACTGATCAATAAATTCTTCCTTAAGTGTAAGGCCTACACCTGGTAGGGAATCGTCCAACTGTAGGCAGCCATTTTCGGCTATAGCTTCTCCATCGAAGATGTACCAGAACATCTCATTTCCAACCTCAATTTCTGTCTGCGGAAAATACTCAGCCATAGGACTCGCAAAGGAGCTCATGACTACATGTAGATTGTGCATCTGTCCTCCATGGGGAATTACTTCTATTCCGTGTGCATGGGCTAAAGTGCATATCTTTTGAGCTTCGGTGAATCCTCCTACCCTGTTGGTATCAAACTGGAAAATATCCAGGGCTTCTGCCTGAATGAGGTCATGAAATCCATAGCGCGTATATTCATGTTCACCTCCTGAAAGTGGTATCTCTGTACTTTTTCTCAGCTTTGAGAAATTGTGGATTTCATCAGGAAGCAATAATTCCTCTGCCCACCTCAATCTATAGGGTTCCAGCGCTTTGAGAAATTGCTTGGCATAGGAATAATTAAATCCCATATAGGCTTCCATCATAATTTCTACTTCATCGCCTACAGCTTCCCTGACTACCTTCACCATTTCTACATTTTTCCGCATACCCGCAGCACCCTCGGTAAGTGGATATCCACACCTCAGCTTCATTCCCAAAAAACCCTCGGATTTATAATGAAGTGCCTCTTGCTGAAGACTGTCCAGATCTCGGGTATATAACCTACTATAATAGGCCGGGATCACTTCTTTTGTTCTTCCTCCCAGCAGCATAAACACAGGCTGGTTCATATGCTTTCCCTTGATATCCCATAGTGCAATATCCAATGCACTTATTGCAGCCAATGCGGCTCCTTTCCTTCCATAGGCAACAGATGACCTATACATTTTCTCAAATAAGTATTCTGTATTAAGAGGATTCTCACCAATCAACAGCTGCTTTAGTTTAGAGTCTATGATCAGTTTGCAAACGTCTGGGCAAAGCCCCGCATTTCCGTATCCTACATGGCCTTCATCAGTATGTATTTCTACTACAAGCCAGCTGAAAAAACGGAAGGGAGCCTGAGAATCTTTTTGGAAAGGCAGCATGCTTAGGGGAGTTGCAAAAATGGTATCACTTGTTTTTACAGGTCCTTTCCATTGATACAGTTTAGATTTGATGGCGGTTATTTTCATTTTCTTTAAGTAAAGATTTTGAGAGTGAATTAATAATAATCTGAAATGAGAGGTGGAAGCAACTCACCAGTCTATTTTTAGCAAAGACACACCTTGACGGGGAAGGAAAAATTCTGTATTGAATTCACCTTCATCTATCGTAATGGACCGTGGTTCACCCATTGTCTCCAGCTTGCCTGACTTTTCGAGTTCCGCTACCTGAGCCTGAGATGGATTCTGGGGTGAGCCCATTTCCTTCCATACCTGATAGGAATTGCTGGTCTCATCATCAATCCTGAAATGGGTCAAAGTGACCTTCTCTGACGGTACTCCATTAACATTTAGGTTTATTGAAGCAAATTCTCCCTTAGCATCTACATCATGATAATTCCAGATCATTACTGCTGCAGTATTGGCTGCTTTGGAAATTGAAGCAAGAGCTCCAATGTCTTCCCAGTTTCGGATGCTGGTATTTACCACCGAGTCCAATCCGTACATTTGATCGGAAACCACCTGCACACGCTTGCCTTCCATCATGGCAAACATTCGAAAAACATTCAGAACCGGTTTGTCTACGCCATTGGTAGCCAGATCACGAAAACCATGAAACCAAGGCTGATCTTCAAATTCAAACGACCAAGTCACGGCTCCTTTGAAGTTTACTCCATACTTATCTGCCAACTCATATTTCCTGGCAAATGAAGCAGCTGTATAGCTTGAATACATCGTCCCATTTCGGTAGGCATTGGAAGGATTGGTAGTTTCTCCGCAGGCCGCACAGCCTTCGGGGTCAGATTCTCCAATGATGATAGGTAGGTCTTTGAACTTGGGATAAGAGGCCACTATCTTAAAACCCTCGTCAAAGTTTCTGAGATGCCTACCCATATCCATTTGTACTATATCGTCCTCTATTAGACTTGGAGCACCTTTGGCGTGGAACAAAATAGCATCCAGAGGTGATCCTATTTCGCCTGTAGCATAGTTCGTCCCTGTGAGGCAATGCTGCAAGAAAGCATACAAAAATCTAGCACCTCTGGCACTTCCCGGTCCGGTATCATTAGCTCCCCCCATCTGAGCAGTGGGAAGGGCGCGCTTCACCGCATCGGCTGTATAATCGTACAATTTCAAAAATTCGTCTATTGTCCCGCCCCAGTAAGGTGCATCAGGTTCGTTCCAAAGTTGCCAATACCAGCTTTCCACTTCTTCCTGACCATACCTGTCTACACTATGTTTCACCCACTGGAAGATAAGCTCCGCCCACTTGTCGTAATCATTGGGAGGAAATCTCCATCCGGTATGGATATCACCGTAAGGGTCTCCGGGCTTCCAAAAATGTTCGTAAGGTTCGGGCTGAGTGGAGAGTACTTTGGGCATAAACCCGATTTCAACCAATGGCTTTGCTCCATTCTCAATGTAGGTGTCAAAAATCTTATCAATGATGGTCCAATCATACACAGGGTTCCCATTTTCGTCTTCTGTATAAGCGTTGGTAGAGCCCCATTTAAACCTAGCTGTCCCATCTCCCGTGGTGAGCAGGTTATGCGCACGATAGTATACCGGGACAGGACTAAACTCGCCTATCTCGGCGATCAATTTCTTCCCGTCTTTCATATAGGTATAATTGGGCTCATCGTAGCCAAAAAATGACCATACAGGCTCCATTTCCCCTACCTCTTCGTCGAGATCCACGGAGATAGTTACAGCTTGGACTCCCTCATTCTGTGCCCGTATCTCACTCACAACTAAAGTAAATACCATAGAGAGTGTGATTCTTAAGGCTTTATTGTCAAATACCATTGTATAATTTTTAAGCGTTAATTCATGTGATTATTATTGTTTTCTATTGGCCATTCCGAATAGTCGGGGCAGGCTATGGAATCCCTGCCTGGCAGGCAGGTCGCATGGTAAATAATCATTCCAGTGTGTGTTCCCGTAGGTACGGGATCATGCCTGCCTACCGTCAGGCAGGCTCGATTTCATAAAAACCAGTGGGCTGATTTTCAATGCGGAGCAGGCGATCATTGTGAAACATTGCCAGCGCTGATCACCACGACAATCTCACCAATGACACCCCCTGGCTAGGCAGCTCAAATTCCACTTGGGCTTTACCGTCCTCTACTTTAATCCATTTGGGTGAAGTGATAAGCTGAAGCTGCCCGGCTTCTTCCAGTTCCGCAATCTGCTTTTGGGTTGGGTTTTGAGGTGAGCCCATATCCTTCCATGCCTGATAGGAATTGCTGTGGTTTTTGTCCACCCGGTAATGATGCATCAGAACCTTGTCTCCCGGAATGCTTTCAAAGCTTATTGTGACAGGTGCCATAGCTATCTCCTTGTCATCATCATGGTAGTTCCAAACCATAGCTGCAGCAGTATTTTTATCGATAGAGGCAAAAGCATTGATATCCTGCGCTTCTCCCCGTACACTGGATTTTAGGATGCTGTCGAGACCGTAGGCCAATGTTCCATGATTTTTCCCGCCAGAAACCGACACGCGCTGTCCACCCATCAAACCAAACATCCTGAACACATTCAGCACGGGCTTGTCAACACCATTGGTAGCCATATCCCGGAATCCGGCAAACCATTTTTGATCTTCAAATTCAAATCCCCAGGTTACAGCCCCTAAAAAATTGACTCCGTGGCGGTCTGCAAGCTCGTATTTTCGGGCAAAAGAGGCTGCCGTGTAACTGGAATACATGGTGCCATTTCTATAAGCATAGTGCGGATAGTCTTCCTCTGAACATGCAGCGCAACCTTCCGGGTCGGATTCTCCGATTATTATAGGCAAATGCTTCAAATTAGGATAAGAGGCCACTATTTCAAATCCACTATCGATGTCATTCAGTTGACTACTGATACCCATCTGTACTACCCCTTCAATCAATTTTGGGCTTCCTTTGGCGTGGAACGTAATAAAGTCCAGAGGAGAACCGGTTTTTCCTGTCGCATAGTTTTTACCTGAAGTAACGTGATCCAAAAAGGTAGTCAAGAACTCTGCGGCTTTGTCCCATCCCGGTCCCGTGGTTTCGGGGCCGCCTATTTTCGCAGTCGGCAAGGCTCTTTTAACCGCGTCAGCAGTGTAATCATAGAGTTTGATGTACTCTTCGGTCGTGCCTCTCCAATAGCCGATATTTGGTTCATTCCAAAGTTCCCAATACCAAGACTCCACTTCTTCCTGTCCATACCTCTCCACGCTGTGCGTGACCCATTGAAAGACCAATTCAGCCCACTTATCGTAATCTTTGGGAGGATAAGACCATCCTGTATAGATATCATTATAATCAGCCCCGGGCTTCCAATAATGGCGATAAGGTTCTGGCTGTGTAGACAATGCTTTAGGCATAAAACCGATCTGAGCCATAGGCTTCATACCACGTTCGATATAGGTATCGAAAATTTGATCTATTACCGTCCAATCATAGATGGGATTTCCATCACTATCCTCAGTATAGGCATTTGTAGATCCCCATTTCAATGCTGCCCGGGGTCCTTCATCCGTCACCAACAAGCTATGAGCTCTTACGTACACGGGTACAGGACTGAGATCTGCTATTTCTGAAAGTAGTTTTTTGCCATCTTTCATATAGGTGTAGTTGGGCTCATCATAGCCCCACCAAGCCCATGCAGGCTGCATAGCTCCTATTTCATTGGAAAAATCAATCTTGATATGTACACTTTCCTGATTATCGGGTGTTACATCCTGACCATAAGCAGTACCCACCATAGCCAGGCTGAGACCTAGGGATAATAGGTAATCTCTTATTTTTAAATGGGATAAATGAGATTTATTGTTCATTGTTAATTAGTTTGATGTTATTGAAGTTTGGCTGAAAAAAGGACTGAATAGAAAATAATATCCCTATCGTCCTATTTTTCATAGACGTGCTGTGCTAATCGAAATACACTGGTATTTCCCCTATATCTGTGCTTCTAGGGAAGTACCAATTGATTTTCGGGTCTGATCCGCAAAGGACTTCAGTCCACTAGTATCTGTTGGGGAGATGAATAAAGTAATTCAGGGACATCCTTGACCTTTACTCCCAATCGTGCGAAGACATAGCTTTTATCCGACACTGAAGAGGGGATAGTCACTTGTATAGAAAAGGTATCAGAAAGGTCAGCCATCTCATCAGCATTAAGGGTTGCATTTGCCACGTTGATATTTTGATCTACAATGGTAGTCTTGCCCAGATAAAGCCGGACAAACTCCAGATTTTCTTGGGCGCTCACCTGACGGAGATTAAAATCAGCAGTGATCTCCGAACCACCATTATTCTGAAAATCAACATTTTCTAAGGTGTAATATGGGCTCACGGGTACATTTAGCTCCGCACTCCCTTTGACCTGAACATTTATAGTATCTGAATTATACACCCATGGAGCTCCTCTAAGCATGGTAAGCTTATAATCGCCATCAAAAACCTTTGCAGAAAATGTCCCATCCTGATTCACGTAGATGGGAATCTTGGTGAACAGATCGTAGCCGGGTTGCCATAGCTCCAATTCCACACCATTAGACCGTACATTGATCGGCATGCCTTCATATACCACCTGACCACTTATGATTGATTGAGGTGGTTCATAGTTATCAAGTTCACAACCACTGATAACCACTAGCATGCCTAGCAATAAATATAAATTTATTTTACAGTTCATTTTTTTAGAGTTAAGGTTAATGGAATGGATTTCTTACTATTTCAGGATTATTATTCAACACCTCCTGAGGTACCTGTGAGTAATAATTTCCAAGCCTGAAAAATCTTGGAGCCACTTGCCGGGGAGCGGGAAATTTATCATACACATACTTTCCGTGATTTGGATGGCCCGGATGGACAATTCTGTAGCCAAACAATGAATAGTTCATGGCATCCTCGCTAGCTAAGTTTCCATTCCATACCTGATGGGCAATTCTCCAACGCTTGAGATCCCAGACCCTGTGATCTTCAAAAGCCAATTCTACTCTTCTCTCGTTTCTGACTCTATCCAGTGTAAGCGATGCTACAGTCAAGCTTTCAGGGTTAAAACCAGCTCTTTCTCTGAGTGCATTATAAAAGGAGACCGCTTCTGAACTCAACCCCAATTCGAACGCCGCTTCTCCGGCGTTCAAATACACTTCCGCCAATCTAAACCATACCCACCATACATCACTTTGGATAGAACTGGTGGCGCCACTTGGAGAAGGATCGATATATTTTCTAAGGTAAAAACCTGTGGCAGAGACATAATTCTCATTTCTCATGGGACCATCGGCTCCTACAAGAGTGCCATTATCAGAGTAGGTAGAGTTTAGCGTACCTTCCATCCGATCATACTTATTTGAACCCTCATTCCATACATAGACACCTGCTTGCAGATTGATGGGCTGTCCTGCAAAAGTTGTCCCCGGATAGATGATCGTGCCATGGAGCCTTGGATCCTTATTCTCAAATATATCCTGCGGCTGATCGTAGAAAATCCAGTTTTGCTGACCTGCTGCCGTATTGCTGCCCGTCCCCACTCCTTTCAGCCTACCGTCAGATCCGTCTAAATACTCGTAATCTTCTACCAAATTGAGCGATGGGGATATGGCTGACGAACCCGATACATTCGCTACATCCAATCGTAAAGACCGGGGAATATTATTCAACGTAAATGGATGTCTCAATCCTTGGGAAGCACTATAGTCTATGACCAGTATCGCCTCGTTGTTATTGGATTTTTGAGTGACAGCTTCATAGAAATTCTCTCCCGGATGTGGGTTGTTTTGATATAAACTATACACATTACTGTCAATGATCTCCTTGGCTGCCTCGAGTGCACTGGTGTAATAATCATCCGCACGGCCGGAGGGAATTCCTACCTCCCCACCCGGTAATTCAATGGGATTCGTTGAATTATATTTGGCTAAGGAACCTGCATAGAGCATTGCCCTACTTTTCAGCGCCAGTGCGGTGAAGCCATTTGCCCTAGTCTGACTTCCTGAATTTCCCAGCTTGTCTTTGATCTCATCCAATTCATCTCTGATGAAATCATATACAGCTTCCTCAGAATCTCTCGGACGACGAAGGGGAGATGGATCACCACTGAAATCATAAATAAGCTGAGAAGTAATGATGGGAACGCCTCCCATACGCTTTACCAATTCAAAATAATTTAAGGCTCTGAGAAACCTCAATTCTGCAATGAACTGCTCTTTTTGAGTTGGATTTACTTTTGCAGATTCTGTTTTATCAATATTTTCAATTGCCAGATTTATATCCCTGATCAGGGTATAATTCCAGAGGCTCCACCTAAGGAATGGATAGTTTATTATATTATTTCTGATTTCGTAATCAAAATTGCTTACCCCTGACCAAATCGCTTCATCATAGGCTGCATAGTCTTTCCAGCCACAGTAAACGTCTGTACTCCCGCAATTGCCGGTTTCTGTAAAATCTGTGTGTTTTGGCAATCTGCTATATATATCAGAAATAACACTTGTGATCAATTCAGGATCACTCCATACCTGCTCGTCTGTCAAAATAGTCTGCGGCTCCCGTTCTAACCAGTCTGCACAGGATCCTAACCCTAAAACAGCAAGAGCTATTAATAAGTAGTTATATATACTTTTCATGAGTGTAGTCATTATGGGTTTAAAGTGTAATATCAAAGCCAACAGTGATTACCCGTTGAGTAGGGTATCTCAATCCTGAATCAATGGCCAATTCGGGATCTAGACGGATGTCTTTCATATTATCAAAACTGAAGAGGTTGGAGCCATTCATGTACAGTCTGGCTGCATTGATCCCCACGGAACTAAGTATTTTTGGTGGAATGGAGTAGCCCAACTCCACTCTCTTAAGACGTAAATAATTAACATTTCTCCTCCAAAAATCGCTTTGCCTGTAATTTGCGTGGCCTGAATTTTGGCGGTGAACAGGGTATTTTCCTTCTATCCATTCACTATTTGGATCATACAAATCTGCTCTGTGCCAGCGATCATTCAGCAGCCACTCAGGCGAATTATGCCCTCCCTGAAAAGGAAATTTGAGCTCTAAGTTCTGGCTGAATGAGTATAAACTCCCTCCGGAAAACCCAAAGGAAAAATCGATTCCCTTATATTCCACGGACCCATTGATACCATAGGATAGAATTGGATTATCATAGAGATTATAGCCAATGGGACGCATATCCATTTCGTTAATTATTCCATCATCGTTGGAATCTTTGTAAATAAAGTCTCCGGGCAACAGGGTTGTATTTCCCTGACCGTCATTATTGATTAAATGATTGTCTATTTCTTCCTGCGTCTTAAAACGTCCAATCACCTCATAGCCAAAGGATACACCTGCCCATCTATCCTGAGTACCATTTCTATATTCATCCCATGAATTACCAAATCTTGGCAGATATGGATCCAGTATCCTACGACGTGCCAGCGTAGCATTCACTCCGATGGTGAAAGTCAGAGGCCCATTTCCTCCCCGATAATTGAGCATACCTTCCGCTCCCCGAAGCGCTTCCGATTCTAAATTTTCCAGTGGCAGTGTATACCCTACTTCGCTGGGAAGCAGCACATCGTACTTGGCTGCAGGCAGACCTGTTAGCCTTCTTTCAAAAAGATCAAATTCACCGGAAAGTTTGTTGTCAAAAACAGAAATTTCCAAGCCTATATTCGTCGTGGTACTTTTGGCCCACGACAGGTTGGTGACCGGAATCCCTCTTGGTCTAGCTCCTGTCACCACATTTCCGTCTAGGAGATATTGACTTGTTCTGAAGTCCGCTCCTGCCAGATAGCCCCATGGGGTAATGTTAACCTCCTGCCCTGCTTGTCCCCAAGATCCTCTCAGCTTGAGTTCGGTAAGAAATCCAAATTTCCCTTCCATAAACTCCTCTGCAATGATCCGCCAACCTGCAGAAATTCCCGGAAATAACCCCCAGCGCTTATCCGGATCATAGAGATAAGAGCCATCATATCTTCCCAACAGATCCAGAAGATACTTTTTCTTATAATCGTAAGAGAACTTGCCCACATATGAAGTCCGTGCGGAAGTAGCCCACGTATTTTCGAAATTATTCAGCTCGATAAAATTGATCAGAGGAGAGTAATTATTTGAAGGGACGGCTTCTACGCCTGCAAAATCAGTTTCTGTATCCGCTATCTCAAAAGCCAATACCCCGGAAATGCTGTGGTTGACGAAATCCCTGGAGTAAGACAATTGAATTTGAGAAAATTGCTCGGTAATAATTGTCCTGTTTTTGGTTCTGAGGGGACTGGCAAAACCATCCGTGACCATGTAATTATCTGATTCAGGATCATAGATGTAAGCATCATAGCTGAATCGCTGTCTTTCGAAAGTATTCAGTTTTCTGGAATGGGAATAAGTAGCCCGCGCTGTAAGTCCAAAATCAAATTCATATTCTGCGAAAAAGTTACCGGTGAAGTTTGACCATTGATCTTCCTGAAAGCCAGCCACCTCTCTAGTAAATGTGGAAGGCAATCTTGTAAGAAACCTTACATTCCCATTTACATAATTGGGGTTTCCATTGGCATATATGTTCTCCATAGGCCAGGAACTATTCGTGCCCAGAAGTGCATTCCAAATCGGATCATCTCGCCCGGGTATAGCCACATTCTCTCTGTTCTCAACTCGTGCACTGATCTGGGTGCCCACTGATAATCCCTTGTGCAGCCTTGCCTTTAGGTTTGCCTGGATATTGGTTCGGTCAAAAGAATGGCCTTTTAACACATAATCCTGATTTACATGTCCGGCAGAGAAGAAATAGGTGATGTCCTCAGATCCTCCTGAAGCACTGGCATTGAGGGAATATTGGCCTGCATTGGGATTGTTAAACACATTGTCATAATGGTTGTATGACTCATATCCCGGTTCGGTACCCAGCCTCCATTTTTCCAATTCTTCCCTAGAGATGGTTGGTGTTTGTCCTCTATTTTGTTCGATCTCCGCCTGCGAGCGCTTGAAAGTGTAAGCATTTGCCGGAGGGTCAAATGGAAAGCGGGTGTTATTCTGGATTCCGTAGTATCCATTGAGTCTGATCACAGGAGGTTGATTGGCCTTTCCCCTTTTTGTGGTCACCAATACAACCCCGTTTGCCGCCCTTATTCCGTAAATCGCCGCAGAGGCATCTTTAAGAATGGATATTTTATCAATATCGTTAATATTCAAATTATTGAATTGACCGGAGGTCTGGGGGATTCCATCTATGACATACAGAGGATTTCCCATATTCCTAATCTGCAACTGGGTATTGGATCCTGGTCTGGAATCACCCTCATAGGAATTGGTCGTTCGGGACGTTAAACCCGGAATCCTTCCTACCAAGGCTTCCGCTGATGTGGTAGCGGTGGTTTTCTCTATATCCTTGGAAGTGACTGCACTGATTGCTCCGGTCATCTGGATCTTTTGCTGGGTACCATACCCTGTCACGACTATCTCATCAAGTGAGGAATCATCGTACTCTAAAACCACCTCTACGTTAGTCTGATTTCCTACCAATATTTCTTGGGTAAGGAATCCTATAAATGAAAATCTCAGCGTTCCTCCTTCGGGCACATTAATGCTAAAAGCCCCATCTATATCTGTTGCGGTTCCTTGGGTTGAGCCTTTGACCAATACACTCACACCCGGCAAGGGTTCTCCATCCGGATCCCGCACCACTCCTTTTATGAGCTCTCTAGGAGCTCTGGTAATTGGGGCACGATCTGTATGATCCGCCTTTTTTACATGGATGTTCCTGTCGACTTGTTTAAAATTAAGTTTGTATTGGGTGGCCATTTCCAACAATAAATTGTAAAGCGTCTTACCCTCGCTCTGAAAGGAAATGGGAGGAAGATCCTTAATCTCCCGTGTGGCAAAGACAAAATTGAACTCGGTGGCTTTTTCAAGTTTGTGAAAAGCTTCAACCGCCGCTACGTTGTGTAGGGAAAGATGAACCTGTACTTCGTCGATACTTTTCACCTGGGCATTGCCATTCCATGCCAAAAGAAAACTCATGGTAAGGCATTGAAAAACAAAGGCAATGAAGAATAACTTAGTCATGTATAGCACATGCTTTAATAGACATTTTTTCATATCTTTAGGGTCGTTTATTTAGGCTATTGTTATTGAATAAATGAACTGGGAATGGAATTATTTTACAGAATCGGTTCCATTCCACACTGATGGTCATGGGTGTTACAGCACCCGTGGCCATTTATTCTTCGGATTTAATTTCCCATAGGCAGGTTTATTTAAAGTATATTTTTACCTGATCTTTTTCTATCTCAAAATCAAACCTTGCCGAATAGCTTAAGCCTTCCAGCACGTTTTCTAAGGTCTGATCCTTAAATGCTCCCGAAACCTCTATTTCGTGTGAGCTCTCATTATACAAGTATATTTCTACACCATACCAGTTCTCCAACACCCTTTTAATCTCGGAAAAAGGGGTTTCCTTAAAGTAAATTGTCTTTGATGTCCAGGCAATAACCTGCTCCTCATTGAATAGAGCTTTGTTAGAGTTCTGGTTTTCTACATCTATGTTCAATGCTTCGCCCGGCATCAGACTAATCAGCATTTTATCCTTAAAATTGAGTTCAACCTCTACCCTGCCTGTTGTAAGCGACACATCTATAGGCAGCCCGCTATAAGCTTTGATATTAAATGAGGTGCCTATTGCGGTGGTCATCACAAGACCTGTTTTCACCCGAAATGGACGGGAACTGTCTTTTGCCACTTCAAAAAATGCTTCACCTTCCAATTCTACCTGACGCTGGTCAGACTCAAAATTTTTGACGTAGCGTAACCGACTACCTGAATTGAGAATTACTTTTGAACCATCACTCAAGGTTAAGCTAGACTTCACTCCCGGAGGAGAATTGAAATCCTCAATCACCACGGGTATTCCTGCTTGAAATTCGGCTTTTTGATGAAATGCTATTCTTGCCAAATACACCAGCATCACGCCCAGAACCAAAACGGCTGCTAATTTTAGGAGTTGATTGGCCTTTATGTATCTAAGATATTCCGGTTCAAAGTTCCTAATGGTACTCTCCGCATTCAATGGAACCGTATTGTCTTGTTCATCCTCTTGGTTTTGTTCGGCAGCTGTAGCTTTATGGATATTATTCCAAGTATTTTCCAGTCGCTCCGGACTCACCTCTTGGGTGTTTCTGGATAGATTTAGGATGATCTTCTTTGCCTGAATTATGTCAGGATACTTTGAAGGGTTTTCTTTTAGGTATTTTGTCCAATACTTCTTATTCGAATTTTCAGGAAAAAGTATCCAATTCCGGAAATCCGGATCCAGAACAAAATCTTCAACTTTAAAATCCTCCTTATTTCTCATATTATATGCATTCATATAAAGGAGTCCATATAAAGAGAAAACTATCCTTCCAAAATCAGAATATTTTATTTTTTCTGTAGAGGTTCGGTTCTGCCGTTAAACTGAATGCTTGAGGAGATGAAAAATCAGATAAAGAGATTAATCAATAATTGGAAAGCCGGACTAAGAAATCACTGTACAAACCACTGTTGACTGATCTCCGAGGCAATAAACCCGAATTATTCATTAGAAAATCTACTACGGCTTCAAACCGCCTCAAAAACAGTGGGAGAATGAATATCGTGGAGAAATAAAAATAGCGTAAGTAGTTGTGCTGATTCTTATTACAGCAGTATGGCAATACTTAGTAAGAACACCACTTTTTTCAGACTGCCAATTGCTTTCCAAGCCAAGGTATATACAGAGCTTAGGTTGATGCCCATCAAACTGGAAACCTCTTCATAGGAAAGCTTTTCGAAGAAAAGGAAAAGAATCACTTCCTTTTGCCTCATAGGGAGCGCATCGATAGAATTAGCTAATTTTTTTTTTACGTTTTCGTCCGTGTAGGCATCTATGATCTGAGTCTCGACAGACTCAATATAAAAATTCTCCTCCAGTGCAGATTCAATATCCTCTGTCAGAAATTTCTTTTCCCGCTTACTTTCCCTATACATTTTATGGGTAAGGGATTTGAATAGATAGACTTTTACATTGTCTGCTTTTTGTAAACTTTTATGGTATTTCCATAGGTCAATAAAAACCTCTTGTATGGAATCCTGCACAAAATTAATTTCATAACCCTTCGCACATCCGTACCTAAACAAGTCCTCGGAAAAATGACGGTATAAACCTTCTAACCCATTTCTTTCCCCATCTCTAAGCATTTTCCAAAGTGTATTTGGATCCCTAGAGGAAAAACTGTTTGTTTGGGTTTTCACAGTATAATTTTTGGGTTTTACTATCAATCACCCCAAATTAATACTAATGATAAGCAAAAACAAGAATAAATTTGGATTCCGATTTATTGGCTTAGACCAAATTATAGTTTCAAAGGGTTACCTACTAATCAGGTTAGGAGGAAAGCCATTCAGAATCCTGATCCCCATCTTTAGAGAGTTGCTCTATCTGCTCAACCAACCATTTCAGCGCCTATTCCATTTCCCTCAGGAAAGATTACTTTTTCAGGTGTGATTACAATCCCTTTAGCAGGATCATGTGAGAGCAGCATCGCTCCATCCATATCCACATAATCCAACAGGGGTGCTATATGCGCGATTGCCGTGATTCCTACAGAAGATTCTGTCATGCATCCCACCATGGTTTTCATTCCGAGCTTCTTTGCCTCATGGATCATTCTCAGGCCAGGAGTGATTCCTCCTGCTTTTACCAGTTTCACGTTGATTCCGTGGAAAAGCCCATGGCATTTCTTCACGTCAGCTTCTACTATACAGCTCTCATCTGCGATCACCGGAAGTTTGCTGTGCTTGAATACTTCCTTCATTCCTTCCAGATCATCCTTTCCCAGCGGCTGCTCCATAAATTCCACTCCCAGCTTTTCCAGCTCTACAGAATAGGCTATGGCTTGCTCCGCATTCCAGGCACAGTTTGCATCAATTCTGAAAATGGCATCCGTATGTTTTCTGAGCTCACGGATAATGGCCAAATCATCAGAAGTACCCAATTTAATCTTGTAGATCGGCCAGTGAACTTCTTTCATCTTTGTGACCATCTTTTCGACAGAATCTATGCCTATTGTAAAGTTGGTGATTGGAATATCGGAAGGGTTCAGCCCCAGCAGTTCGTATAGTTTTTGACCCTTCTTTTTTGCATAAATATCCCAAACCGCCATATCCAGTGCGCACTGCGCAAAGGGATTGTCTTTAAAAATTTCCCTCCCAAGATCCCAAAGTTCCTCCGGGGTTTCCCACTCAGCTTTTTCTACGATAGGCCTGAATTTCTCCAAACTTTCCATCATATTGGTAATGGTCATTCCATAGAAAGGATTTGTCGTAGATTCGCCCAATCCATAATATGCGCCATCTTGCAGTTTTACGATGAGGGTATCTTGCACATCCCTGCTTTGATGGGCGATGGTGAATGTATGTTTTAGCGGAAGATCTACAACTTGATAAGATATGTCCATTGTGGAAAATATTCGATTTGATGTAAAATTAAAGGCTTTACTCTTGTTTGACAGGCAGAATTACATTTTATTCAAGGTAAATAGAAAAAATTATGAAAGCCAGATTTAAACTTTCGAACAGCTTGTTTTTGCTGTTTTTAATTTTCGCTTTTAGTTGTAAAACAGCAAAAGTCTCAGCACCTGAAGTCACGGCTACTGTAGCGGCACTTGAATCAGCCTATTTCCAATTCAAGGAACCCGCTATCACACACAGGAGATTCAGGCATGCCGACCTTCAGCCCTTGATTCAGAAGCATTCGGTTGCTTTTAGGATCACCACACTTGGGGAGTCGGTGGAGGGAAGAAGCATTTCCAGTTTGGATTGGGGAACTGGCAAAACCAAGGTGATGCTATGGTCCCAGATGCATGGAAATGAAAGCACGGCTACGATGTCACTTTTCGACTTATTTAATTTTCTGGAAGCAAGTGGGGATGAATACGATGAACTACGGGATCTATTGAAATCAAAGCTGGATCTTAAGTTTATCCCAATGATCAATCCTGATGGAGCAGAAGTATTCAAAAGAAGGAATGCACTTGATATCGATTTGAATCGGGATGCTATTTCGCAGATTTCACCGGAAGCTGTGATCTTAAAAGGGGCCAGGGATAGTTTTGACCCTGAGTTTGGGTTCAACTTACACGATCAGCAGATTTATTATAATGTATCAGGCACCCCAAAGCAAGCTACTATATCCGTACTGGCACCTGCATACAATTATGATACAGATGTAAATGAGGTAAGGAAGAGGGCAATGCAGACGATCGTGGGAATGAATCAGATACTCCAAGATGTCATTCCGGGTCAAGTGGGAAAATATGACGATGCATTTGAGCCCAGAGCTTTCGGCGACAATATGACCAAGTGGGGAACAAGTACCATTTTGATCGAATCCGGTGGGTATCCCAATGATCCGGAGAAGCAGTACATCCGCCAGCTGAATTTTATGATTATCCTTAATGCGCTGGAGCAAATCGCTACCAAAGACTACGAACAGTACACTACTACACAATATTTTGAGATTCCTGACAATGATTTAAAATTGGTAGACTTGCTTCTCAATGAGCTGCAGATCCCGGCCAATGGAAAATACTTTCCTATGGACTTAGCAATCAGAAGACGTGAGAGTAGTGCAGAAGGCTCCTATTTCGTCACCGGATCGGTAGATGATCTGGGTGATATGCAGGTGTACTTTGGCTTGGAGGAATTTGATGCTTCGGGATTGAGCTATGGGGAGGGTAAAGTCTATGAAACTGTTTTTGAATCTGTGAATGACCTAGACAGGGCAAAAGCACTGGATCTTTTAAAACAAGGATATATAGCCGTGAAAATTAGCGCCGGCGCAAAAGATGAGTTGCATCAGCTTCCGATTTTGGTTTTAAAAAGTACTGATAATTTCCCTTTCGGCTGGAAAATGGGAGAATCCACTAATTTCTTTTTGGAGAAAGACGGGGTCCGAAAATATGCTGTTGTAAATGGCTATTTGATTGATCTGGAGAATCCTAAAGAGCAAGATCTCAAGCAGCGGGTTTATTAAGATTCTAGCAGGGACAAACCGGATAGGAAGGAACTTTCGGAAATCAATTTAATCCACAGTTAAACATTCTTAAACCCCGTCACTTGGCGGGTTATTTGTTACCTAGATGCTGGATCTAATTTTTACAACCATGAAGAACAATCTCTCCGCAATCCTTTTTGCCCTAGCAATCGTCATCGCATCAATAGTTCTCGGCAATGCAGTGATCAACCGAAACCGACCTCAGGGCACCATCAATGTCACCGGTTTGGGTGAAAGCAATTTCACCTCGGATCTGGTGGTGTGGGAAGGCAATTTTAGCCGTGAAAGCTTCGACTTGAAATCTGCCTATGCTGACCTTGAAAAAGACAAAAAGCTCGTAACTGACTATTTGATATCAAAAGGTATTCCTGCCGAGAAACTGATTTTCAATGCAGTAAACACCAATCCAAAATATCAGCAGAATTACTCCAATGACGGCAGATATCTCGGACAGACATTTGATGGATACACACTAAACCAATCCTTAAAGATAGAATCCAAGGAAATAGAAAAAGTAGAGAAAATCAGCCGTGAAATAACAGAATTGCTGAATCAGGGAATAGCCTTCTACTCCCAGTCGCCCCGCTATTACTACACAGAACTAGAATCTCTCAAACTGGAAATGATAGCCAAAGCGACCGAGGATGCAAGAATCAGAGCCGAACGGATTGCCGAAAACTCCAAGGGAGACCTCGGCAACCTCATCTCAGCGAATATGGGAATCTTCCAGATCACAGGCCAAAACTCAGGGGAAGATTATTCTTGGGGTGGCACCTTTAATACCGCCGACAAAAACAAAACAGCCTCCATCACTATGAAGCTTAGTTTTGAAGTGGATTAATTTAATATCTGACCCAAATCTAATTTTGTTATATAAAACTTTGACTTATTTCGCATGAATAAATATTGGTATCGATCATCTTTAAGATTAAATGAGTGATAGGATATTATTCTTTTTTTGAAGTCTTTATTCTTTTTGATGTTAGGAATGTAGCTTTCCTTATATTCCCCAAATTCATTTCTTATAGCATACTTTAAGTCAAAACTTTCAGTATCTAAAAACATTAAAATATCCTCTCCATCTACCATTCCATGTAGATACGAGCCTTGGATATAGGCGATATCCCCATTGAACTCTCTTTCAATAGTTGTGATAGAATTCAGTTGTCCATCTGAAATATTCATTTCAAAAATATCCCCTCCAAGCTTAACAGTTCGAGCAATTTCTGTTTTGCTAGATTGGACATAATAAGAATGAAAAAGTTCTGAAAATAAGCTGATGCTTCCATCGGAATTTATCCTTGAGAAATTCAAATTCAAGAATATGGCATTTGCTTTTGAAGATTTTTTCAAATATCCAGAAGCAATCCTTGCTATAGTTTGCCCTTTTCTAGGTAGGATTTGAGATATTTGACTTTCTGAAAATTCGATTTTCTGTGTTTTAATATCTTCAAAATTGTCTGACTCCATAGTATAAACTACTAATCCTCTTACAACATGATGCACGTTTTTCTCTTCTGAATAACTTGCTACACAAATGATATTTCTATTTTCGTCCTCATTAAGCAAGGCCCCTTTCAAAAAATACGACTCATCTTTTCCTATATGGGTGGACTGAAATTTCCCGGGTTCATCAGATATCTTTATAACATGATAGTTATATTCAGGCATTCCAAAATTTATTAATTTTGATTCCCCAATACGAATCAAAAAACTAATATTTCCATTTTGATCTATCAGTTCAGTACGACTTGTCAAGGCAGAGAGTCCCGATACTGCACTCAAAGTTGATGTGCTTGATTTGGCTTTAAGAGGTATGATGACTAGATTTTGCTTTAGTAGCTTGAATTCTGAATCAAAAGCAGCTGTAAACACCTTTGATTCCAATTTTCCTTCCTTGCTTGGCACTATAGAAAACAAGCCGAAAATACTTTTATCCGAAGATTCAGTTAAGTCAAAAGTGCCCCTTCTATCCATTCCTGACTCTGAAAAAATAAGATTCGCATTAGATACTTTCCCTGATTTAAGATCAACATCACCAATGAAGAGCTTAGTAGTTTCATCATTATAACTTGAGTAAGCTATTTTAAGGATATTTTGATCTTCCACAAAATGAAGAAACTCGACACTGTTTTTTGCGTCTGCAAGTTCTAATAAAATGGTTCTCTCAACTTCTAAATCCTGATTTACATAATCAATAGAAATCTCGGCTTTGATTCCCATAGGAATCCCATAAATAGCGACTCCCTTGGTTTTAGTCTTCAAAGCGTAAAAACCATTTGCATCATAACCTAGGATCGAATGGTATTGATCTCTCATTTTACCATCCAATTCTTTAATCGTATAAGGAATTTTATTTACTTGTGAGTAGGTTGGGCTAAAGAAACAGCTGACAACTATCAGCAGAATTAAAAGTTTTTTCATATGTTTATAATTTTTCTGTCACTTCATTTTTATATTTTTAGGTAAGGGTAAGAAAACGCTAAGAAGTTAAATTTTCATATTCATGC
>NZ_JAVDWS010000018.1:0-109975 GCF_031457395.1 Algoriphagus sp. 4150
CTTATTGCTTTTTCCCTAAAAAACCTTCCCTGAACATCGAATTTGAATTACCTTCTGTCCAGTTATCCCTTTGTGCTTAACCCGAACTCACGTTATTTATGTTGTGGGTGATGTTCTTTTTCATTTACCACCAGTGTGATAGGGTTGAGTTCTGGGAAATATGCAAACATATATGCCAGTTCTAAAGCGGTTTTGTCAACAGCGATTTACTTAGAAGTTTTCCATGGTAAAAAATCATATTGTCAACAACCTAGATGATTATACGATGCTTACTGTAAGGGTACAGACCCTTTCCCAGCAGTTGTAAAGCCATTGAACTGTCTATTTGGGTGAAAGAGTTTATTATCTGCTCGTTTCCAAGCCATAGTTGCCCCTTCTGTGTTTAGACATGATCTTCGGCTGGCTGCTAAACTTGTCCTATCTATAAATAGCCTGTATTAACGGTATTTGACAGGGAGAATTCATCCTCATACAACAAAACCGTGTAAGACGGACTTTTCGGATTTTTTTCAATTGTCGTTGAATTCCCCCCGTTTTTTTGTAAGCTTCAGGATAAAAGCCCTTTGCTTTTTGGGAGCTGAACCCTAGCCGCTTGACTATATTATAAATCCGGGCATTTTTGAATTTAACTCCTAACCTTTTACCGACCCCGTCAATGAGCAAGGGGCGGCTCGGGTTTCGGTATTGTGGCAGCAGCTGGCAGGGAAATAATTCAGGAGCAGATCCGACAACACTTTGTGCTGTGCGAATATGCATAAAAATATTCGAAGCGGTGGTGATTATAGATGATTTCAAAAAGTGAAATGACAATCATCATGGTGGAAACGCCATGACTGGCGAAGCTGATTCTACTGAATCTCTTCCAGCTGACTTTTTCCAGCTCGTTTGCCCGATAATATTGGATGTAAGCATATGCGGTGGTCAGAGCACTGGCGAAGACCAGTATGGTCATGAAGTGGCCAAGGTTACCGATAAAGGTATTGATCATGGATTTTTTATTCTAACTGCCTCGACTCACATTCCTGCTGACTGCACTTCAGTTTCTTGGTATTTTGAAGGGCATTTCATCAGGATTTTATCGGCAATAAATATTTCATCATTCTTGTAAGAACCGATTACCACCACGGATTCTGAGCGGGTGAAATCTGCAGGTACGGGTTCATTGTAAAAAACTTCCTGCTCTACGCCTTCATGGTCCACAAGCATAAATGTAAAGGAAACTTTGTCCTCCCGCACGTTTAAGCCGGTCACCTCGCCACTCGAATCCTTTTTCAGCTGGCCTACTACGTGGATTGCCTTGTCCTCACCCTTATGCTTCATCTCTTTAGCAGTGGTAAAACTTTCGTAGCTACTCGCGTCACCGATAGAAGTCATGATAATGGCTATTGCAGCTGCAATAATGCATAATCCTAAAAGATGTCCTTTTTTCATTTGTACTGAAGTTTAGGAATTAGGAATGAAGAGCTTTTTCAAGTTTGCTGATCTTACGGTCAATACTGATAAGATAAACGGTGATTCCTGCGAAAATAATCACAATGATTCCTACAACAATATAGATTTTGCCATTTGACCTCATTACATCAGCCATATCTACACTGTTATTCGAGTAATCTGATTCAGTTACAGGTATTTTATCTTGTGCCAAAGCAGAAAGACTGAAAACCAAAAGAGCAATAGTCAATAATTTTTTCATTAATCAGGAATTTAGAATTCGGTCCTCAGTAGTTCTCTTCACCCTACGCATTCTTACGCGCATAGTTGCGATCCAAGTGCCTAAAAGCATCCATCCTATAATAGCCGGATAGAAAACCAATTTTAATTTAGAATCAATATCATAGGCGTTAAAACCAGGATTGCCCCCGTTGCCAGGGTGCAAGCTGTCAGTCATTCGGGGCAAAATATAGACAAGGGGTATATAAACTGCGAAAGCAAAAATATTGTAAATGGCACCAATTCTGCCTCTTTGCTGTGTGTCAGTTAGTGAGTTGCGTAGGATGAGGTAAGCGAAATACATGAGCATAGCAATAGCTGCAGCATTTTGTTTGGGATCCCCACTCCAATAGGCTCCCCATGCAAATTTTGCCCAAAGCATTCCTGTAAATATTCCAAGTATCCCAAAAAGAATTCCTACGTTGGCAAATTCAATCGCTATGTCGTCATTCTTTAAATTATTCCCATTTAAGTACTTAATACTATAAATAACAGAAATGAGCAAGGCTATTAGCATTCCAAACCACATGGTGACATGGAAATAAAGAGCACGTATAGTTTCGTTCAGAATTGGAAGTCGAGGTACATCCATAAGCAAGCCTGCGATTAGCGTGTACAGCAGCAGGGCAATTGCAAGAATTTTCCACCAGGATTGGCGCATAGGGTGTTTTTGCTAATTCAATCGCAAAAATAAGGCATAAGTTTCTGAAAACGGCGCTTTTTGTAAGTTCTTTTAACCGCAGGAGGGTGCAGAGATTTAGCACGGAGTTCACAGAGAAAGAAATCCCTATGCTGAATATATTACAAACCTATGGGAAAAAGGGTTAGTGATAATGAAAAATGTAGATGGATGATCGTATCAGGAAAGTTAAATGGATTGATTTCAGTTACTTTTCCATCTCTCATTACTATTAAGGAACGATTTTGACCTTTAAAAATCACTATTTTTCTAAAAGCCTCTTCTATTACTATTTAAGAGTTTTTCAAAGTGAGTGTGGAGAGGTCCAGATTTTGGGTTTACCGATTTAGTCTTGTCCGAAATGAAGGTTGGTCAATTTTTTTTACAATTATCTAATAGGCTTTATTAGATCACTCTTCACCTAACATTCAAAAATACCAAGGAGCTATATCAGAAAGGATTATCCAATCTCTAGATGCTTGGTAAATGCCGAGAAGTTCAATCTTAAATTGATTTTGCCCATCAGATATTACAAAGAATAAATTTTGAACTTCTATTTCTCCAATTTTAGATGTAGTTGACTTCCTGATTTCAACATTGCCTACTTTCAGAATTTTGTTTTTTTGCAATTTCTCATAGACAAAGTCAAATGAACTAGAGATATCTATTTCTAGTATTTCAATTGTGCTAGTGACAGCCTCAAAAAAGCCCTCACACTCTCCTTTACTTATTTTTTCTGCCATTGTTCCATAGGAAAATTCTAGCAAATCCTCCTTAGTTGGGATAAACCTTTTAACAAATTCACTTTTGTTATTAGTCACAAGCAATTCACAGATTTCTTTACAAAATTTTTCATAATGAATTGTTTGTTGAGCAAGAGATAGATTTAGGCTACTAATTATTAGTATTATTCCGAAGGATAGTAGGTTTTTCATTGATATCTGTTTAGGCATGCTAACTTCTCCACAAATAAGGGAACAGAATATATCCGGTCACGGCGACAATCGCATTGATTGCCAGAAGTGTCAATAGCTTATCCATGCTTACACTCCAATCGAGCCCGTCCATGGCGTTTTTGGAAATGCGGATGGCCATCAGCAAAATCGGGATGATCACCGGGAAACTCAAAATCGCCATCAGGGTGGCGTTGTTCCCTGCTTTGGAAGCAATGCCGCTGACCATGGTCAAGCTGGCAGAAAAACCCATGGCTCCGAGAACCAGGTTGAGTAGGAACAAGCCTTGGTCTTGGACAGGATTGCCAAGAATCACAGAAAAAACCACATAGCCCAATAGTGCTAAAATCAGCGTAAGACCGGTATTGTAAATGATTTTCGATAATATGATTGCCTCAGGAGAAGCAATCATGTAATAATAGAGTTGACGTCCTTGATGCTCTTGTACAAAGCTTTTTGCCACTGCATTCACTGCCGAGAAAAGAATTATAATCCAGTATAAGGCATTCCAAGTAGGTGCGGTGATATTCCCTTGCTTGGCCCCCACACTCAAATAGGTGATAAAAACTGCAGAAACCACATAAAGCAAAATCCCATTAAGCGCGAATTTCTGTCTCCACTCCAGCGTGACTTCTTTACTGATCAGAACTGAGATTTCTTTCCACATGGGTCAAAGATAAGAGGATTGTAAAAGCTTGTCCGCCGTGGTGGATTGGAAGATTGAAAAATCCAGGTAATCACGAAAACTGATGCGAAGTCACCCTGAGGGGAGTCGAAGGGCCATAGTCAGGATCGCTTTTTTCGAATTGTTAGGAGATCTATGAGTATGGAGAATTTCAAATCTTTAATTCAAACTGCCAAAATGGCACCTAAACTGCTTTGGAACAACAGTTGCAATCCTGTGCCCGACAAACCATGTGTTTAACTAAACTAATTTATAGCCATGCAGGAAAAAGGCACGATCTCGATCCATACCGAGAACATTTTCCCGATTATCAAGAAGTTTCTCTATTCTGATAACGAGATTTTTCTAAGAGAACTTGTTTCCAATGCTGTCGATGCGACTCAAAAAATCAAGCGCTTAGCGACATTAGGTCAGTATACAGGCGAACTTGGTGACACCACTGTTGAAGTGAGCTTCGACGAGAAAAAGAAAACCATCACCATCTCTGACCGGGGACTTGGCATGACTGCTGAGGAGATCAAAAAATTCATCAATCAGGTTGCTTTTTCAGGAGCTGAGGAGTTTGTGGAGAAATTCAAGGATGCCAAAGATGCCAATGAGATCATCGGTAAGTTTGGTTTGGGTTTTTACTCAGCTTTTATGGTCGCCGATACGGTGGAGATCAATACACTTTCTTACCAAGAGGGCGCTGAGCCAGCCAAATGGACTTGTGACGGTTCTACTTCTTTCGAAATTTCCGAAGGAACACGAACAGAGCGTGGAACCGACATAATACTTCATATCAACAAGGATTCTGAAGAGTTTCTGGACAAGTGGAAGCTTCAGGGAATTCTTGACAAATACGCAAAATTCCTTCCTGTTCCGATCAAATTTGGTACTAAAACCGAATCCGCAGAAGATGGTGTGGATGACAAGGGTGAGAAGAAATGGAAGTCAATAGAAGTTGACAATTTAATCAATACTACTGCACCTATCTGGACGAAATCTCCAAGCGATCTAACAGATGAAGATTACCTGAAGTTCTACAAGGAGCTCTATCCAATGTCTGAGGATCCGCTTTTCTGGATTCATCTGAATGTGGATTATCCGTTCAACTTGACTGGAGTTTTGTATTTCCCAAAAGTGAAAAACGAATTTGAGCTTCAACGCAACAAGATCAAATTATTCAGCCGTCAGGTATTTATCACCGACGAGGTGAAGGACATCGTGCCTGAGTTCTTGATGCTGCTTCATGGGGTGATTGATTCTCCGGATATTCCTCTGAACGTGTCAAGAAGCTTCTTGCAGGCGGATGGAAATGTGAAGAAAATCAATTCTTATATCACCAAGAAAGTAGCGGACAAGCTTGCAGAGCTTTACAAAAAAGATAGAAAAGCCTACGAAGATAAATGGGATGATATCGGACTTTTCGTGAAATACGGAATGATCTCTGAGGAGAAATTCTATGAAAAAGGAAAAGACTTCGCTTTGCTGAAAAACACCAAAGGAGAGTTCTTCACCATAGAAGAATATCAGTCCAAGGTGAAACCGAATCAGACAGATAAGAATGAGCAGGCGGTCATCTTGTATGCAACAGATTTGGATAAGCAAGATGGCTTTATTCAGTCCGCCAATAAGAAGGATTACGATGTGTTGGTGATGGATTCTCCTATTGACAGCCATTTTATCCAAAATCTGGAATCCAAGTTGGAGAAAACACAACTGAAGCGGGTGGATGCTGACGTGGCTGAGAAGTTGATCCAAAAAGAGGAAACTTACGCCAACTTGCTGACTGAAGATCAAAGTAAGGAAGTGAAGGAAGTCTTCGATAAGGCGATCAACAACAAGATGTATACGGTAGAAGTAGAAGGCTTAAGCCCAGAGGAGCTTCCGGTGACGATCACCATGGAGGAATTTATGCGTCGAATGAAAGAAATGGCCGCTACAGGGGGCGGAGGAATGGGCTTCTACGGCTCACTTCCCGATGCCTATAAAGTAGCTATCAACGGAAATCACCCGGTAGTGGATAAAGTCTTGAAAGCAGAAACCGAAGAAGAAAAGACCAAGCTTGCCAAGCAGGCATTTGATCTGGCGCTTCTTTCCCAAGGCTTGCTAACAGGCAAGGATTTGACAGCCTTTGTAAAGAGAAGTGTGGAATTGCTGTAATGAGTACTTAACCCTTGAGGCGTCACTCTGAAGGATTTCGAAGGGGTACTTCGAGGGTTTCTTAAGTTAAAATCTAAGGTAACTGGTATCATTTCGGGTAATTAGAAAGTGAAAATACCTAAAGTAATTTTGAAAATAATTTGTAGTCAATTTTTATGTTTTAATATTCCAAGAGTTTAAATTAGCACATGTTTTATTTAATAATAATCTAAATCTTCTGAATGTTATTTGTTTTTATATCTTTGGCATAATGTGCATGAAATATAATCCTTTCGGTATATTTCTCACGTCAATTTCAATTTTATTGCCATCGATAATGCTGTCTTTATTGTATAATGCACCAACAACAACAGAAATTATTTCGCCAAGATGATTCTGTGAATATATTTTTATTTCTGAAGGTAGGTTTGTCTTATATCTGTGTTTAGTAGCTCCAATGTGAGCGTTTCACTTGCTGGATTTGAATAGATACTTAGCTGGCTTCCACTGGCAGATATGTAGAAGTAATAAGGTGAAGATGATGCACATGAATTGGTTGCAACAAGGGAAATTACCGCTCCAGAAGTTGTAGTGACATAACAATCGTCAATATTAGGGATCAGGGCAGTTGAACCTGAAACTAATGAATAATTGCTCGAATATCCATTGGTGCAGTATAGGATAATTGCCACATACTTGACCATTCATCAAACAACCAATAATTAGGATTACTGACAATTGCGGAACCAAGATCGAAATTTTGGGTTTTTCAAGTTGCAGAACTACTGGAACAAGGAGTTGAAACCGTGACTTGAACCCACCCCACTCCATTATTAGCCCCATTTCTCTGACCATATTTTGGTTTGTTCCGGAATCGGAAATAATAGAAAGTATGCTGCTCGTTGTCCATGTGTAGGTGGCTCCTGAAATGCTCACTGCTGAAAAAGTTCTTGAGTCTGAACACAAGGCTGAGGTAGAGCCACTAATTGCGGTAGATACAAAGTGATTTAAAATCGTGTTATCCAAGGGGGGCACTCCAGTTATATTCAACAAGAGGGCCGGCTGTCCATTTAGAAATCCACTGTCCTCGTGTGGATGTAGTTATAGCCGAATGATCTGCAAAACCCCAAGACACCTTCCCAGGATACATTTCATTACAAACTTGCACATAACTTCCGCCGGTCATATAGACATCCTCGTCTGTATTTACATCTCGCGATATCCACCTTACAGGGCCTCCTTCTGACATATTCCATAGAAATTTGGTAGGATAGGGGACGGCAGGAATAATCATGATGTCTATTTTTGCCAATGAATTCTATCAAAGTTAGTCCTTTGACTCGATGGATCCATGAGTTTGTTGCATAAAACTATTCGCCTACACTTTATTTTTTTTCCTAGTCTAATCTCTCCCAGGACGTGAGTGTACTTATATTGTTATAGGCTACTCCCCCCGATTCGAACCCTGTCCAGAGGGACATTGGTTTTCACCGATTTAGCAGGCTCTGTTTAGTCAGACTACACGATTCACGCTTGGAATTATTAACCAATTGATTTAGAGGGGTACATGAAGGAATGGATAGTTATTCAGTCTTATCTGAATGCATTGATATAAAACTACTGTGGCGCTGTGGCTGATTGTCCTCCCCAGGTTACTGCTTAGCTATCTCAATTGCCTTTTCCAAAAACTCGTCCTTTCCGGTTCTTACTCCGGCTACGGTTCGCTCCACATACACATCAGGCAGGAAACCTATGCCGTGAAGTTGGGATCCGTCATGCTTCAACACCCGCATGCCTGTAAAGGAGATGGTGTAATCCCCGGGCAGAGTAAAGCTGTTGACATTGCCGTTGGTACCGGAACTGGGCTGTCCGACTATAGTTGCCAGTTGATATCCTTCTATAAATCCCAGATAGCTTTCAGCGTAACTGACAGCCCGACCGTCGGTAATGAATATGACTTTTTTGTCGCCCAGATAGGGTTGTTTTGGTTCAAGGGACCAACCAAAGTCGGTATAGCCTACTTTCTTTTCCCGGTCGGGGTACAGGATATGATCCACCTGCATCCACTTCCGACTGTCCTTCCCGGCAATCAGGTGGTTGATCAGGTCATGGTTGTTGTTTGGGTAACCACGGACATCGGCTATTATTGCCCTGCTTTTTTCCAATTGGGGCATAAGCCGGTTGATTGTGTCCATGGGCAATGCGTCCAGATTGAGATAGACAATTCCGTCCTCTAGAAACCTATATCCATCTTGTGAAGACTTTATCGAATCTTTCTGGGCATAGTAGTTCAGTTTTCTTCTAAGCTCTACAGTCTTTCCCGCTACCGTGATATCCAGGGTAGTATTTAGCTTTCCCGTTATCATCAGAATCGGCGCAATGTAGTCAAACCATCCCTGAGTGGCAGCGGATGTCAGGGGTTTTAGGCTTTCGTATATCTGTTGTGGTGATGTTCCGTTGACCTGCTCAATCGTCTCTCCCGGTTTAAAATCCAGCGTAGGATCATATACCTCGGTGATGACCAGTTGCTGCTCTATCCAAGCTACATCGATGGGTGGTGCAAAATAAGGACTTTCAGAACTTCTGACACTGACGTGGTTGTCTTTTAAAGCAGAAGTGAGGCGCTTCAGATCATCCATATGGCCATCTAAGTCACCGGTATATGTTCTTCTTAGACTTGCATTCAGTTCTTTTTCCCATTCTATATCCATCTCGTCGAAATAAGGATAAAAATGCTGAAAGACATTCCAGGCATTGATCAGGTTGCCACAGCGGAAGGAGAGGGCAGAGGCATCCGTTGCGGTAGTTTCCTCTCCTGCTGACATGAACTCTTCAATGTCCACCCTGCTTTTAGGATAGGTCTGTCCGCCTTTGCTGTAAAGTACCAGTGGCATGGTGATCCATAACCCGTTCCCGATCTGGCTTGTCCAGAGATCGGTTTCCTTGGGCAAACCTTTGAAGAGAGGTGGTGCGGAGGTGTATTCCTTTGTGGGGTTCTTGCCGTTTTCTTTCGAGTCTTGGTTTTCGTCTACAGGATTACGGTCATCGGCAGTCAATTGGAGGGAGTTTATCCTGACACTTCGGTAGAGTGGGTTGCCTTCATTCATGTCCTTGGAAACACCTAAATGCTGCCAGTACACAGGCAGGTAATCCTGATCATCGGCTGGTTTTACTTTTATTGGATGTTCAGTGGCCGGTTTATCCAAAGAGAAGGTTACCGTCGGGGCAATCGGCTCAAAGATCCGCTGCATGGTCTGCAGCAGCTCTTCCTTGTTTTGACACTCCAGAACTTGCGCGCTTCCATAAACGGAAAACCATCCCCAGTCCACCTGATCTGCTTCTGTGCTGGGATGGAAGTATTTTACATAGCCATATGCTTTGGCAAAGGAAATCAGATTGTCTATCTCCTGATTGGTCTGAGCGTGGCAGGAGAGTATGAAGGATACCATAATGAGATAACAAAAAAGCGATTTACGGATAAAATTCATTGTGCATAAAAATTAGGTTCTATTCTAAATCTGCGATATGGACATTCAATATATCGAAAAAAGTTAGATTAGTTGATGAAAGTGGGTTAAGCTTAGATGTTTACCCTATTTTGGTCATTCTTATGGCTGGGATTTTATTCCAATCTCCGGGAGAGAATTTATTTTTCAATCCTTAATGGTAGTGATGCAGCGTGGGATAAGACTGCTTACTTCCGTACTATCCAATTTTGATACATACAGAGCGGTTATAGTAAAAGGTTTATTGATCTATAGATATTTTGATGTAGAAGACTAATTAAGAGCTAATGATTTTTTGCCCATGAATTCCTCCAAAGTTAGTCCTTGGGCTCGATGCGTCCATGAGCTTCCGGCATAAAGCCGCTTGCTGCGCTGTGCTATTTATTCCTTTTCCTCATGGCCTTATCTCTCCTAAGGCCTGTGTGGGTGTCCTAATTCATTGTTCACCAAAACGAAAAGAAATTATGGATGCTTTAGAAGGAAAAATTGATTTGTTTGAAGTGGCTGAGATCAAGCTGAGCTACAGTGCAAAAGTGAAAGCCTCGATGCGGCCATCTGTCTGTGGCTCCCGACAGGTGTATGAAGTGCTTTCCAAAACCTGGGATCGGGAGAGGCTTGAGTTTGTAGAGGATTTCAAGGTGATGCTGCTTTCCAGAGCCAATCGGGTGCTGGGGATAGTAACCATCAGTTCAGGAGGAACAGCAGGGACTGTGGTGGATGTCAAACTGGTTTTTGCGGCTGCGATCAAGTCTAACAGCCATTCCATAATTCTTTCGCATAATCATCCGTCCGGCAATCTGATGCCATCAGAACAGGATAAACGATTGACCCGTCGAATCAAGGAAGCCGGAAAGATCCTGGATATCCCGGTATTGGATCACCTGATTTTGACAGCTGAAGGGTATTATTCCTTTGCGGATGATTGGAAGCTTTAGGGCACTATTCTAATCTATAAATTAGGATTATAGATTAGAATATGATGAGGCACAAGCTGCAGTCTTTTGATAAAGATTTAAATTATGACTAAAATAATAGAGCAACTATTTAAGTTGACACCACGTGCAATCCACTTACTCAGAAATAAGTATTCATATAAGAAAATTGAATATTCCGAAGTGAAAAGGGCCTCTTTAATTAATGGGCGCTGGGATTTGTAACCAAATAGAAAATACAATGGCCACATATTTTTACCCCACGGAAAAGCCGTGTTCGGATAAATAAAGTCTCCCAACTACCGTTCAGAGTTAGTGTTGGCCGTTCGTGACGACACGAACGATGGCACATATTCAAATCCATGGGATATATATTCCCGGAGAGGATATTTATGCGCTTGGGCTGACCAACTGCGCGATTGCATTTCCCCCGCAACTCATACTCAAAATTGCTGAATTGGTTTTAATGGTTTTAAAATCCAATTCTGAATGATAGGTGTAGTGGCTTGCTGCTACATTATTTGTTCTTTCAAAAGCCTACACCAGCATCAAGAGCCTGATTATTTCAAACCCTTTCAATAGCTTCCATTGCATCACGGCTATTAAGGCGTGCAAAGCAATTAGATTCTTACTGATTTGCTGATTTTCACCGATATTCAATTCCCTGATCACTTTTCTGGCATGGTCATACCCGGCATATTCAAATGCCTTCAACACCTTAATGGCATTTTCAGCGGCTGATTTTTGTCTTTTTTTCGGTTCGAAGCCTAATTGTATTATCATTGCTTCTGCTACAGCCCAGGTGGACCATGGATTTTGGCCTGTGATCAGGTTTCCATCTGTAATGACGTTTTCCAGATACATGGCGCCTTCGGAAAACGATGCGCCATTTTCTATGAGTTTATCCTGCAACAGGAACGGGAAAACCACTCTGGCGTTTTTGATCAGGAATAGTTCTTCACGGTTTGTAAATGAACTTACTGTTCTACCTTTTAGATAGGGTGTGCCATCAGCCAATTTCACATTAACAAAAGCTGCCGGTCCATGGCAAACGGCACCGATTATCTTCCCTTGTTCATTGCTTATCCTTATCGCTTCTTGGATGTACTTGTTTTCAGGGAAATCAAACATGGTACCTTTTCCACCAACGAAATAGATGGCCACATATTCATCCATACGGACACTGTCCATGGGTAGGGTATCTTTTATTTTTCGTTGGGCCAGTGTATCGTTCAGAAAGGCGTAATCATAGACTTCCATATCTTCATCATCCCGCACCATAGGAGGTTCTCCTCCCAGTGGACTTGCCACGTCCACCTCAAATCCATTGGCAACAAATACATAATAGGCTTGTGACAGTTCGGTAAGTTCGTACCCGGTTTTCTTGCCTGTGCTTTCAAAGGATGCTGTACTCGTTACCACGGCCAAAATTCTTCCTCTTTTTGCTGCCGGATTGTCTGTTAAATAGGGCAACGATCCGGGCATTGCATTCTTGATTTCTGAAGATGGGGCTGAGGATGAAAGCTGGCTTACAAACCACCATCCGAATCCGCCCAATATTACTATGAACCCTGCCCCCACTATCAGTGACCACTTTACGAACTTCTTGATTTTTGACATCAGTATATTTTTTTGTGTAAAGAATATACTCTCATCACTTCCAATCTTCCGAAATGATCATTTCGGAAGAGCAACTGATCATTTTATCGCATGTTGCGAAATGCCAAAGGGGTTAGGCCGGTCTGTTTTTTAAAAGCGGCATTGAAACTGGAGATACTGTTGAACCCGGATTCCAAAGCAATCGAAGAAATAGTATAATGCTCAAATTTTGAATCCCGTAGGAGTTTTGTACTTTCTTCGATACGATATTGGTTAATGAAGGCATTGAAATTTTTACCACTCTTTTGGTTGATGACCATGGAAATAATCTGGGGACTTTGGTGAAATTGATCTCCCAGAAATTTGAGGTTCAATTCGGGGTTTTTATATGCCTTTTCTTCCACCATCAACCTTTGGATTTTAAGGTAGATCTCCTCGGCAAGATTTTCCGGGATTTGTGTGGACTTGTATTTTTCATGATCTACCTTATCTATAAAACGATTTTTGATCACCACAAAGCTGATGGAGTAGGCCACAACCGAATAAAGAACAGGTCCAACAATGTATGGCATGGTATCATCAAAGAGATTTAGTAGGTAAACGCACCAAATAGCCACAAGCCCGAAAAAGATTAGTCTTAGTAGCTGGAAGTTGGTAGCCTGAGGTGTGGAAGATATAGTTGCAGTCCTATAGCTGTAGATAATGTAGCTGATATAGTGACCGTAGTACAGGCCATAAGCCAATAAAAAAAACCAGATTGGAAATGACTTTGTGTGACTTTTTTCTATCCAAAAACCAAAGCTTATCGCTATAAGGGCAGGAATAAAATGTAGGAAATGGTTTCTGTTTAGAGTAAATGAACGAAGGGTTAACGATTTTGATAACAGGTAAAACAAGGGGCCAATGAGCATCATGGTCCCTAGACCTATAAAAATAACCTTAATGTGCAGCTCCTGTGCAAACTCCAGCAAAACTGATTTTCCAACTCTAAACGATAATACGATTAGAAGAAACCCGAGTAAGTGATTCGAAAGACTACTGCCTCTTCTATATAAAAAGAGAAATGCAGCGAGCAGAAGTCCATGGATCACCCCCAAACCGCTGATAATTACAAGTCCGATATGTCCTGCAGTTAGGTCTTCCATTGTTACTTTTATAAGTCTATTTGTTCATTGCCGTCCCAGCTCTCTAAGTATTTTGGCCCTTCAAAACTACAGTTTAAAATTATAGATGGATTGATCCGGATATGGAAAGACAAAAATTTATTTTTTTGCCCATGAATTCCTCCAAAGTTAGTCCTTGGGCTCGATGCGTCCATAAGCTTCCGGCATAAAGCCGCTTGCTGCGCTGCGCTATTTATTCCTTTTCCTCATGGCCTTATCTCTCCTAAGGCCTGTGTGGGTGTCCTAATTCATTGTTCACCAAAACGAAAAGAAATTATGGATGCTTTAGAAGGAAAAATTGATTTGTTTGAAGTGGCTGAGATCAAACTGAGCTACAGTGCAAAAGTGAAAGCTTCGATGCGGCCATGTGTCTGTGGCTCCCGACAGGTGTATGAAGTGCTTTCCAAAACCTGGGATCGGGAGAGGCTTGAGTTTGTAGAGGATTTCAAGGTGATGTTGCTTTCCAGAGCCAATCGGGTTCTGGGGATAGTAACCATCAGCTCAGGAGGTACGGCAGGCACTGTGGTGGATGTCAAGCTGGTTTTTGCGGCTGCGATCAAGTCAAACAGCCATTCCATAATTCTTTCGCATAATCATCCGTCCGGGAATCTGATGCCATCAGAACAGGATAAACGATTGACCAAACGTATTAAGGAAGCCGGAAAGATCCTGGATATCCTGGTACTGGATCACCTGATTTTGACAGCTGAAGGGTATTATTCCTTTGCAGATGATTGGGAGCTTTAGGGCTCTTTTTTTTGAGATCTTTACTCTTTCAGTGTACAACTTTTTCTCTTACAGAAGCTTATATTCTTCATTCAAAAATATTTTTCTTGACCTGAAAATATTTTCAAATAAAGTAAAATGGACTACATGGGATTTAATTATCTGTCTCAGTCATCTTGTAAAATCCAATTCATTTGCAATACCCTGTACAAGGTATTTTTTATGTGAAAACTATTGATTTGTATTGCGAGAAATTTGGACTCCGGGCGATTAATCATATGAAAAAAAATCTTTTGCTTCTGCCTGTCTCCGGAGTTTTTTCTTCAGTGCATTTTGCTCATTCGCCATATTATCCTTGTGCAAAAATCTATCAGGCCAACGGGCATCTGAAAAATATTCCCACGGAAAAGGAGGGGTTGGGAAATGGGGAGAACCTTTTTGAAATGACTGTTAAACTACCTGGAAAAGTCAAAGAACTGACAGCTTCTGCGGTACAACAGAAAGAACACATTAAAATTTTGAAAGCTCGGTTGGAAATTCAGCCCTAACCAAGCTCCGAAAGTATTCAATAGTTTTAAAGAAAGTATCCAACAGTTTTAATTAACATAATATGATAAAACAATCTACTATTCTAGGCTTTGCCTTTTCGGCTTTACTAATGTTTTCCAAC
Source organism: Algoriphagus sp. 4150 (assembly GCF_031457395.1). Lineage (NCBI taxonomy): Bacteria > Pseudomonadati > Bacteroidota > Cytophagia > Cytophagales > Cyclobacteriaceae > Algoriphagus > Algoriphagus sp. 4150. Next base: position 14,748 of record NZ_JAVDWS010000018.1, read on the forward strand.
AAGGCATCCGGACAGACCACCACATTTGATTATATGCATTCAAATGTCGGTTCCCAGAAAACAATCAGCTGGAATACCTCGAGCTTCGGTTCAGGTTTTGGGCATAGATTGATCAGTCTTGACCCTGGGGGATCCACCACATTAAACCTTCAGGCAAGGCATAATTCAGCCACATGGAAAGATGCTCTGGTGATTAATTCTCTCGGAAATGTGGGTATTAACACTAAAACCCCCACTTATACTTTGTCTGTCAACGGAGTCATTGGAGCACGTGAAGTCAACGTTACCACCACCGGTTGGGCTGATTATGTGTTCCGGTCTGAATATAAGCTGATTCCTTTATCGGAACTGGAAGCTTTTATCCGGAAGAACGGGCATCTTCCAGGCGTTCCCAAGGAAGCGGAGGTAATGGAGAACGGGATCAATTTGGCAGAGATGAATGTGAAGTTGCTTGAGAAGGTAGAGGAATTGACGCTCTACGTAATCCAATTAAAATCGGAATTGGATAAGTATGGTGATTTGCAAGAAAGACTGAAGAAGTTAGAACACAGTGTTTTGGATTGATAAATCGGTTTGTGCAAAGATCAGGAATACAATATAAAAGGTGGTTTTAATCTTAGTCAGTCAAATTTAAATAGTTGGGCTTTAACCAAATCCATTCAATGTTAACAGTGAAATTATTTATTGGAAATAGCAGATGTTCTCTTTAACAGGATGAAGACTTCCGTTTTTGTTTTACTATTTATTGTAGCTGCCTCCGGTATGGGGTTTTCACAATCTTATAATAAGCTAATTGACCATAAAATCAATGATCGGACTGCTATGGATAGTTTAGTGCCCTTTGATTCTTTATACAAGATGAAAGTTACACTAGCCGATTCTGTAAAATCCAAGTCTGATAGATTTGAGAATTTTCCGGATAGTTTGGGGGGTAAAAGTAGGATTATATTTGATTCTGTTCCATTGGCAAAAATGGATGGATTACAACGCCCTGTCATAAAACTTCCTGAGGTTGATGCCCAAGAGTTGGATAGTCAAAGTTTTCTTCAAGGCTCATTGGATGGAATACAAAGTAAATTCCTTGATATTCAATATGTTGATCAAATTAAAGCACAAATAAGCGGAATAGATTCCAAAGCCAGTACTATCTCTACACGGTTGGATTCCCTAAAATCTTTTGAGGAAATCGACACTGTACTTTTTGATTACGCGAATTCCTACATGGAAGGAATTGAGAAAAAATTAGAAGGTAAAGATGAACTTTCCGCTATCGAAGAAAACCTTGATGTCCAAAAGGGTTTTACTTCTGCTGTAACTGAAGGGGGGATAGGTTTGGACACTTCTACCTTACCGGAAATTAATCCAAAACAAATTCAGCAGGATTATTTTAAGAATTTTCAAAAGTTAGAAGAAGCTCAGGGGTCCCTTGACAGAAATAAAAGAAAGTACAGTGAATTGAAAAATTCAGAACTTAAGGAAGATGGAGTTAAACGCCACAGTTTAAAGGATACGCCATTTTTTCAGCGTTTTGAAATTGGAATGCTGGGTGATTTGACCTCATTCAAGCCATTTGACTTTCAGACATTGATTGGATATCGTATAGATGGGCGATGGACTCTGGGCCTGGGTGGATTGTGTAGTACCGGTGTGGGTAAATCGATTGATCCGAACTGGAAAGGCAATAAGGTTTATGGGCAATATTGGATAAAGAAGGCTCTTTTCCTTCAATCGGAATATCAGCGTTTTTTTGCCGGTCATTCAACGCCTGAGTTTAGCGGCTCACCCAAATCAAGAGCTTTAGCAGGCATGGGGACTGAAGTGCCGTTAGTTCTGAATACCAAATTAAGATCTACAGTATTGTACAGGATCAACAATAACGGTGATAGAGTGGCCAAGTCCTTTGACTCACCTTGGCAGGCAACAATTGGAATCGTATATATAAAAAAGTAACACCTCAATTATATGAAGAGAATTTTATTCTTAATGCAGGTCCTGTTATGGACCACAAATGCCATTGGGCAAGGTTACATAGGTCCTTCACCGAATGCTACAGCAGTGATGCGTCAGGCAAATATTGGAGTTAACCATTACACGGGATCTCTTAGTACTTCTATTCCATTAGCCACCTTATCGGGCAGGGAATTGAGTGTTTCTGCTGCACTTAGTTATAATGGTTCAGGCCATAGGGTTCAGGACATAGCCTCTTCGGAAGGGCTTGGTTGGTCTTTGGATGCTGGGGGAATGATTACCCGTGTTGTTCGTGGAATACCGGATGATTTGCAAAATGGATTTTGTACTCCCAATAAATCCGATACTGAGCCTGACTTATTTATTTTTTCATTTATGGGCAGAACAGGCAAATTTGTCCTTGACAAAAATGGGAATGCGGTACTTTATCCTTATCAGGACTTAAGGATTAAAGCGGGAATTTGCTCCAACAATAACTCCTGGGAAATAATAGATGAAAATGGTATAACTTATCATTTTGGATTGAATTCAAGTGCAAAAGAAACTACATACTATACACCTATAGTTTCGGGTGTGGGTACCAAAAACTTTATATCTACTTGGCATCTATCAAAAGTTGTTTCACAGAATAGCACAGAGGAGTTGCTTTTTAGTTATATAAACTCTATATTTAGTTACAGGAGTTTGTTGTATACCCAAAATGGAAGCTGGTGCTCAGATACAAGCATTAAGCATGAAGGCATGAATATGACAGTCCACTCTAAATTACTGTCTTCTATAACTTCTAGTGGTGGAGGGATGCATTTTACATATAATAATACCCGTGAAGATTTGTCTGGAGCGAAATCATTGGAGGAAGTAAGAGTAGTTAATACTTCCGGTGATCAGATTTCTAAATTTAGATTTGAATACGGCTATTTTAAGAGTTCAGGATGCACAGACCCCCTATGTAAAAGGCTTAAATTAGAAAGGGTTTATGATTTGTCTCCAACGCCTCTCTTTACTTTTAATTACAATGAAGTTAATAATCTTCCCTCCAGAGAATCCAAAAATTTTGATTATTTGGGGTATTTTAATGGGAATACAGTTGACTCTTGGTTTCCGGCTGTGCCAAATGCAGGACTATCAGGAGCTTCTAGATCGCCAAACGCCACTCTTACGCAAGCGAATATGTTGACAAATATTATAAATAGGGGAGGGGCGAGTACCGCTATTCTATATGAAGGAAATGTTGTCAGATATAATAATCAAAATACTTCTGTTCCAGGTTTGCGAATAAAGCAAGTAGTATATAGTGATTTGAATGCTAGCCCTAAAACCGTGACTTATAACTACCTACAAGAAGGGTCAACTACCTCTTCTAGCGGATTACTTTTTAGAACATTTTCTTCTTACATTCCATCTCCTACTAACATAAATGTTGTGATCAAAAGATTTTCACATTCTTATGTTGATCTATTAGATGTCAATGGTAGTAATTTGGGTTATTCAAGAGTTACGGAGTCTGTTTCGGGAGGAGGTAAGACAGTCTATAATTTTACTAATTATGATACCAGGCCTGATGGAGGTACCAATGGAGATCCCGATGCTGATTTGCTTTTTTTTACCTCAGTAACCTCTTTTTTTTGGGAGCGGGGAAACCCGTCAATCACTGAAGTTTTTGATGAAGGCGGTAAGCTGCTGTCAAGGGAAATTTTCGAGTATAATTATGATCATCCCGTCAAGCAAGAAGTCTCTGGAGATAAGAGGATTCCAATAGAGTGCCCGGGAGGAACATATGCACCAACTAATTTTCTTTACAAGATTATATCCAAGCCATTTACTGTTAAGGAGAAAATTTCGGAAGTATATGATCAGGAAGATTCAAATAATTTAAGGAAAACCACTAATGTAACAAAATTTGAATACGATCCGGTTACGTATCAACTGATTCGAACAACGGCATATAATCCGGTTGTTTCTAATGAAAAATATGTGGCAATTAATAAGTATGTGACAAATAGTGCTTACCAGAACACCTCACTAACGAATTGTATTACTAACTATAATCAATGCACTTCTAACTGTTCTCCAACTGATACTAATTGCCTGCAAAACTGTAACCTAACATTTAACAACTGTATCGGTCAATTTACATCTGATGCAAGAGTTATTGCAATTCAGACACTAAAGGCCAGGCATATTCAAAATGCAGTAGTGGAAGAGCAAACTTGGTTTGAGCAAGGAACTGAAAAATATCTGACTAGCGCTTCTCTCAATCTCCATAAAATGGTTGGATCGAACGGGAATTGGGTGGTGCCCGCATCAGCATGGGTGGGAGAAAAGGTAACGGGCACCTTTACAGGAAGTTCTATTAATGCATCAAGTCAGTTTATTCAACCTGCATCATATAAGCTTGCGCATACATATCAATCATATGACAATACCACCGGAAGATTAACTCAGGAAATTGGCAGAGACGGTACGGTCACAAACTTCACATGGGCTCATAACGGAACTCTTCCCGGATCTGTCATTCTCAATCAGGGCACATCCCAATTTTCTACCAGTTATACTTATAAACCTCTGGTTGGCGCGCTCAAAGTAACTGATCCCAACGGGCGGTCTACCAATACAGAATATGATTTTCAGGGACGCGTAAGATTGGTCAAGGATCACAATAATAATATAAGAACCCGCACCCGATACCATTATAAAGGTGAAAGTGCGGGAGTGAAAATTATTGCTAACCCACCTCAGATAATCAGGGGCCAGACTGCTAGTTTTTCTCTGGGTGATATAGCAAATCCTACAGGAGGTACACCTGAGTATAGCTGGGATATGGGCAATGGTACTGTATACCAAGATAATAGACTTCAGGCTAGTCAGGTTTATAATCAGCCTGGAATCTACAAGATTCAAGTGGTTATGGAAACCAATGAATTTAAACCCTATACTGCCACCTACAACCTGTTGGTGCACAATCCACTTCAGGCGAGCCTTTGCGCCAATGGACCCCAGACAATTGATGTTTGCGGTCAAAATGCACCATATTACGGTTCATGTACCACTACCAATAATCAACCGTCTAGTCCTACTGAATTTAAAGTTTCTGTTCCAACTAATGCAGGATGTGTTGGGACTTACACCTATGTTTGGCACTTTAAATTGTTTTCTTCTACAAGCTGGATTTCTATGAGTAGTAGCACTGATTCGGTTGTGTTTCCTTATCATGCGGGAGGGCAGGCAGAATATCAAATTCGATGTGTAGTAACTGACAGTTGCGGTAACTCAGTCACTGCTATGAGCTTTATGAGTTATGAAAAGAGCAATCCTAACTGTCAATAAGGAATTGCAGTTCAGCAACAAACTAACGGTAACAATTGATTTAACTTTTCACTTTCAAGTACAATGAAAAAGCTATTTTCTTTTATATTCTGTATTTTCTTTTGGATTAATGCCTGGTCTCAACAATCAACTGTGGTTGGGACTGTTCAGAAAACGCAGTATGAGAACACTTCTTATTTGACCACCGGCACAGTTACCTTAAAATCCGGGTTTCGGGTGAATGCAACGCAACACGGGAACTTCTACGTCAAAGCAATAGGCCGGCAACCTGAAGCTCCTTCAGAAGGGCAAAACTTTGTTCGTGAAGAAACAATTTACAAATCTGGGATAACTACAGATGATCAGGTTTTAGGGTTAAGTTCATCTGATAAGAGTACTGCGTTTAATTACAGCGATGGAAGGGGAAGATCTTTACAAGCTATAGCCAAGCAGGCCAGCCCTACTTTCCGGGACTTAATTAGTCCGTACTTTTACGATAGTAAAGGAAGGCACTCTAGATCCCACCTGCCTTTCCGTGCAGTTTCTGCCAACGGAGGATTCCGCCCTTCAGCATTGACAGAACAATCCACGTTCTATGCAACTCCTCCTGTAGGAATCCCTGCGGATACCAGACCCTATGGAGAGACTGTGTTTGAGGATTCCCCTTTAGAAAGGGTGGTTTCTTCTAAACAACCCGGTTCAGCCTATTCGGCTACTTCAACTTCTTCTTTGTTAAAAGTTAATCTGGCGAATAGTGTAAGAAAATGGACATTGGTCAATGGAATTCCCAGATCAACCACAACATACCCTGCAGGCACTCTTACAATCACTGAATCCATTGATGAAAAAGGTTTTACAAATAGAGTATATACTGATTTCTCAGGTAAGAAAATCCTATCACAGTCCCAGCTTACAGCCAGCACCTGGTTGGATACCTATTTTGTGTATAATGGATTTGGTGAACTGCTATATGTGATTCCTCCCGAAGCATCTACCACCTATTCTCCTACCCAGACATATGCCGATCTTTGGTGTTTTCAGTATGAGTATGACAATTTGGGAAGAAGCATTGGTAGCAAAACTCCGGGAGCTGAATGGCTGTACGTGATTTATGACCGGTGGGATAGACCTGTCCTTACACAGGATGGTGAGCAAAGAATAAAAACCACACCTGAATGGACATACCACAAGTATGATATTCATAACAGACCTGTAATTACAGGGGTGTTAAGCACAGACAGTACACGGGCAGCTCTTACAACTGCCGTTGCCAATTCTACCGTTCGTGATGAAGTTAGAAACACTACTGCCGTCGGGCATTCTTTAAACAAAACCTATCCGACCAATGCTGCGGAATCCGGTGTGCTGTCCATAGTCTACTATGACGATTATGGTTTCCTAAGCAATTCGGGATGGTCTCCCGATAATTCTTTATACAGCTACTCTGCTCAAAGTGGATATGCCGGTACTCGTTTGACTTCAGTCAAGGGAGAGGTTACAGGATCGAAAAGTAGAACCCAAGGTAATTCAGTCCAGTGGACTTATAGTGTTTCGTATTATGACACTGAGTATAGGGTTCTTCAGACAGTGAGTTCTCACCTGATGGGAGGTACCGTAAAGACAGTGAACCAGTATGCATTTTCTGGAGAGGTTCAAAAAGCAATTAATATTTATGTTCACAGTAGTGGTACTACACAGGTAGCGAGGAGATATACTTACGATCATGCCGGAAGACCACTTAAGGTTTATCATAAGGTAAACAGCAATGAGGAAGTAATGTTGGCTGATTATACCTACACAGAACTTGGCAATGTTCTGGAATCCAAGCATCATAGCAGAAATAACGGAAATAGTTGGCTCTATAGACAGTCAGGAGAATCCACTATTCAGGGACGGGCGAAAAAGGTTCAGTATTATTATTCCAACGGGACATCTGTTTTCTCTCAGGAATTGGCCTACGAAAACTCCTTGGGAACCGGAAATGTCGCTAGACATGATGGCATAATTTCAGGAGCTACCTGGAAGCATTACAGCACTGCTCCGGAACAAAGTTACAATTATACCTATGATGTTCCTAAAAGACTCACCGCCTCTGCTTATAAACAAAAGGCCAATGGAAGCTCAACATGGTCTGCCAATAACTTCTGGAATGAAAGTGGAATAATTTATGACAAGAATGGAAATATTAAGTCCCTAACTAGAAATGGTGCAAAGTCCGGATCAGCCCAGCAGATAGACAATCTGACCTATACTTATAGCGGTAATCTTTTGACATCCGTTTCTGAAGGTTCCACATCTTCTTACAAAGGCGAGGGGTTCTCGGACGGCAATCTCACGGGAGTGGATTATGAATACAACAAGAATGGGTTTCTTAAGGTGGACCGAAATAAGGGAATCACCGCTATAACTTATACAAGACATGATCTCCCCCAGCAGGTGACTATCGGAGGCAACACTATCCGCTATACTTATTCCCCTAGTGGCAATCTTTTGACAGTGCAGTATTCATCTCCTTCCAAAACCATCCAATACGTAGGGGAGCTCGTTTTTGAGAATGGTACGTTGACTGATATCAAGCACGAGTTTGGGAGGGTAAGGGCAAATGAAGGATACAGATATCAGTACTACCTTTCTGATTATTTAGGCAATACACGGGTGGTCTTGCAGGAAGATCCTGCTGTTTTTACTTCTACTGCCGGGTTTGAGACACTTGCCATGGATCAGGAGGCTCAAGAGTTTATCGGGTATGAAGAGGCAGTCAGGATTCAATCACGGGAGTTTAATCATACTTCAGGTCTGGAATCTTCTTTTGCAACCCGCCTCAGCGGAGGATATGGAGGAAATCAGGGATTGGCCAAAGCGATCAGCGTGCTACCGGGAGACACTGTCCGCATGGAGGTTTTTGGCAAATATGTAGATCTCAAAGAGGCTAAATCCAATCCTGCCATTATGACCGTACTGATGGGATTAGCCGGAGGTGCCGGTTTGGTTGAGGGTTTGGATGGAAGCATGCTCCCGCAGGCGAAGACTCTTCAGGGAAATCAGGGGCTGTCCACCTTGATGTCAGGTAAAGAGAACAGGGGAGATGCACCTCCCGCGTATCTTAATTACCTGTTTTTTGATGGTGAAATGAACTATCAATATGGCGGTTTTGTGCAAATGAGCGAAGCGGCATGGGAAGATGGTACAAACCGTGCCCACGAAAGGCTGTATCAGGAGGTGGTAGCAGAACAACCCGGATATTTCTATATTTACCTCTCCAATGACAGTCCCCAGGGGATGGAGTCTGAGGCGTTCTTTGATGATTTCAGTATTCAGACTTCAGAAAGCTATATTGTCCAGACGATAGACTACTATCCTTACGGACTCATGTCGGTAAACAATGTGAGAACTGGAGATAAGCCGACAAAAGAACTATTTCAGGGAAAGACGTATGATGAATTGACCAAGTGGTACGATTTTCATGCACGTCAATATGATCCTGCTTTAGGAAGGTGGTTTGGGCTGGATCCGAAAGCTGGAGTAATGCCTTATAATTCTCCTTTTTCGGCTATGATGAACAATCCTGGCATGTTTGCAGATCCTGATGGGGAATGTCCAATATGCGTAGGTATTTTAGTAGGGGCTTTAATTGGAGCAGGAAGTTCTGCTGCAATCTATACATCTACATATTATGCATCAGGTAATGGAGGGAGTGGTCAATTTTGGAATGGATTTGGTAAGGCAGTAGGGATGGGAGCTGTTACTGGTGCAATAGGCGGAGGTATAGGCGCTGCATTTGCGAATAGTGCTTTTGCTCAATCCGTTGGTTTTAGCGTGCTAAATAATACAGGCAGTACAATTGCCGGAAACTTAGTGATGGGCAATGATATTTCGGTTGGAACAGTATTAGGCGGGATAGGGGGTGGTTTTGCAGGGATGGGACTTCCTCAGTTTTCAGGAGTTAAAGGTGGTGTTTTGGCAAACATTGGAGCTGAAATAGGTTATGGGGCAGTTAGAGGTGCTGGTACAGGTGCTGTAACAGGCGGAATAGCCGCAGGGATTGATGGCAAAAATATTGGTAAAGGCATTGTACAGGGAGCATTTTCGGGTGCAATAGGAGGTGCGACTTTAGCAGGTTTAAACATTGCTTCAATGGGGCCTTCATTATATTCTGGTTCTAATGAAAAACATGCTCCCGTTTTTAGAAGTGGAGGGCTACTTACCCTTCATTTACAAAAAGGAGAGGGTATTACCTTGGGACGAAACCTTATCGTTAAAGAAATTGGAAATTTGGTTGTCGATGCTCCGTTACGTATTCATGAATACACTCATTTCCTTCAACAAAGAGAACTGGGATTTGGAAACTTTTACGCAAGAATTTTAGGAGAATATTACCAAGCAGGATTGGGTGATGGAAAATGGTATGGAACTTATGATACTCCTGGCCATCTGGAATATAAATCGAGCGTTGTAGAATCCTTTTTCAGATATCAGATCCAAAAACACTTGACCAGATAAAATATGTCAATAAGATTATGTTGTATTTTAATGTTTGTACTAATGTCATGTGATTCGTTTTACAATCATATTACTTTAGTCAATAAAAAATCGGATTCAGTAGTTGTTTTGAAATTGGATGATGATAATTCGTATCTATCTGTTTCCTGTAAATTGTTAGATTCAAAATCGAGTATAAGGCCAAGCCATGTGATATTTACTACACACATTGTATCTCGAGGCTCTAATATTCATTTTGAATCAAACGATTCATTGATCTATTTCTGCAACTCAAATGGTGATGCTTCTTCTGGAATAGTAACAACTAATAAGGATTTAACCAACGAAAAAACAATTGCATCAATGAAGAACAAAGTTGAAGTTATTGGAATGATTAATCATTTTAATATTAAAGTTGGAGAGAATATTAGGTTTGGACTAAAGCTGCCTCCAATTATAATCGATGGAAATAAAATAAATATTGAAATGATTGAGTTCGGGTTGCAATAGCATTTCTTAATGTGATTTAGTACTTGCATAGTGCAAGTTGAAGATGGTCGGGGATTAGAACAAATCATTTACATTCTGTTTATGTAGGGTGAACTGAACATTGGTAATATTAAGTTTAAGCAAGTCTATTAGAATTAATATGAATTTTAACCCAATTTTCAGTAAGGAAAAAGAGTTTTTGTTTTCTATTCATGAAACCCCCAGTTTTAAAATTAAGGAACTTGGTGGGGGGCTTAATTTTGATGTGTCAAATGTTTATGACTATGAAATGATTAAAAAAGTTTCCCTTACGGTTATGCGGAAAAATGCAAGGTCAGACAGGGAATTCCTACTTTGGGTGCATTTTATAGGATACCATATCAAGCTTAAATATGATGCAAAGTGGGCATTGGTTAAATTCACACTACCCAATGGGGAAAACACATTGGCTCATTTTTATCCGATTTTAATTGATAAGGAAAATACCTTATGGAAGGTTGGAGAGTTCTGTTTAGAAGCATATTATTATGGAAAGATACTTTTAGGTGATAGTTTTTTGACCTATTACAAGCTGCATATTGAAAGAGCGCTTTATAAAGCCAAATTATCTGATCTTCATCTCGAAGAAGGTAGACTGATTTTGTTAGATTAACTATGGATATTATTGTCTTTAGTCGGCTTGTATTATTTGACTTTAATTCGGCCTGTATGCTCGACAAGGAATTGAATAGAATTTTTCAATAACCTTCCTATTGATGAAGGTATTGAGCGGGTACTTAATGAAAATGGGGAAGTTCAAGATTTTGAAATTGAAAAATTGCTTTTTCAGGTATTTGAATCTGTACCGTTTTATTTTGACCTCGTCCACCACGTGCAAGCAGGATTTTTTTAATACAAGTCTTCTTCTGACCCTAAGATTTCCTCTGGGCACATCTACCTCATCGCCTTCAATTTCACACCCATATCCCGTAGCATATGCAGGATCACAGTGGCATCCTTGTCCAAATCCTGATTCATCAGCAGACGGATGGATTTGGATAAGGCGATTATTTCTTTGCCTTTCCGCAGGCGGTCATAAGGAATGGGGTAAGGAGTGGAAAACCTGATTTTATCTAGTTTCTCCTCCGCCTTTTTCTCCAGCTGTTTAAGTTCACTGCATATCTCTGCCCAGTTGTACATGCGTTTGTTGAAATGAATCAGTATGCAATATTGATTGACTTCGTGTCAGTCCAAAGCAGGAAACTTTAACAGGCCAATTTTTGAACCAAACTGTCATTATTATTTTGAAAATTGGACTGTTGTGTAAAATCGCTAATTTAAATGTATAGAGGTTTCCCGCTGGAACTGTGGTATTTGCATGGCCCCGATTCAGACCTCATTCCAATAATTTGCTAATTTTGAAGTTAACTTATCCACCCCGGTAATAATTGCCCTAATTGAAGATCACCTGACCTTTTATGAAATCGAGCCTGCCTACCGGACAGGCAGGAATTCTCCCGAAGGTCGGGACGGGCATCCCGTTTCCTTCGTCACAGGACAAGTTATGACCATTGAAAAACAATTATAATCATATGAAACTGAAGAAAGTAATAGAGAATGCCCTGAACATGCTGGAGAAAGCTGACAATGGTATAGTGCTCATGAATATGTATAATGAGGTAGTGCATCCTGCCGATGCTGCCTTCAGAGGTGAGACGGTTCACCCATACAATGCCAAGGCCTTTATAGAAGAATCTCTAAGTCAGAACGGACTGGATCTTAAGGACAAAGATCTAAGAATGAAACTGCTGAAGCTGATCCTGATTCTGGAAGAAACAGAGGCCAACAAGAGCAGAAAGAAAAAACTGGATGATGTGCTAGCCGGATATAATATGGAGAGTTTTGGTAAGATTATGTAAAGGGGAAAGAGTGATTCGGTTGATTTTTCCGTTTCCGGGAGGGTAATCGGACGCCTGAAATATTCAGAAAAGAAATGATAATTTTAGTGGTTAATTCTATATCCACTACAGAACCATATGATAGCAGACTCACTGGCCAGACAGTTTTTGGTGATGCACAGGCATTTTTTACGGATATCGGCGATAGAGGATGAGTTGGGTATAAGCGGAAAGTGTCTTTATAAGTGGATGATAGGCCAGAGGGCGCTGCCCGATCGGTGGGAACAGCCGTTATACGATTACCTATATCCCATGCTGGATCCTAGGAATGAAATCCATCTAAAGACCTATTGGATTGACAGGGTAGTGGTTCTGGAGAAGCATCATTTACTGCCCCGGTATCAACATATCAAGCCCGAGATGTTGAGAAGGTTTCATTTCTCCGGGCAGTATACTACGGGTGCGGATGTGGTTTACTTCAGGTATTCCAACAAAATGCAGAGAGAAAGTAATATTTCCATCTATTCGGTCTATATCAAGAGTTCATGGTAGAAAAGTGAAAATGGAGGAGTAGGAATGAATAGGATTATCAGGCCAAGTGATAAACAACCACAATGACTGACCGGTATGCTATGCCAGCTCTTATCTCAAGTTCCGAGACTCAGAGGATACGAGAACTACACCAACTCAGACAGCTTCCTTCCAATGCAGTGCCACCACCAAAGCCGGATCCAGATGCTCAAGGAAATCTGCTGCCTGAAGTAGTTATTGTTGGCAGCATGGGGATTAAGTTGGATTACGTAGAAGAAAAATCCAAAATACAGTAACTGTAAAATGCGATAGTAAGTATATATAAGCGACTAATGTCGGATAACTCTCAAGACAAAAGTATAGCGATAGGTTTAATGGAATATTGTCATCAAGGATATGGGGGAATAACCGCAATCGTGGTTATAACGCATTGTACATCAGTAAGAAGAGCCAGACATCAATTTTAAATAAAATTTTTACTTAATATGAACCAAATGGTAGTCTTAAAGAAAACAGATAAATTGACATTTTCTTTTAGTAAAAGCTTTGATATAAAATTTCTAGCACCTATAAGTAGCTATGTGGATTGGAAACTAAGTAATGGTTATTGGGATGATTATAATGAATTATTCCATGTTGCGAAATTAGTTGACTCGCTTCTAAATAATCCTGAATTATGGTTTGATACGCATACTATAATTAAAAATAATATTGTTGTAGGTGTGCTATTAATAGTGGGAGGAAAAATAAGTAAAATGGAAAATAAATATGAGATAATCGATGAAAAACATTCTTTATTATTGAAATATTTTCATGTGGTTGAGAAAGGTAAAGGCATAGGAAGTCATTGGATTAAAAATGTTATTATTCCATATTATAAAAACCAAGGTTACAATCAGATATATGTTAATTCAAGTCATCCAAAATCATTTTCCTTTTATCGTAACTTTGGGAAGTTAATAGCAACCTATGAACAAAATAGTGATAATAAGCTGTTTAAAAGAACAGGGGAATGTTTTAAAATTGAATTAAATACCTAAAGCAAGTATTGATTCTTCTTTTAAAGCAAGACAGAAGCAGGACAAAGAAAATATTGCCAACGCAACAGGTGTTTGGTTCAATGGCGGGTGAGTGGTTAATTGAACATTCTGTCTTTTGTGATTTGTAAACATGAAGAGCCCCCGTAAAGACAGGGCTGGCAGTGTAAAGGGAGACTTTCACGCATTGCCTGTCCCGTTTTTCGGGAGTTCTGTGGGAAGGTGAAATTGGAATTGTCTGGCCTGGCCCGATTGGCTGCAAGTGTAAGACACCGCACAACATGATATGAAAGAGATTATTGAGAGATTACTAAAAATAGAAAATGGATTCAAACCGATAGAATTTGAAGCAAAAAAAATAGTTGTTTCAAAACCAATTTCAGACTCAATGAAATTAGCGGTTGAATTATTAGAAAACGAATTTTATCAGGTTCGCAGTTTAGCAGTCTTTTTATTGGGATACATATCGTCTAAAGATCCGGTAGCATTGCAGATTCTAAGGATTAAAGTGAGCAATGATAAGAGTTGGCAAGTTCAAGAGATACTTGCAAAATCATTTGACCAATATTGCATGGATACAGGATATGAAAAATCGTTGCCTGTCATTAAGGATTGGTTAAGCGACAAAATTCCTAATGTTTGTCGTGCTGTTACAGAGGGATTGAGGATTTGGACAGGCCGTCCATTCTTTAAGACTAATCCTCAAGTAGCGATACAACTGATAAGTCAGCATAAAGCGCACGAGAGCGAGTATCTTAGAAGATCTGTTGGAAACGCTCTTCGGGACATTTCTAAAAAACATAAAGCGCTTGTTGACAAGGAAATATCAACATGGGATTTATCCAATGAACTGATTCGGTTTACATATAAATTTGTGACAAAATCTAAATAGATTATGAAGAATTATGACAATTTCTTTTTTCCGTCTGTAAACAGTCAGACGTAAGTGGCAAGTATAGCGGGCGGTACAATCGACAGAAATGGGCAACTAAAATGGCAATACCGAAGGACAAGGACGAATTACTAATAGTAATTGTTGACAACTACGAAAAGTTGACAACCGAACTTTCGAATATTCCAATTGACCAAACGGAGAAAAAAGAACTTGAAGGACATTCAAAAAATAACTTGATGAGTATCAATGATCTTGTTGGTTGGGGGCAGTTGGTTTTGAAGTGGAACGACAGAAAAGATAAAGGACTTGAAGTTGACTTTCCTGAAACGGGTTTTAAATGGAATGAACTTGGACAACTTGCGCAGAAATTTTACAGGGACTACGAAAAGGATGATTTTCAAACTCTTAATGAGAAACTTGGTAGGACAACCAACGAACTATTAAAACTAGTTGAAAGCAAGACGGACAAGGAGCTATATGAAGCGACTTGGTATGATAAATGGACTTTGGGGAAAATGATACAACTAAATACTTCTTCAGCATTTAAAAATGCAAAGAACAGAATTAGAAGATGGAAAAAAGGAAAGCAACTTAAATGACTGGAAATTATATCAATGAACTGAATTTATTACCCATAATACTTTTTTTCTTACTGATTTCATTCCAAGATAAAAAGGGGGAATGAATACTGTAGCACGCCTTGTTTTCAGTATCGTTTGAATCACTCCACCACCTCATTCGAGATCAACTTCCCTGAGCGATATACTATGAGTGCGTGCCTTGTCTCCTCATTTACCCTTACTTCCACTGTGATATTTTCACCGATTTGGTTGAGCAGCTTGAGTGAAGTGGTACAGCCTTCACAGCTGCTGAAATTGAAGAAATCCAATGTATTGATCGTCCAGGATGTGCAGGCAGAATAGTCAAATCCGCCTATGCTATTGGTCTCCACTTTCAGGTAAAAATCGACTTCAATATGTAAAATATTGCTGCGTGGAGAGCTCGGAGCTCTGCAATCCCATACAATGCTTTCTTTAAGATCCGTACTGAGGTACTGGGTGGTGTTTTTCCCATAGGCACTGACTATTCGGGTGTGTTCCAGTAGAAATCCGCCTTTCCATCTTCTGGCAAATTCCATGAGCATCCCCTCATTCTTGGGAAGGTAGGAGGTATGGCTTTTTAACTCATAGGTATTCAATAGAATTCTTAAAATGCTCTTAGAGACCGGTGCATCCGCTGCCTGATTTGATTTCTCCTGACCATGTATTTGGATCAGCTCAAAACCTGAAGCTTGGTAGCTGTGGCTTGCAGGGGTATAATAAGCAGACGGAATTACTGATTCAGGATCCAGATCCAGCAGGTATTCGGCAGTTTTTTGATTAGGAGATGCAAAGAGTCCCATCCAGAACTGTCCCCGGGTTTTGCCATAGAGATAGGTGTTTTGGGATATGCCATGCTCATAGAGCCTTAGATATTCCAGCTCCTTGGCATCTATCTGGGCACCATACACCGTCAATAAACTGTCTCTTTCCGTGATCAGCGGGTCTTTGGGTTCATCGGGCTTAGGAGATTCCGAACAGGATACCAGTGCCGGTAGGGCTAGGGAAATCAGAATAATCGCAAAAATCCTTAGAAAAATCTGCATTACACAAGATAGGCAGTAAAAATTATGGAGAAATACCCTGTATACGGTATTTTTTTTATTTCCGATAATCTCCTTTCTTGCAATAATGGTTTGGCAGGAAACAAACAGCCAACCTTTATCTTATTTTTCTGGACATACCCAAGAATCCAACACATTTCTGTATCTGATAGTGAGAGTCCATTTCCAACAAAAATAACCGGAGTCCGCTGGACGGTATTGCCGAAATCCTTAATTTGGTGTCAGCAGATCCCTGAATCATGTGGACAATAGCAATATAGACGGAATAGGGGAGGGTATGCTGTATCTAAAAGTGTTACCGTTCATTAAAGGAAAGATGAAATTTATATTGTTATTATTTCTAAGCACATTAATAGCCTGCAAATCTTCAAACAAAGGAGAGCAAATGGATTCGGAATACACAATATCAACAGCTTCCGAGAGTGAACAACGTGCAAAGAGCGTGTTGCCTCTTGAGGGAAAAGAGGATGTAAGTAAAATTCTAACTTTGGAATTCAAAAGTCCAAAGATTTCCAGTGAATCAGAAGATAAGGAATATTTTGCGAACGAGAAATTCGATTGGATATTGACTATGGAATCACAGAATGGAACTTATTTCAATCGGGATTCCGTATCAAAATATTTTGACGCTAAATGGAGAGAAAACCATCAATATCCCTGGCTTTACTGTATCCCAAGAGGTGATTCCAAGTGGACTTATCTTAGTTCAAGTGAAAATAGATCAAACGAATTTTCAAGGGTGGCGCTAGCGTGGAAACTCTATGATCCTTTGGAAGATCCACCAAGTGTTTATGA
Organism: Algoriphagus sp. 4150; assembly: GCF_031457395.1. NCBI lineage: Bacteria > Pseudomonadati > Bacteroidota > Cytophagia > Cytophagales > Cyclobacteriaceae > Algoriphagus > Algoriphagus sp. 4150. The sequence continues at coordinate 31,788 of NZ_JAVDWS010000018.1, forward strand.
GGATAGAACTTTAAAAAAATACAAGGAGTCAGTTTCTCAGATAGCTATAAAGCTTAAATCCGATACGGTTTCCGAAAACTTCACAATTGAACAAGCCACAAGAAAGTCTAAGGAACTTTCCGATTTTATATCCAACAATAATCACTACTCTGTAATTATACTAAAAGCGGAAAGTGAATTTGAAGGAAAGGAGATTTGGGATGTTATGATGTCGTTAGGATTAAAATGGGGAGACATGGATCTTTTTCATTGGAATAATGATTTTGAATATGGAGATGATCAATTAATGAGTGTATGGACAAGCACCAGCCCCGGCTATTTTTTTCCAGAAGAAATTGCTGCTGGTAAAGTTAAAACTAATGATTTGGTATTTGGCTTTAGCATTCCACGCTCTATCTCTCCAATTCAGGTGTTGGAAGTTATGAACAAAGCAACAGAATATACTCAATCACGGCTGGGAGGGAGAATTTTGAATGAAAATGGACAACCATTTGATATTGAGGAGGAAAAAGATAAAATTAATGAAGTAGTATCAGATTTAAAAAATCACTCGATAATTCCCGGAGTAGGTGATGCTTTGTATCTATTCCAATAAATAAAAACGAAATGGTAACACTATGTATGAAATCATAGCAGCGCAAGGCGACCGCACAATCCAAAGCTGCAGATTCATACATTAAGCGTTATGCACCATTTAAGACGACCCAAAGAACAAAGTGACAGCAGGAAAACGATGTGAATTTATTAAACGCTCTGCCGACTTATGGACCAATGTATGTTCCTGTAACAGACAATGAAGAACCATTCTATTCTGAAGGAGTTGCTGTTCGCTTTTACAAGACAGATGGGACTGATTGGGTAGCTAATTTCCAACCCGGATGGACAGACTTAAAAGAAATAATTGAATTTGAAAACTCGAAAAACCTGTTAGTAGTAGCTTGTGGAACTTGTTACTTAATGAACCCGTACGACACAAAGCCAATTGAAGTTTTTGGAGTTGGCTATTCAAAAATTTTCAAAGCCAGTAAAGACAGACTTGTATTGCAAGACCAAACCGACTTGACAATTATTGAAGGTGACAGTAAACATTGGCATACAGAAAGAATTTCGTGGGACGGATTCAAAGAAATTAAGGTTGATAACAATATTATAACAGGACTTTCCTATGACCCAATGTATGACGCTGCCGAATGGGTTGACTTTACTTACGACCTTGAAACAAGAACTTTAACAGGTGGAAGTTACCACAGATATGACAATAAAAAACCTTGGTGGAAAATATGGTGACAGAAAATTTTGCCTGCCCTTGTTGTGGTCACAAGACTTTTAGTGAACAACCAAATGGGACTTATGGCATTTGCCAAGTTTGCTTTTGGGAAGATGACCCAATACAACTCAAAGACCCAGATTATGAAGGTGGAGCAAATAGAGTATCTCTAAGACAAGGACAAAAGAATTTTGAAAAATATGGGGCTTGTGAAAAGGAAATGATAAAGAATGTTAGACCTCTTAAACACAACGAAAAGCGAGACAATGAATGGAAGCTAATAGACTGACAATGAAAATAAAAATGGAGCATAACAACCAGGTATTTGTGCGGCTTGTAAAGCCAAGCACGAAACCACTGTGTGTGCCTTGAATGGTGAATAAAGATCAAAATGATGATCGTTCCAACGGGTGAAATGCCTGTGCCGATGAATGCTCGCATCCTTTAAGCACGGAAGTAGTTACCCCGAAGCTAAGCAAGTAACAAGTAAGCAGTACAGCGGTGTCTTTCTCCGAGCATATGGTTCACTTTCTGTTTTTGTCTGAAAATGTGTACAGTGGGATGCGGATAATTCTGTCGATAGCCTGAAAAACACTGCATTTATTTCACTTTTCCTCCCATTTTCCCAAAAAATACCCTGTATAGGGTATGTCCTGGTATCATTTTATTCCTTTTATTGCAGATGTCTTTTAAATATTGAAAACTATCAGTTACCACAGCTGATCACCCTCTCTCTTCAGGAGAGGGCAGGGGGTGAGGTAGACTACGCCAACTTTTAGCATCCGCCCGGGCATAAATCCGGAGAACCTTTCAATTTAGTGGAAGCACTTGCTTGAATAATACAGCTCACGATCGCCTTCTCCTAAAGGAGAAGGAGGGAATGAGGCAGAACACCCATCCGGGCTTAAATCCGGAGAACCTTTCAATCTAGTGGAAGCACTAGCTTAAAAAATACCATCTCGCAATCGCCTCCTCTTCAAGGAGGAGGATGGGAGGAGGTAGGAAAGCCAATTACAAATTGTCAAGAATATTATGGGGAACTGCAAATTCCACCCAGCGCCAAATTAAACTTCAAAGGTATAGGCCAGATATTAAACCTAGGGGGTGAGGATATGACAAGTCGTAATGAATCAGCCCTCCGCATTGGGCTGATGTTGAGCTGGGCAATTTTTGACAACTGTATTGGAGCAGGAAATCCAAAATTTATTCAAAACCAATTATAATTTGACTACTTCAAGAGGGCTGGGTACGCATTAATTAACAATAAATGATGTTTGGAAACTTTAAATCAGCAGACCAATTGGCAATTCATTTTTCAGATATTGAGGGAGATGGTAAGAATTGGACTGTAAGAATATTGGTTCCGGCAATGAGGATAATATTATAGAAATTCCTCTTCCTTTCGAATACCCGAATGAATCCGATAGCCGCATTGAAGAATTTTTGATTAAAAACAATTTATTTAGTTACTTACTTGTAAATTTTGGTTGAGGGAGGTTTTTCGTTTAATCGATTAATAAAATGAATCAAATGGTTTAAAATATTTTTTTATGAAGGTTCCTGTATCAATAAGAATCTACTTTCGAGTTGACAGAAATAAATTGTCTAGAAATAATATTGGACTTCACGTTTTGGATAAATGAGATATGTTATCATTAAAGGAACATATTAATCGAATTAGACAGGAGGAATGGGATTATTACTCTGAAATTGGCGGTAAGAACTTGCAAAACCCGTTCACAGGAAAAATCGATCATTTTGAATTTCTTAGGCAGTTTTTCAGTCGTTCGGGCAAAAGTCAGGTTTTGGAGATAATGGATTTTTTACCCAATGGAAAATTGGATAATAATCGGACAAAGCATACTAATTCAATTTTTTTTCTTGGAATTTTACTCTACGAAAGAACAAATTTAAGAAGCCCGTTTTTCGAGGAAGAAAACGCCTCCGAATATCGGAGATTTCCGTTTTTGTGGTTTTTAGCCTGTCTTTTTCATGACTTTGGATTTACAATCGAGAATGACAGGAAATCCATTTATGGGATTAAGAATATAGCGGATTTAAAACGCAAATACAATATTCAAAACTGTTTATTGGATACTAATCCCCGGAATGTTAATGAAACCTTGTTCTCTTTGATCGAGCCTTATTTTGACTTTAGACTGAAGGAGCATACTGTGATTGATCATGGTATTTTTGCAGGACTCTTCTTTTACGATAGGCTGAAAAAGATCAGGGAAAATAAGTTTAATCAAAGGGATACAGACCATTTTTGGAATCAGGAATTGGAGGAACAGTATGCCCAGGTTGCCAGTGCAATTGCAACCCATAATATGTGGTTACCGGGTGAGGAGAATTTTGATCTTTACAGAAGTTATGAACTGAACAGGTTGATTGATGATTTTAAACCCGTAAAGTTTAATGATTTTCCGCTTTTGTTTTTGTTGGGGATTGTTGACACAATTGATCCGATGAAATTATATCAGCAGAAAGGTTTCTCGCCGGATGAAATTTTGAGAAGTGTTTACATTGAATTTAATGGAGAATCCATTACTGTCATGAATGGTCAAAAATCCAGATTGGATTTTAAATTATTAATTCAGAAGGCCAATACGTTGAAAGGCTGGATAAAAGCAGATGTTGAATTCAGGGATAGTGTAATTGAAATAAAATTAATTCAATAATTTTTTTGTAAAACTTTATAGAGCTCTAGCGTTATGGATGGACATGAATCAAATGAAAATGGGTTTGTAATTGAATCCATCGGGCTGTGTTTCAGTGGCGGTGGCTACAGGGCAGCATCGTTCACTTTAGGAGTACTCTCTTATTTGGATGAAATTCAGTATAGAGGGGAAAATTTGTTGAGTAAAGTAATTATTATCAGTTCTGTAAGTGGTGGTTCGATAACAGCAGGCACCTATGCTGCCTCTGCCTCCAAGAGTGAGGATTTTTCTGAATATTATAATAGGATTTACAAATTCCTTAAGGAGGATAAACTAGCTGATAAGGCACTCGAAATTTTTGCCAGTGAGAAAGAATGGGGTAATACGGATAGGTCAAGAACATTGATTAATGCTTTCTCAAAGGTTTATGAGAAAGAACTGGTGTCTGATTCGTTTGATATTTTGAAAAAAGAAAAACTGGCTAATTCAAGCCTAAAATATCTTTGTTTAAACGCTACTGAGCTTTCACGGGGAATTGCTTTCAGATTCCAGAATTTTGGTGTTTTCGGAAACTATTATTATAAAATAAACAAGAGACTCCAGAAAAAAATTAAACTAGCTGATGCAATTGCAGCTTCATCCTGTTTTCCATTAGGGTTTGAGCCTAAAGTATTTCCCCACGATTTTTTTGATGATCATAAATTTGAAGCTTTTCAGGATTATTTATCCAAAATAAATCCTGAGATAGGCATTGGACTTATGGATGGAGGAATAGTCGATAATCAAGGGATAGGCAGTGTTATTAATGCCATTAAACCAACCTCAAAAAAAAAAACCATCGATCTTTTGATTATAAATGATGTTGGAAGTGCTATTATGGAAAAATGGGTGCCTTCAGAGATCAAAAAAACCAATTCTGTTTTTAAGTTTATCTCTTCTAGTCCGGATTTTTTCAAAATTATTCCATTTGCTTTTTTGGTTAACTTGGGTTATATCCCTGTTATTTATCTTTTTTATAAGCATTGCTCCAGTCAATTTGAATTTGGAGTAAGAACTTTTGAACATTTGTTTTATTTATCCTTAATCTCATTTGGTGTACTATTGTCTTTAAGTGTTCTTTCAGGTGTTTATCTGTATTTTTCGGTAAAACTACGAAAGTGTTTCAGGAATTTTAAAGAAAAAAATCATAAAGCGTTTCCAAAAAGTCTATGGACTTTACCGAAATCCTTGAGTCAATTTCCATTGGGTGATTTGCAAAAATCCACAATGGATAGAGTAAGTTCCTTTTCACTGATTTTAAATGAGATCTTTTTAAGACAACTGAGAAGAGTGAATTTACAGTTTGTTTACAAAGACGAAAACCTTAAGAATAAACTGATAACTTCAACTGTTTACCAGCTTTCTTCTAATCGTAAGAACATGGATTTTGACTTGGGAGAGGAGAAATATCATTTATCTGTTCCAAAAACAATAAATGATGTTTCCGATATTTCGTCTGCGATGAAAACCACATTGTGGTGGAGTGCGGAGGATGTTTCTATAAATAGGTTGGATAACTTAATTGCCTGCGGGCAATTTACAACCTGTTATAATCTGATTCAGTATTTAAACAAGATTGATGTTGAGCGCAAGAATTCCGATATTTTGAAACTTGAGAAAAATTTGCGGAATGATTGGGATCAGTTTAAGTTGAATCCGCTTTTTTGTGTGAAAAATTAAGCCTTGATGTTCATTTTTAAACCATATTAATTCAATGTGACAAAGTCTGACTTAGTTCTTTTGTTTTAATGATGACTGGGGTTGGCCGAAGGAGCTAAGGTGGTGTGATCTAAATCTTATTCCCTTATGGATATTCCAGAGCATATGGATCCCTCTAATCGGAAGTTTTGGTTTTTAGGCAGACATTTTCTATTTCGGCTAACTATGATCCCATGGCCGGGAAACCTAAGTCTAGGAGTCAGATAAAACAAACGATGCTACTTCACTGCTAGGGAAAAGAGTCAAAACAATCACCCGCATTTCAGATCTGGTACTGGACCGGATGACCCACTTTCTACTTCTAGCTGAAAAAGGGTGCAGTGAGATACAGAAAATTCTGCTGACCGACCAAAAAACACAGCATTTATTTCACTTTTTCTTTCATTTTCATGAAACATACCCTGTACAGGGTATGTTTTCCTATCTTTTTATTCACTTTCTTGCCACTGCTCTTTACCATCAGAAAGCGCAGCCAACTTTTATCATCCTTCCGGGCTTAAATCCGGAGAACCTTTCAATCTAGTGGAAGCACTAGCTTGAATTATACAGCTCACGATCGCCCTCTCTCTTTAGGAGAGGGTTGGGATGTGGTAGATAAACCAATTACAAATTGGTATGGATATCTGGCTGGAATTACAAATTCCATCCAGTCATCACGAACATTGTGACTACGCTGAGAGGGGGATAGATCGGCAAAAGGAAGTCCAATTTCAAAGAGGAAGAAACCCGAAAATATAGGTTTGAGAAAAAGAGAATGACACTATGATGAAGTTGACCGGTTACATCAAAACAAAATTCTAATTCATTAAGTGCAAGGCAAAATACTAATTGCCTTGCTGCCGAGTTCCCGTTGGAGTATGCCCTTCTATTGCTCCCCTAAAAACATTATTTATAAGCCAAAAGGTGTCGTTAACTCTCCCATCTAGCATTCCTCTATCACCTTGGCCTTCGCCTCTTTTATTACGCCACATCTCCAATCTTTTAATCAGGTCATTAAAAATAAACTTGCGATTGGTTCGTAATGTATCCGAATTGTTAAAGGTTGAGAAATGTAGTCCCCAGTAAATATATAATGGCAACGTACCATCCTCTATAGCCTCCTTACTGGCGGCATGAAAAGCGTCTATAATGTTGGAATAGAAAACTTGATCATAAAAAGTTTCAGCTAAGCGTAAAGCTTTATCATTTGGCACAGAGGTGAGAGTACCGATATATCCTCGTGCCCCACCTGAAAGAAAACTTGTTGAAACGTTCATCCACGACCAACAAGTATTGTTAAAAATCAGTGGTGGATGGTTATCACTGGCCATTTGATCGAAATTAGCCAAATAATTAAAATCGGTACATTTTATAGCGTTTGCATTTGGCACCTTATGAACTCTGTATTTATTGACAACTTTTTTTCGTTCATATGCTAATCTGATTGCATCTACTATGCCTGAGTACAATTCATGAGGATATCCCTTGTCATCTAGTTCTTGGCTGCGCCAGGTCAACCCGTCAAGTTTTTTGAAATAATAAAGACTCTCAACGGAATGCATGTCCACATAAGGCGTTAAAGCGATACTTAACACAAAGTCAAACTCTACTGAATGATTCTTATCGTCTGCGCCTCGAAAGCGGACTTCGCATCGAGTACCGCTCACATTTCCGCCGTGGCTACATATATGTAGCAAGTCAAAAGGGTAGCATTCAACTGAATTTTTGAGATTATAATTTGTAGCTGCTTTGCCTGTCAGCTTTCGTATGTAGTAGTTTTTAAACTCTAGCAGGTTTATGAGTTTTTCGGTTTCTTCATCGCGAAAGAATACCGGTGAAAAAACTACAGCTGAACCAGATCTTTTATTAAGTTCATATTTAAAAGCATTATGGATAAAAAAATCTGGCTGGTATTCCAAGTTCACATAGCACACCGGGATAGTATGGACACTTAAAGAATAAGGCAGGCCTTCCGTAAAAAAGGTGGCATATTTAAATTGATCGAAATTAATCTCGCCAATTCTTGAATTAATTTTATCTCGCAAGTTATTTAGCGCGCTTTGATCACCACCATCCCAAACCTCTAGCAACTGCAACACCAGCTCCTTTTCATTTTCAGCTAATTCCTCAACAATCACCACCTTTGCCCCGATGCTTACGGCATAATTTACAGCAATTGTTGTTTCAGCTGTAGAACTGCGCTCAATTACTACTATCCCATCAAATCCTTTTTGCTGCTCATCCAACGTTTCATTTTGAGGACCTATTTGTAATAAACAATTGCGCTGTAGGGCTAAGGTTAGTCCCTCATAACATTGTTCTGCTGAATATACCAGTGGAGCCTTCTTATCATAAGCGAAGCCTCCGAGGTAACCATCTAGTTGATCCGCAGACTCGATATGCATCACATTGTAATGCATTAGGTAATCAAGATAACTGAGTTGGTTTTCCGTAAGACCAAGCAGCACCAAATTATCACAACCACCATTATGAATAATGGCATTATTGAGTAATATCGCAAAATGTTCTGCACGATGTCGCTGGATTAAATATATGTCAGGTTCAGAAACAGGAGTATTTGCCGGTATATCTACATCAGGAAACGCAAAGATTGGCAAATACCTTCCGGGCTCAAAAAAATAGGAAATGGCAGCAGCAGCAAATTCTGATTCACTTCGATTAACAACGATAATGAAATCCTTCCGAAGTTCTGGTGCATTAAATTTGACCATAATGATTCTGTAAGTTGAATAATATGAAGAAATGATACTCTAAATCTTAATAAGAGCAATAGTGAATTTGTTTTACAAACAAAGATCATTTGATTCTTACCTGCCTCTACTTGATTATATACAAGTTTCGGTAAACTCTGTCGTTTTTTATCAACACCTACACTCGCTTCTGTCCACATAGGTCTTATTGCCATTACTGTTGATATAGTAGCATCCGCCTTGCGGGCCTAAGTGCAATGATTTGCCATTGTGGTAGCATCGGTTATTTGGGGAATAATCCTCATCGTTTCCCCCACCACAGCTGAAGAGCATAAGAATCAGCGCAAAACCCAAGATTTTAATTTTCATAGTATTTAAATTTATTTCATTTTCGCTTGAATCACTCCACCACCTCATTCGAGATCAACTTCCCTGAGCGATATACTATGAGTGCGTGCCTTGTCTCCTCATTTACCCTTACTTCCACTGTGATATTTTCACCGATTTGGTTGAGCAGCTTGAGTGAAGTGGTACAGCCTTCACAGCTGCTGAGATTGAAGAAATCCAATGTATTGATCGTCCAGGATGTGCAGGCAGAATAGTCAAACCCGCCCACGCTATTCTGCCCCACTTGCAAATAAAAATCCTCATGGAAATACAAAATATTGCTGCGTGGAGAGCTCGGAGCTCTGCAATCCCATACAATGCTTTCTTTAAGATCCGTACTGAGGTACTGGGTGGTGTTTTTCCCATAGGCACTGACTATTCCGGTGTGCTCCAGTAGAAATCCGCCTTTCCATCTTCTGGCAAATTCCATGAGCATCCCCTCATTCTTGGGAAGGTAGGAGGTATGGCTTTTTAACTCATAGGTATTCAATAGAATTCTTAAAATGCTCTTAGAGACCGGTGCATCCGCTGCCTGATTTGATTTCTCCTGACCATGTATTTGGATCAGCTCAAAACCTGAAGCTTGGTAGCTGTGGCTTGCAGGGGTATAATAAGCAGACGGAATTACTGATTCAGGATCCAGATCCAGCAGGTATTCGGCAGTTTTTTGATTAGGAGATGCAAAGAGTCCCATCCAGAACTGTCCCCGGGTTTTGCCATAGAGATAGGTGTTTTGGGATATGCCATGCTCATAGAGCCTAAGATATTCCAGCTCCTTAGCATCTATCTGGGCACCATACACCGTCAATAAACTGTCTCTTTCCGTGATCAGCGGGTCTTTGGGTTCATCGGGCTTAGGAGATTCCGAACAGGATACCAGCGAAGATAGGGCAAGGGGAATCAGAAAAATCGCAAAAAGCCTTAGAAAAATCTGCATTACACAAGATAGGTAGTAAAAATTATGGAATAATACCCTATACACGGTATTTTTTTATTATCGATAATCTCCTTTCTTGCAGTAACCTTTTAGTAATTGCACTGAGAGCAGCTTGAATAACTTCTGAAATAATGATAGATGCATTTTTGTTTTAAAAAACTGGAGGAATACAGGAAGTTGTCTTGAATCTTAAAAATTAACAAAAAGTCGTTATTCTATAAATGGAAAAGTGGGAAATGATAATTGCTTACTTGCAGCTTTCTGCGGTATGGGTTCAAGTAATCATAGCTTTTATTGCGGTTTTTGCTGGTTTGAAGTATTTAGATCAACATAAAAAAAAGGTGAGGATAGAACGAAATGCATTGTGGGTAGAAAAGATTATTCAAACCTATTTTGAAATTGAGTTACTCGGACACGATGTCATTGCGGTCAATTCTTCCTTTAATACAGTTGTAGCTAAATTATATGGAAAAGAAGCTACTGATCTACCTCCTTTACTGAGAGAATCATTTGTGAAATTCACTCTAATTAAGAACGAATATATGAACAAAAAGAACCAGTTTCGAACTATGTTTTCTAGTATTGCAGTGCCAATTGACTTTTTGAGAGACGATCAAGCTGAAGAAATTCATACACAAACTATATCTCTTTTTATTTCTATATTTACTTCCATTGATATTAACTTATCTAAGTTAAGTTCATCAACAAAGTCATCCTTGAGTCATCTGGAATCTCAAGATTTTGACGATTATATACGCAAAATTTATAACGAAACAATAAGGGAGTTGCCTAGGAACTTTACTGATATTGATAATTTGTTAATCTTGAATTATCATACAAAGACGAAAGAACTTCGGGAATATCTAATCAAAAAATACATTCCCTAATCCTGTTGGATATTCCGGAGTATGCTGACCCCTCTGATCTAGGGTCTTGGTTTTTTAGCAGACATTTTCGATCACCGCTAACTATCAATTACCTAGCTGGAAAACCCAAGCCCATGAGTCAGATAAAGAAAATGACGGGTAGGAAAAGGCCCCAAACCCATCTCCCTCATCGCAGATCAAAAACAGGATCCTATACCCCGCTTTCTACTTCTAGCTGTAAATGGGTGCAGTGAGAGGTAGATAATTCTGCTGATCAACTGAAAAACACTGCATTTATTTCACATTTTCTCTCCTTTTTATGAAAAATACCCAGTACAGGGTATGTTCTGGTAACTTTTTATTCCCTTTCTTGTCACTGTTCTTTATCCCCAGAAAGCACAACCAACTTTTATAGCACCCGCCCGGGCATAAATCCGGAAACTCACTCTTCACTTACGCTAACCCGGATGTATAAGCTCTTCCATGGCTTGCTTTTTACGATTATATTCCTGTTTGCTGTCCAACTGCAGGCACAGACAGTCTTCATCACCAAGACAGGAGCGAGGTTCCATAAGGAATCCTGCCGCTACGCCAAAACAGGCTGGGCTTCGGATCTGGCAGCTGCCAAAAAGAAAGGCTTGACTGCCTGCTTGGTATGCAAGCCTTCCAGTATAGAAACGGGCGAAGCCAAACCAATTCCGCTAGCATCAGAACCAAAAACCATAGAACCAAGCAAAGAAACCAAACCAGCTCAGGCAACTTCCACTCAATGCAGTGCCACCACCAAAGCCGGATCCAGATGCTCAAGGAAATCTGCTGCCGGGAGTAGCTATTGCTGGCAGCATGATGGGTAATGATAGTTACATTAAAGATTACAAAACTATTGAAATGAAGATTTTCCTAACTCTAGTACTGTTTTCATATTCTACATATGCCTTTTCTCAGGCTCCAATAGGGCAAATTGTTGTGAAAACATCAGGTGCCAAGCTTACCGTTGCTGAGGCTCCAAATTCTGCGGAATTACTGAAATTGACTAAGGGTGATACACTGTCTCTGTTAGGTATAGTTTTTCCTTCTGGAAGTAGTTCCCACAGAATGAAAACTGAGTTCCAAGGACAGATTGGGTTTGTTTCAGAGTATTTCCTTCAACCTACTTTTACTTCTTCTGCAGGAGTATCGACGACCAAAAGCTTATTGGATGAGACAAAGAGAATCAAAAGGCTTGAGATGGATTCAATCGCAAAAGTAAAAAAGTCAATAATGTCTCAAGAAATGGCTGAATACATGGCAAAATTTGAAATTGACGAAGAAGAGCAAATAAGGATAAATGACAGTATTGCTGACGCCATGCTGGCAAATATCAAGGCCAAAAATAGAGCTGCGGTTGAAAGCGACCAGCGTTTAAGACGGGAAAAATATATTAAAAAATATGGAACTGAAGTCGGTGAAAAAATCGCCAAACGAACCATATGGATAGGAATGACGGAAGAAATGCTAATTGATAGCTGGGGTAATCCTAAGGATATAAACAGTACAGTAACACGATATAGTCATAGAAAACAGTATGTCTATTCTTCTAACCAATATGTATATGTGGAAAATGGTGTGGTGGATGCCTGGCAAGACTAATTGGTTATTTGAATTATATGATTTGGGAAGAGTTTGGGAAGAGAGTATATTTTAATTAAATGAAATATGAGCTTTATAGGAAGTTTGGCCAAAGGCTTTGTGAGATCAGCAGTGAATCAAGTTGGCAGAGATGGGGGTAAAGTAATCAGTAATAGTGTTTACCAAAACCGTCATGCTACTCCAATTAGAATAGTAGGTTCTATAAATCAGGCGTCAATAAATTCCCCGTCATCCGAATATGCAATCAATAGCCGCCAAGATTTGGTGGAAGCAAGATTTCAGCCCGAGCTCTTAGAGTCAAGTGCAGTCTTATACGTTTTTATTGCCATCGGTAGTATAATATTGCCCATAGTTGGGCCAGTTTATTGGCTATACGTTTCTTATCGAAACTTCTTTAAGAAATACACTAAGTTCTATCGTTTTTCTCAGCAACCTGTTTATGTAAGGGATAGGCGATTTAAAACAGGTCAGCGTCATGACGGCTACACAAGGGTCAAGGAGTATTCTGCTGTGGCAGCGAAGCCTACTTCTAGTGAGCGTCGGACATTTATTATTAAAGGGATAATTGCACTATTACTGGCAGTTGTAGTCACTTCATTTCATTACTCATGGTATTTCGCGGAAAGTGAACCGACAATTGAAGCAACTGTTGACGCTCAGCCAGCCATAGGCTTGGTAAAAGCTGAGCATGGATTAAATCTACGCGCCTTAGCTTCTAGCAATGGGGAAGTATTGGCATCAATTCCCAAAGACGCTACTGTTGAAATTATCACTCAAGATGGCCCTGAAGAGACCATTGGCACCAAAACAGCCAATTGGATACAGGTCAAATACGGAGAAAAGCTAGGATGGGTATGGGGTGGATTTATAGAAATTGATTCAAGTGCAGAGAATTAGAAATGGATTTCTAATCAAGGGAATTTAAGTGTAACCAACAAAAACTACAAAATGGATTTTTTTACAACTGGAGATCTGGACTACTTTGCTTCCTTAGTAGGCACCAAATTTGAAAAAGACGAGCCGTCGGCTAAAATAATCCGCCATAATTTAAGGGAGAAGGGAGTATTTGCTAAAACTGCTCATTGGGCAAAACTATGTTCTGACCACGGAAATTCTATTGAAACTTCTTTTTACTGGCAAATGTCTGGTAAAATAAGAAGGTACTCCTGGGCTAGAGTTTTTTTAAGGGGTTATGAAGATACTAAAGTGTTCTTTACCGTAGGTGTTGGTACTGGTAAGGATGAAGATGGAAAAATCACTGCAACTATCGACTATAAATTGGATTGTAGGAGAGATAAACTAGCCAAACATCAAGTTGGCTTGTTCGATAAGTTTTTAATTGATCAACTTGGAAAGTATCCATGGATTACTATTTCCGGAGCAGAAGCTGACAATTATGATTGGGACAGACTTCTACTGGATACATTGGCTTTTATGGAGGGGCATGAGGATTGGTACAAAGCCTGTGTAAACCTAATCTGGCCAAATGGAGTAGGGATTGAACCAAAGATAGCCCGCTTATGCTGGAATACGAATAACTGGAAAAAGCCTTCTGGCCCATCTGGAAAGAGTACAAGTGTTGCAAATGCTTTTGAGAAAGAGAAGGGATATGGGTATGAAGAGTGGCTATTTGATACCGATAAACAAATTGACGGATATCACTATGGCTTCATCCAAGCATTTAATAAAGGAAAACATCAAGGCAAGTCTTACGATGTTGAGCTTTACTCTTTAAAAAATGATTCGCAAAATCGGACCATGGAATACTATTGGGTTGCTCATATACCACAACTGGAAGTTCTAAATACAGAGCAAATCCAAAGGGCAATTGATATCTACAAAGATAAAGGCTGGTATGAGGAGATGCTTGCCCAGCTGAAGGAAATAGGAGTTGATGGGTTTAACTTTGATCCGATTCCAGAAGAATATATTTTCAATGTCAGGTTTAAAGTAAAAGAAGATTCATTCAAGTTGTTTGATCCTCCCATGCGGATTTTGGATCCTGTGACAGAAATAGGGAAGAATAAGCATTATGTATTACTCAATAAGGCAAACCATACTTCAATCAAACCGGAAAAAGTAGGCAAATATGAATTTAAGGAAGGTCATAATCCAACCAAGAAAGGGTCACTAAACGTTATTCCGAGTGGGAGAGAATACACGAAGAATTTGCTTCACGAAGAAATTAAAGAAACGGTCTATCAACTATTTAAGACCAAGTTTAAGGAAACGGATGTAAAAGTAGGAACTGAAGTACCGTCTGGATTTGGAAAAGAAATTGATTTGGTTGTAAAGGATGGGTCGGATGGAGATACCTTTTATGAGATAAAAACCAGTATTAACCCACTTGGCTGCATTAGGGAAGCATTAGGTCAAGTTTTGGAATATTGCTATTACCATGAAAATAGAAATGCCAATAAATTAGTGATTATTGCTCCGGGGCCTCCCAGCGAAATGCAAAAATCCTATTTAGCTCACTTAAGGCAAGAACTGGGCATTGAACTTTACTACCAACGATTTAATGTGGAAAACCAAGTTTTGGAGAAGGAATGGTAATTGTGTGGTTGTTCTGTTTTTAAGTCTAAAAATCTGACAGTCCCAGTCCCATTTTTTACAAAAGGCAACCTACCCAATCCCCAAAATCGTATCTTTAGAGACTAGACTATGATCGCTTTCGAAAATAAACCACAGATAGGACAGGGGATATACACCCTGCGCGATGCGGCTACCATCCTGCATCTGCCTTATGCTAAAGTGCATAGATATGTGACCAAGTACTGGGATGGGCAACTGGGAGAGGAGTTTCAGTCCCAGTATTCTTGGCTGATAGATGGATCTAGAGCCGTCAGTTTCCATACTGTTGTGGAACTTTATGTCATGATCCAATTGGCCGATAAAGGAGTGAAGACAGCTGAAGTGCTCAAAGCTCACAAGAAGCTAGGTGAGTTTTATGACACCCATTTCCCCTTTGCACAGAAGCAGGTACTCCAGGAAATCAAAACTGACGGCAAACTAATCTACTGGAATAATGGGGAGGATGTAATTTCTCTAAATGGCTCAGATCAATTCAACTTAGAGATTATTTCCGTTTTCTTCAAGAAGCTTGACTTTGGTGAGGAAGACGTAGTATCCAAGCTATGGCCTATGGGAAAGGAACATGCCATCGTTATAGACCCAAGTAGGAAGTTCGGCCATCCTATTATTGATGGAAAGAATATCTATCCAGAGACTATTTTTGAGCATTTTCAGGCAGGCGATCCTATTGCCTACATTGCTCATATTTATAAAATTACGGAGAAAGAAGCGGAGGATGCCATAGCATTTTGTAAGAATGCAGCATGATAATCTTCACGGATGAAAATATCCCTCCTCATTTAGCTCCTGGATTTCAGATGATCCAAGGTCCAGAATCTTTGAAAACGGGGATCCCATTAGAAGTCCAACATCTACCGGATTATTTCGGATATGGTAGCAAAGATAAAGACTGGATTCCTGAGATGGGGAAGTTAAAATCCTGTGTAATTACCAGAGACCTCCATCTCAATCGCCGCAAACATGAAATTTCACTACTGAGAGAATATAAGCTGGGAATTTTCTTTCTGAAGGCCCAGACCAAGAAATCAGGTCTTAACGTTTGGCAAATGGTGGAAATGCTGGCCCGATCTTGGCCGGAAATAGCTAAGCTTGCTGTAGAAGAAAATCGACCATTTGGGTATGAGATATTTACTAATGGGAAATTGAAGAAGATTTTTTAGAAATTGAATCATGGAGTTAAAAGAGCTTAGACAGAAAATAAAGGATGCTCCTAGTAGTGAATTATTTGCTAGTCAAGTAGTTCAGATTAACCTTCCTAGGGTAAGTATGAATAGGAAGTTTACTGGCATATCGGCATTTTATGAGTACTTGTTGAATCAAATTGCAGGATTTCAAAGTTTAGATGGAGATCTTCCAGAGGAGTTGAATACCTCAAAAAGTTATTTCCTAGATCTAAAGCGAAAGGTAATTGCATTTATTCAAAATTATTACAACGTTGAAAAAAATGGTTTTTCTTCTGTTTGGGGGAGAGAAGTGGGGAATTTTGTGTTGGCAAGTAGATCTACATTGATTTTTGAATACGACGCACCTATTACAAAATTTTTGATTGAAATCTACCAAAACAAGCCAAATTACTATCAAGGAGCACTAGGGTATTCCATAGACCAGATTGATACCAATAGACTGAGAGAAAGGAGATATCTCAACGGAGTAATTTTAGCCTATGAGTATTTTCAGAAAGGTGAAACAGAAATTGAAAAAAGAAGAATTAAGGAAAAATCTTCTCTTACTAAACTACGAAATCAGATCGATAAATACATTTCAGAAGCAGAACAGCAATTTATTGAGCTATCGAATGGGTTTGAATCCAACGTAAAAGCTACAGCAGATGAAGTTCTTACGTACAAAGAGGAGAAATCCAGATTGTATGAAGAATGGTTTGAAAGTACTTCTGCCAATTTCTTCGAGTTTGATACCGCTTCGAAAAAAAAGGTATTAGACCTAGAGACGCTTTACAGGGAAAAGTTGAAACTCGAAGCCCCGGCCAAGTACTGGAATGATAGGGCCGCTAAGCTTCGAAAAGAAGGTAATCGTTGGCTTACAAGCCTCGTAATAATCACGTTAATTGGTATAGGGTTATTTACTCTATTACTTAATTTTCTATCGAATGGAGTTCTTGAAGATATTTTCAGCGATACTGCCACAGCGATTAAATGGTCAGTGATCTTCATCACCTTTGTCTCGTTTCTGGCATTTTTGATAAAAACCTTTTCAAAGCTTACTTTCAGTACTTTTCATCTCGTCAGGGATGCGGAAGAACGGGAGCAACTTACTTTCGTATTTTTAGCGATGCAGAAAGAGCAAGCAATTGATCCGACCGAAAGACATTTAATTATGCAGTCGCTTTTCAGTAGGGCAGATACAGGATTATTAAAAGATGAAGGATCTCCAACCATGCCAGGTAATATTTTTGATAAAGTTTTAGCAGGAGGTAGTAAATAAAATACCAAAGTAAGTAATTAAATTAAGCAGGAGTGAAAATATAATATGCTATCAAAAGAAATACAGAATAAAGTTCAAAATTTATGGGATCGTCTTTGGTCGTCTGGATTCACCAACCCAATATCTGCTATAGAGCAAATTTCCTATTTGCTTTTCATGAAGAGACTTGAAACATTTAAACCAGATATAATTAAAAAGTATAAATGGAGCATTTATAGTAGTCTAAAAAATGATAAAGAATTAGTTGATAATGTAAAGGAAGTTTTTCAATTCATCAAAACCGATTTAAGTAAAGAAGATGAACCATTTGCTCAGGCTATGTCTAATGCTTCATTTGACTTAGACAATCCCAACTTACTTAGAAATGCCATTGAATTTATTGATTCTATATACGAGGATATTGAAAGCGAAATAAAAGACAAGAATCAGCACTTTCACGATATTCAAGGAGATGTTTATGAGCACCTTTTAAAACACACTTCCGAGGCGGGCAAAAATGGGCAATTCCGAACTCCCCGACATATTATTCATATGATGGCTGCATTGCTTGATCCAGATTTGGATGGTAAAATTTTGGATTTAGCATCTGGTTCGGGAGGATTTTTGGTTGGAGCTTATCAGTACCTAATCACTAAGTATTCTAAATCTGTTAAACCAGATGATGATGGTTTGATGAAAGGAACTGACGGAGGTAAACTAACCAAAAACCAAAGAAAGAAATTAGAGGAAGAGACTTTCTACGGTTTTGATATAGATCGAACTATGGTTCGGATTGGAGTCATGAATTTAATGATGCACGGCATCTCAAAACCTCATATTGTTTACTTAGACTCTCTATCTACTGCTTACGAAAAATGGGAAGCCGAACGTCTATCCGTGACTTTAGATCTGAAAGATAAAAGATCTCTTGCAAATCCAGCTTTACAAGGACAGTTTAAGTACATAATGGCAAACCCTCCGTTTACAGGAAAAATTGATAGTCCAAGAGTAAGCGAAAATTTAGATCGTATTTATCCTCCTGTATATGATGACAGGGAAGAGACTAAACGCAAAAAGCAAACTGTTCAGTCCGAGCTACTATTCTTGGAGAGGATGGTTTATATGTTAGAGGAAGGAGGCCGAGCTGCCGTTATTGTTCCGGAAGGAGTTTTGTTCAACTCTGGAAAAGCACATCAAGCAGTACGAGAAATTTTAATGACCGACTGTAATTTGGATGGTGTAATCTCTATGCCAAGTGGTGTTTTTCAGCCTTATACAGGAGTCAAGACTTCTATCCTATTATTTACAAAACGCAAATGGAAAAACGGTTCAGATAACCCTCAAAATATAGATGTCTGGTTCTATGGAATGGACTCAGATGGTTACACTTTAGATTCTAGCAGAAAAAGATTAAAAGAATCTCCTTTGCCCAAAGTAATAGACCATTGGAAGAACAGAACACAAGAAAATCAATCAGATAGAAAATTGATTCATTTTAGCATTCCTTTCGAAGAAATTAAAGACAATGGTTTTGAATTGAATTTCAACTTGTACAAGGACTTTATTTATGAATCACAGGAGTTTGAGCCCTCTGAAAAGATTCTAAAGAAGATTACTGAATTGGAATTAGATATTAACCAAGGACTTGAAGAGTTAAGAAATTTTTAATGCTATGGAGTTTGTAGAATATACTATCGGTGAACTAGCATTAGAAGTGAAAACGGGGAAAACACCACCTACCTCCAATCCAGAATATTTTGATGGAGAGATTCCTTGGATTGGACCTTCAGACTTAAAGGGACAGAAACTTGCTGAAGATTCTGAAAGAAAAATATCTAAAATCGCCTTGGAAGACAATAAGGCATTTTTATTTCAATCAGAAACAGTTCTTATTTCTACGATAGGAGATATTGGGAAAACAGCAATTGTCAAAAAGCCTGTTGCATCAAATCAACAATTGACAGGAATACTTGTAAATGAGGACATCATTCTTCCTGAATTATTTTATTACTGGGTTCGGTTGAATAAAAGGATTTTGGAAAACAAGGCCAATACCTCTGTTTTATCTATGCTTAATAACAAACTCCTTAAACGAGTTAAAGCTGTTTTTCCTAAATATATTGAGGACCAGTACAAAATTATTGGTCGACTTAATAGAATTCAAGAGCTTATTGATAAACGAGTCGATACAAATCAATTACTAGATAAATACATCCGATCCGTTTTTTTAGAGATGTTTCTTGAAAAATCAACAAAATGGGAATACATATCTTTAAAAGAATCTAATGGTGTTAAGAATAGAATTCAAGGTATAGGAAAAAAGTCCAATTCTAGCGGAAAAGGAAAACCTATGCTTCGCATGAATAACTTAACATATTCTGGCGAAACCGATCTCAATGATTTAAAATGGATAGAGTTATCGGAAAAAGAAGAAAAAACATTTTACTTAGAGAATCGCAATGTTTTATTCAACAGAACTAATAGTCCAGAATTAGTTGGAAAAATTGCGGTTTGGAATCACGGAACTGAATACACATTCGCAGGGTATTTAGTAAAAATAGAACTAGATGAAACCATTCTTAACCCATATTATCTGACAAGCTTCTTTAATTCTGATTTCGGAAAAATGGTTTTAAGAAATAAAGCACGGTTATCAGGAAACCTTGCAAACATAAGTGGGTCAAAGTTTCTTGAACAGCTTATTCTGCTTCCTCCAATTGAACTACAAGTAAAATATGAAAAAACCTATCTGAAATTTCAAGAAATCAGATTTCAACTTGAGAATCAACAAGAATTTCTACAAATACTTTTTCAAGCCTATCTGCAGGATTCTTTTAAAAATGAAGAGATAGATGAAGATGAAGTATTTGAAACACTTTTACAAAAATTTAATAAAGAAGATTTGAAGCAAGGTAACCGTTTGAAGTATTTATTGAAATGGATTGATTGTAAAGAGCCTCAATTTTCCAAGTTTGAATCATATGATATCGCTTGGGATAGATTAAGAGAATTACTTGAGGATGGAAGCATTGAACAAGTGATGGATAAAAATGAAATAAAACTCAAAGTTGTTGAATGAAGCTTCTAAAATTACATATCAATTCAGAATATGGGAGTATTAAAGAAGGTTTCAAACTTCAATTCAGAACCCCATATGAGGATCAAATCCCTGAACAAATAGATTGGTCCGATTTTCACCCCTTTTGTTTTGCAGGCCTAAATGGAAGTGGCAAATCAAATGTATTAGAAGCTCTTGCCAGTATTTTCTATCATATTGAGAGTTGTGCAAATGTCAATCAACCCGAAAACTTTCAAAACAATTTTAAACCTGAACGCTGCAAACCCAATGCCTTTGAATTGGAGTATTATCTCTGTCAGGATCAGGAATATAAAATTGAAAACTTAATCAGGGTTTTCATTAGTAAGAAAGAAAAGAATAAAAAGGAAGATGGGTTACCTGTAATGTCTTACCAACCTTTTCCATTTGACAAAGAGCCAATTCTAGTTTCAGTTGTCGCAGAAAAGTTTGCGACAGACCCCGCACCTGCGAAACGCTACTTACCAGATTTGGTAATAGGTTACTCTTCGGGTGAAAATGAAATTTTAAGCATTCCGTTTTTAAAAACTCGCCTTCTTCACTTTGACGAGTACCGAGTTGCTCTGGAAAAGAAAGCAGAATATAAAGAACCTGAAAGCAGTTTGCTATACGTTGATTACGAAATGAGCCAAGCTGTACTTTTAGCCAATTTAATCTTTCAGAAAAAAGAAGTCTTAGAGCCCTTGCACAGAGAATTGGGAATTGCAGATATTATTCGCTTCCGAATGAATCTCAACCTGCACACCCATGAAAACAAAAAAATTCTTGAACAATACAAAGAGGTTATAGATGCATTTAAGCGTTGTGCTACCGCGTGTTACGAAGAGAAAAACAAACTGACTTTAGATTTTTGGATTAATTCGGCTAGTAAAGAAGCTTTCAAAGCTAACTTTTCAAACAACCCTTTTAAACTATTTCAATCCTTTCAAATTCTTTACACATTAAACTATCGAACTGTAAAACCTGAGATAAAATCTGATGTGTACCAATCAAAAGGTTTTTATACGGATGGAAAAGTGCCAATTCCAGAACCTCAAGAAAAAGTTTTCTTTTTCCTTGATTACTATATCAAGAAAAAATATCCTGATTCCAAAGAAGTTGTTCCATTGCTTATGAAGAACCTTTCAGATGGCGAGCAGCAGTTTTTACATACTATGGGGATTTGTCTGATGCTGAAAGACAAAAGTGCTTTGTTATTATTAGATGAGCCTGAAACGCATTTTAATCCTGATTGGCGATCAAAGTTCATCCGAACTCTAAAGAAGAGTTTAGATCACTCACAAAGCAATAATCTAATGACAGATATCCTGATTACATCTCATTCACCTTTCATTATTTCAGACTGTTATCCTGATAAGGTAATTGCTTTTGAAAAGGGAAAACAACCAATAAATGCCAGAGATATGAACTTTAGAACTTATGGCACTTCTGTTGATATCATCATGGAAAACATTTTCAAAAAACGGAATACCATTGGTGATCTTTCAAGAAAAGAAATAGAAGACATCCAAAAGGAAATTGCAAACAGGAAGAAATTATCCCCAAAAGAAGTTCAAGAATATAAATTGCGTACTAACCATCTTGGTGATTCTATGGAAAAGATACTATTGTTTGCACGATTAAATGAATTAGAAGATATAGATGCTTAAGGTATATAAGTCCATATCACATGACATTTACAAAGCTCATAACTTGATTGAGTATTTGGTTAATGAAGTATGGTGTAAGGCAGATAACAAGCAATGTAAAAGCAAACTCAATAATGAACTAAAAGCCTTGTATGAAGATCAACCCTGGTTTCAAGAACAGGTCAAGGCTATTTACAAAGTTTGTAAATCACTAACAATTCAGGAAAAAGAGGATTTTAAAACTGCATTCGCTCATAATAATAGGATTGAGGAACTCTGTGATCGAACAATTGCTCCAATTGCTCTTAGTACTTTAAATAAAGCCTTAGTCAAAGTAGTAAAACCATTCTTCAAAAAATTGTATACCAATTTTTTAGGTTGGAAAGCAATTCGGGATTCTTATGGAGAAAAGAAAACATATTATGATGAGCTGAACTTGAATAATGGCTTTATTCATTGTCCTTGCTGCGGTTACGGTGACCTAAAGACAATTTACTCAAAAGGAAGATCGGCATTTGACCATTATCTTCCGCAAAAGCACTACCCGTTTTCCTCAACGAACTTTAATAATCTGGTTCCAATCTGTACAACTTGCAATTCAGATGAAAAAGGTGAAGTTGATGTGCTTAAGGAAGGTAAGCCTATATATTATCCGTTTGCTAAAAATCATCCCAATATTGATGTTTCTGTTGATGTGGACAGAAAAGTACTAAAAAAGCTAATTGAACCAACAAACGACTTAAAGAGTAAAATCACTAAATCTGAGATTAAAGTAGACTTTAATCTGCAAGATGATAAAACCAAATCATGGAATAGAATTTTTGATATTAAGACAAGGTACTTTGGCAAAGTTGCAGACAATCGTGTTAGTTGGCTTGATGATGTTAGACAAATATATAGAGATCCAGATACAACTTTAACTACTTATGAAGCTGCCTTTGATAAAGTAATTGAAACTGATTCAAATAAGTATTTGGGTTTTTTAAAAACACCATACCTAAAAAGCATGAAATCTAATAGTCACTTGATTAAAGCAATGGATGAAGTTAGTGGTAGTTCAATCATTTCCAATTAAAGCTTTAAATTACTTGACTTTGGGGGGGGTAGTTAAAACCATTTTAGTATTTACCTCCCTTCACCTCATCACTAATCAAAAACTACTATTCAGAACTAATAAGATTTTCCAATTGATGGCTGCAAAGATATTACTTAAAATAGTAAAAAGTTACGTTGTTTTTTTGCCTGGATATAATTTTTCCATTTTTTGACAATGTGCTAATGCTTTATTATCAGGAATTTCTTGGTAAAGCTTACCAAACGTTTTTAAGTCCATATCAAAAGTGTCAAGGCAGTTTAGAATAGTTGTAAAAAGAGGAAGAGATTGACACCTCATTATTGCCGTGATCGTTGCATTTCTCATTTCTATTCCAAGAGCAAGTTCTGAGAAATTATAGATGAGACCAATAGGTTTGGGGTCACCTGCTTCCTGAAGCTCCTTTTTCCTATCGTTCAAATCAGCAATTCTAGACAAGAATATAATTGAAATTTTGCCTTTTACAATCTGCTTATTGACCTTTCCCATGGCACAATCAAAAAAATCTTAAATTTTTTCTTTTACGCTATAGCGTAAAATGAATTAATTCATTAGATTAGCATTATGTTAAAATCTGATTATTAAGGAATAACCTTTTATTAACTATAGTATTTAACGGTACTGTTTTACGAGCCTCGTCACAAAATCTGACAATTTTCCGAACGAGGGTAAGTGAGACGGGCCTTAGCCTTATATTTGTGCATAGGGCGGGCTCTCTCCTTATTTCTATTGTTCGGACCTTTGCGAAAGCAGGGGTGGCTTGTCAGAGCCATGTGGCAATAGAGTTTGGAGTTTTGCTCGCCCTTACTTTTTAGTAAGTGTTTGCTGTCCATTTCTATAAGACTCGTTTTACCATTTTTCATTTCTAATGAAAACGAGCATGATTAAGTTACTTCCTTTTCTGTCGCAGACAGTATCCTGTAGGATCCACAGGTTGGGAGCGTATGCTCTGTTGGTAAGCGGGTCAGTTAGTTCTCTGCCTATTCCGATAGCTATCGGAACCTATTACATCCTTCCAGAGGTACACGGCATCGCCGCGGTAGATCGCCTGTATCCCCTGAAGCCCAAGAATCCTATTTGAGGGATTCCGGCCATCGCCGAGAAAGGGGAGGTGCACCTCCCTGAGCAGATCGGTTACTACATATACGGTACATCATATTATTCATTTTGCTGGTTCGACGGGCTCACCACAAGTGGTTGGTCGGTTGGGACGAGGTGGAAGAACTATGTCTGGTTCGGAGACGTCATTGCGCCTGTCCGCCGAAGGAGGGAGGAAAGGCACACGACGATAGGAGTGTGGCTTGACAGCCTGTCCCGATGATGAATCGGGATGGCAGTCTCGTAAGAATGTGCTCAGCACGTTGAGATTGCTTCGTCCTTCGTCCTCGCAATGACGGTAACACTTGAGACTGCTTTTCTCGCCTGTGGCGGATCGCAGTGACGGTAACACTGACTGCTGAAAACTGCGACTGAGACTGCCTACTGTGACTGAGATTGCTTCGTCGCTCTAAGGAGCTTCTCGCAATGACGGTGCTCACTTCCGTCTCCCGTCTCCCGTCTTCCAGCTTAAACACTAAAAGCACATGAAAAAAACATTACTCATCTGCTTACTGGGATACCTATGCGTACCCACAAGCACCACGACAGCACAAGTTGCTGATTCACCCGGGGCGGATTTTCTTCATAGGTCTGTGCCCCAAGTCTCCCCTGAACAAGGAGACACCCATCGGGGCGGAGAAATCCGTCCCGATACTTTGCCGGAGAAAAATGGTTTGGTTGATCACTCCGGCCAAGGGCAGAAGGGCGAAGGCTCTTCTGCTTCGGAGGGAGCATTGATCTATGGGGAGATCATCAATCCTGATTCGCTCCACTCCTTACTAGTGGAGGTAGCTCCTCTTGGATTCAATAACTCCCATCCTCAGGAAGAGTTAGAGCTATTTACCACTCATGGAACTTTCTTTGACGGCATCCTAGATCCACGGGTACAGAAGTTCCACGCGAATATTCCTGCTCTTTCAGACGTGATGTATATCAATCTAAAGCTGGATAATAGGCCTATCCTCGAGAATTATTTGATTTCCCCCGGCGACAGCATTAAAATTTCCATAGACCTACAGCGGACGATGATCGTATTCGGAGGTCCTGCAGGTGATTGGTTGGAGACGCAATACCAAGTGACAAGGGCACAAAAGCAGGAAATTTTTGATTCTCCAAGATACCTCTATGAAAATGACAGGGAAGCACTATTGGACAGAGACAATAACCGGGAACGGCTGGAACTGGCAGAAGGGCAGTTTGGAGCCAGGCTGCATATTCTGGAGCAAGGGAAAGACGGGCTGAGGAGGGACTTGGAACTGATTAAAATAGACGAGAATAAGGTTCCTGGGTTTACCGTTCTGGAGTCTAGAAAAAATCTATTGTCGCCAAAACAATACAGTTTGCTTAAATCCCAGATGCTTGGACAGTACTATGGTTCCCAGCTAAGTGCTGCCAGAAGATATGGCTATGGCATGGCAAAAATTCAAAGTGATTCTATGGCTTTGGAACTGTTCCAGAATGAAATGCCTAAGATTCTGGCAAAAGTTAAGCCTTATTTTTCAGCACTTTCCGCATCGGTTTTGACTGAAGGGTATCTTCTATTCGCTTCTGAATGGGTACAGAATCAGGCAATCATTTCTAACTCTATGTTTCAGGAGGTGGTTAAAACGGAATTCCAGGGAGAGCTAAGCGATAGACTTCTGGTTGACTACACAGTAAAGCATCTAACACGAGAGGTAGAACCCCTGGCTTTGATCGATCAGGTATTACCTCTCCTTACTACCTCCCGGTGGAGCGACAACTTGCAGGAATATAGAAATAGATTTACTCTTCATGTTCCTTTACAGACTTTTGCGTTGACTTCATTTACCGGAGATGAGTTAAAGGAAGAGGACCTCAAAGGTTCGCCTACACTGCTATACTTTTATTTTTCCTCTTGTGCTGCCAGCGAGGGCTTTTTTAAAAATTACCTCTGGCCTCTTTATGAGGAACTGGCTGAAGAAACAGGATTTAAAATAGTGGCAGTCTCAGTAGATAATGACTCACGGCTATGGAAAGAATCCATAGACACTTACTCCGATAGTTCTCTGATCAATACTAACCTCCCATCCAGACAATGGAGCGCATGGCTTGATTATTACCTGATTACAGGTTATCCCCGCACAATGCTTCTGGATGAAGATGCAAAACTACTTTCCCTGAGTCTCAAGGGCGGAAAATATGCCGATTTCCGGGATAGATTCTTAAGCCTGCTATTGAATGGATCAACTCCAAATACCTTTTCCTATCTCAATCCGAGCAACCTCATACCATGAAAATATATATACTAACCGTACTATTCCTGCTTGTTGGAATGGACATTCAGGCCAGACAAAATAATGACTCTGCTATTAAAGGTAGAGTGTTAGACGTATCCGGTGAGGCTCCCATCCCAGGGGTTAATATCCTGATTAAAGGCTATGCCATAGGCGGAGTGACTGATAGAGAAGGCAGGTTTTCCATCGAACTTCCCGTCAACCGGGCTGAACTTGTCTTTAGTTTCATCGGATACACGTCACAGACGATAGAAGTGGATATTACCAGAAATTCAGAGATCACGGTACTATTAGAGGAGGATCAGGTGAGCTTAGCAGCTGTGGAAGTATTATCTACCGGATTTCAGGAGCTTTCGGCAGAACGGGCTACGGGTTCTTTTACACATCTGGATAAGGCACTAATTAACAGGAGAGTAAGTGCCAATATCTTAGACAGGATGGAGGATCTCACACCAGGCCTGATCTTTAGCCGGGACAGACCGGATCTCGACAAAGGGGAGAGCGTTAGTATCAGGGGTAGCAGCACCTTACTCTCAGATCGTCAGCCTTTGATTGTCGTGGACAATATGGCCTATGATGGGCCTGTTGAAAATATCAATCCTAATGATGTGGAATCTATCACCGTATTGAAAGATGCCGCCGCCGCATCCATCTGGGGAGCCAAGTCCGGGAACGGAGTAATAGTCATCACTACCAAAAGAGGTGATTTTGAAAGTCCTCTACGTGTAAATTTCACAAGCAATATCACTTCAGGAAAGGCTTTTGACCCTTTTTACGTTCCTCAGATGAGCATTTCAGATTTTGTGGAAGTGGAGCAGCGTCTGTTTGGGCAAGGGTATTTTGATGGCTTTTATCAAAGTTATAACCAGGCAAAAATATCTCCTGTAGTAGAAAGCCTCTATCAATTTAAAAACGGTGAAATCACTCAAAGTGAATTGGACAACAGGTTGGATGGTTTCAAGAGCAGAGATCTGCGGACTGAATTAAAGGAGAATCTATACAGGCCATCTCTACATCAGCAATATGCGTTGAACCTATCCGGAGGCACAAAAAATTATACCTATTTTCTGGGCTTAGGATATGATCATAACAAAAATACGGAAATCAGTAGCTCCACAGAGCGAATAACGCTGAATGCACGCCAATCCTGGAAGTTGATGGACAAGCGATTCAAATTTTCTTTGGGAACTTACCTGGTACACAGTGGAAGTACCAATGGTTCGCCAGAGTTCGGTGGTTTGGAACCTTATGATCTCTTACGTGATGAAAGAGGCGAGCCGTTACCGGTATTCAGGGATTACAGTAATAGGTTCAAACAGGATATGGAGGCTACTGAGCTTCTGGATTGGACGTATTTTCCGGTCAATGAATTTGGTAAGTCCAGAATAGATAATTCAGAAATCGAATTCAGGATCAATCCTGAAATCTCCTTTGAGATTCTTAACGGATTATCCATCCAGTCCAACTATCAGTACTGGCAGTCGTACGCCGGGAATGATAGGCTTAATTCTGCTGATTCATATTTTGCCAGAGATTTGATCAATGTCTTTTCCATAGTTGGGGAAGATGGATCAGTCATCCGGAATGTACCGTTAGGCGGAATAAATGACCTATCCGGCACCCATTCTTATAGCCATACCTGGAGATCCCAACTCAACTTTGACAGAACATGGGATGATGTTCATCAACTGACAGCTTTGGCAGGTTTTGAATTAAAAGATTTCCAAAGCAATTCTCAGTCCCAGAGAGCCTATGGAGTAGATGAGATCAGCGGAATCTCAAAACCTGTGGATTATGTGAATTATTATCCGCAGTTGCATACAGGGTTCTTTTATCAGATTCCTTTTGGACAGAATTTCTCGGGTTCTACTGATAGGTTTTTGTCTGGATTTGCAAATGCGGGTTATACTTACAAAAACAGATATATACTGACTGCTTCAGCCAGAAAGGATGCTTCCAACCTCTATGGAGTGAGCACTAATGAGAGAGCTGTACCACTTTGGTCCACAGGGGTGGGGTGGATTATTTCAGAGGAGCGCTGGATGGATACCGAACTTGTTTCCTATCTGAAATTAAAAGCCAGTTATGGATATAATGGAAATACGAATCCGGCAGCGACTGCCTATACGACGGCTCAGTATTTTGATGCATCCAGCAATCGCTGGGTAGGACAACCCTGGCTTTCTGTTTTAAATCCTCCTAATCCAGAGTTACGTTGGGAACGTATCAAGATCGTCAATGTAGGTGTTGAATATGAGCTGTGGAAACAGCGTCTTAGCGGTTCACTGGAGTATTATAGTAAACGGGGAGTTGACCTCTTTGGTGTCATGCCTACTTACCCGTCATCAGGAGTTTCTACCGTGACCAAAAATTATGCGGAGACAAATGCGCATGGTATGGATTTATCGTTAAATGTCAGGGTTTTACAAGGTGACTTATTTTGGAATTCAAGCTTGTTTTATAGTTCAGTAAAAGAAAACGTCATTTCTTATGCACAAAACCCTTCTCCGGATCAGGTGGCGGGTTACTCTTCTGGTCTTGCCGGTATAGGCCCGGCTCCAGTGGAAGGATATCCTCTTTACAGCATTTTCTCTTATCCTTTTCCAGGCCTTGACCCGACAACCGGTGATCCAATGGGAATATTGGATGGAGAGTCCAGTACAGATTATGCGGCAATAATGGATCAGACATCAGTGGAAAACCTGGAATTAGCAGGCTCTGCAATTCCTACCCATTTTGGCGCATGGCGAAATACCCTAGGCTGGAATGGATTTGAATTGTCAGCAAACATTTCCTATAGATTAGGCTACTATTTCAAAAAAGAATCTGTGGAATATGATAATCTTAACAAAGGGGAGATTGGACATTCTGATTATTCGTTAAGATGGCAAAATCCTGGTGACGAGATTGTCACATCAGTTCCATCTGATCCCCTGGGGATTGATCCTAGAAGGAGTGCTTTTGATCGGATCAGTAGCCGAAGGGTTAGGAAAGGGGATCATATCCGTTTGCAGGACGTGAGGCTGGCTTACACATTTGATAAGAATAATTTTCCTGGGCTTCCATTCCAGAATATTCAACTCTATAGCTATATCGATAACATTGGACTCATCTGGAAAGCTGCCAAAGATGTGATAGATCCTGACTTCAGGAACTTTCAGGTTCCACGGACTTATTCATTCGGTCTGTCTATCAATTTCTAAACAAGATATCCGGGATAAAGGGATATGGAGTAAGAACAGGTTGTTTCTTCTCAGGCACTAACTTTTTACCCGGGTAAATGTCATTGTGTTCCGCCTGATAATTTACTGAACTATAAATTTATCAGATTGAGCATAATGTATAATTCATACAGTTGGATGATTATTCTATGTGAAAGATTATCCTTAATCGACATGGATACAGGTTATGTAGCCTTAAACAAATTTTAAACACGTGAAATCAAGCATGATTCCATAGCTAGGGGAACACACCGTGTGACGGTTTTAATACATGCGCGATTTCATGTGATCACTAAAAATCAAATTGAAATCCTATGAGAATTTCTGCATACTATTTATTTCTATTGATCGCACTACTTCTATCCTGTGAAGGGTTTTTAGATGAGAAACCCCAAAAACAGATGGTGATCCCAAATACGTTAGATGATTTTCAGGCTTTGCTGGACGCAGAGCCCAGATCAATGAATTCTGTGCCAAAGATGGGGTTTTTAAGTTCAGATGAATTGTTCATTGACAATTCTCTCTTGGGTCAGATGACACTGGAAGAACGGGGTGCATATTTATGGCAGCCTGACTTATATCTTCCCAATGATGCAGGAGTAGACTGGGCATTTTCTTACAGAAAGGTATTCTATGCCAATTTGGTTATTGAAGGCGTTAGAGATTATTCTCCGAATTCGCAGGAAGAGAAAAATAGAGCGTTACAGCTCGATGCGGCAGCAAGGTTTTACAGGGCATTTGCTCATTTTTCACTCGTACAGGAGTTTGCAGAACCTTTTAATCCCCAAAAGCCAGAAGCCCAAGGGATTCCGTTACGCAAAAATGCAGATATAAATGCTACAAGCGAAAGGGTTTCAATTGGGGAGGTTTACAATTTTGTTATAGAGGATTTGGAAGTAGCCAGGGAACTTCTCCCGAATAAGGCTGATATTCCAACGAGGGCATCTAAATGGGCCGCAGAAGCTCTTTTGAGCAGAATATATTTGTCTATTCAAAATTACGAAAAGGCAATGGAGCATTCATCGAATGCACTTGAAATTGATGATTCCTTGATGGATTACAATGATTGGGATTCTGGGTTAAGGTACAGTTTCCCCCGCTTTAATGCAGAAGTAATACATCATGCACATATGTTTACAGGAAGGTTTACATCAAGCACTCAAACTTATGTAAATCCTGAGCTTTATGACCTATACGATTCTCTGGATCTAAGGAAGGAAGTGTTTTTCAGAGCTTCTTCAACCCCTGGATTATATAATGTTTATGGTAAATATACAGGAGAGTCTACCATGTATGGAGGGATGGCAACCGATGAAGTTTTACTGGATCGTGCGGAATCAGCTGTTCGGATGGGCCAAAGAGAAATTGCCTTGACGGATTTGAATTATTTATTGATGAACCGTTACGTAAAAGGAGCATTTGAGGCTTATCAGAATTTAAACGAAAAGGAACTGTTAAAAATCATCATGGAAGAAAGGCGAAAAGAGTTGGTTTTTAGAGGAGTACGGTGGTTGGATCTGAGAAGATATAATCAAGAGACTGAATATGCAGAAACTCTAAATAGAAAATGGAATGAAGTTGATACTGAACTTCCTCCGCATTCACCTCTTTACACATTTCCTATTCCCCCAAGGGAAAATGAACTCAATGATAAGTTATAAAAGAGGGGAGGAATATCCTCCCCAATTAATTGGACTATTCTCCATGGAATATAAATGTCCCTTCTTTTACCATTGGCGCAGAAGGATTAGCTGCAGATCTGGTACAAACCAGATTTGAATCATTACACTCATAGGTATCCTCACCTGGAGTAATATTCGTTACATTTCTCCAAGTGGATCCATCAAGCCCATATTCTGGCTGAAGATCTTTAGGACCTGTAAATGCAACTGCCGCGAAGGCAGCTACAACAAACGCGATTAGGGGCAACTTGCCCTCTAGCTTCTTCATATAGTGTCCTGTTTTTTAACAAATCAAAAACAGGTGAAACCGTTTGGGTTTTCCGGAGCAAAAGCTGCGTGCTTCTTACCGGAAGTGGTTAAAATGCCTACTCTGTTTTAAGGATTTTCGGCTTCTCCCTGTGGAGGTTCATCGGCGTTGGCTTGTCTCTTAGCCCAAGCCGGTAAGAGAAATGATCCTCCGGTAATGCTATTTTTTGGGTGGGGATCTGACCAATGTCCCTGCCCGTTTTTATTTCATGTTTGATTAGCATTTAGCGCTTAATCAGGTTTATTGGGTAAATTTGTTCCATAGAAGCACAATGTTTCTATATCAATTAAAGCTTAACAACCTGTTAAAATCCCGGGGCATCCGCCTTGGGCTTTTTTATTGGGTATTGGTAAAGGCCAGCTCGCGCAAGTCTCCTGACTTGTGCGGTGGATAATGCAGTCTCATGACTGCCTTTAGTTGATAGGTAAACTTTACAATTCAAATTCTACTTGCTGCTCGACTCCCGATAAGTGTTGCGCTGTTATCGTAGGATTTCTAATCCGATAATTCACAAACTCTGCAGATCTCCTCGGGAGAAGCCTCCGTCTTATCACTATACCTCATGTCCGAGGGAAATGGCCTTGTTTCCTTATTCAACCTAGGGTTAAAACCCTAGGCTACAAATCTGCCATGCCTACGGCATTGCTTTGTTTTTACAATGTCTGGAGATACATTAATCTAAATTCTCACCATGCTGTACAGGTTAACCTTTTAACCCTTAACCTTTAATCTCCAGCTTTCAACCGCTTAACCTGTAAGGTCTCCGTGTATCTCACATTTTCTCTGTGCATCTCTGTGACTCAATCCCCACACCGCCAATCCAATAAACCCCAGATTCAACCAGAAGTGTTCTGCCCATCCCAGACTCTCCAGAATCCCCGCACAGTTGCACGGTACTCTCGGAAAAGCTCCCACCCAGATCAAGCCTACATAAGTAGTAAAGATGGAAAGGAGGAGGATGCTTGAGAGATATCCCCACCATCTCGTGACTGAAAAGAGCAGGAGCAGGGCAATCAGCAACTCTGCCATTGGTACTGTATAAGCCAGTATTTCCGCCAGTTCCGCCGGAAAGGTCTGGTTATGGAATGCTTTGTGGCTGGTATCCCAGCGGATAAGTTTGTCCAAGCCGGTATAGGTCCACAGCAGCACCAGCAGGACGGATAAAATATTGCTCAGCTTTCCGATCATAACCAGGTTCTTTCTAGTGTTTCTTAAAACTCGGTACTAAACCGGATACCGGTTTCACAGCTGTGAAAAAAAAATATTTTGTGGGACATTGTCCCAATTTTAGCCTGGCAGTTGAATAATTCCCTGATTTTCTAGGTTTTATGGAAAACATAAACTTATCTTATAGTGCTCGGTAAGTTTCTCTTTTGCAGGGAGTGCTTATTGGGAAAGCATTTATGGCGTGGCGTCATGCTGTACATCCAGAAGATATTGAGCCGCCATTTTTTTAACTTAACTGAATTTGGTTATGAAAATTGATATGGATTGGTCTCCTGTTCATCTCAAACCTCTTTTGGATTACATAAAGAAGGTATCGGAGGAGGAGTATGCATTGCTGTCTCCCTATATTGAGCTAGAAGATTCTAAGCCAGGAGAGATTCTGCTCAAATCAGGAGCAACAGAAATCGAATCAAGATTTATCATCCAGGGAATGATAGGTAAATTTTATTTAGGAAAACTGGAAAGGCTATATGTGCAAGGGGATGTTTGTGTGGAAATGGACTCATACGCCAACCAGCTTCCTAGCAGATTTGAACTCAAAGTGCTGCAACAGGCAAAATTTACCCGCTTACCCTATAAGAATGCCAATTTAATACTGGAAAAATACCCTCAGTTTGAGGATTTATCTGAAGAATTGTATCGCCTTTTGCGCTATAGGGAGGAAGAGTGGCAGGTAGTATCCACGTTGCCTTTTGAGCAGGCCAGAACAGCACTGAACAAGCATTATCCGGGATTTGAGTCCGTACTTACCCAAAAACAGCTGGCAGATCTACTGGGTGTTGACCGCAAAACTATAACAAGGCACAATAACAAAGAGTACGCAGAAGCCAAGTTGAAAAGAATAATCAGGTACTATAAAAGTAATCTGAAGTACCCTTTTGAGTCAAAAATTCATGATGAGGTGGATAAACTGGATGCACAGACATTGGTTTGGGGTTCAATCATTCACCGGATTTTCTCGGGAACAAGAGATGAGAATAAGTATAAGAAATTAAAGTTGACTTGGCTGGCGGCAAGGCTATATCCGGATGTCCGCTGGGAGAAGTTGACTTGGATAGCCCGCTTGTACGCGCTACTGTTTGCCATGGATGATTTTACTGATCAGTTAGCGGAGGGGATCAAGGCCGAAGTATGGGGAGAAATTTCCTGTGGGTTCTATGGAGTGCTTGAGGGTGATAACTGCATGATTTTACCAAAATCCATAATGGCCTACCGGAATGCTTTTTATGAACTATGGATGAAGCTGCCCAAGCTGGTCAATCATGACCAAAGCTATTTGGACTACCTGAGGGATGAGATCCAATCGTATCTAAAATCCAATACCTGGGAGGCGGAAAATAGAGACAATCAGGTTATTCCCACGATGGAAGATTACCTTATCCAGCGACCGTTTTTCTCGGGTGGGCAGCTGTCCATATCCCTGACCCCTTTGGGAATGGATTGTGATTATAGTGAGATCAAAGATGCTTTTACAAAATCAAAAGCTATAAGGGACTTAGCTGCCAAATTGATATTCATTACAAATGACCTGTTCTCATATGAGAAAGAAAAAAGACTGGGGGATTTTCATAATCTGATGATTTTGAAAATCCATCATGAACAGCTAAAGGAAGATAGAGCCCGGGAGGAAATTGTGGGATATCACCGCCAATTGCTTATGGAATTCAATAAGGAAGCGGAGGTCTTTAGAAAAAGTAAAATTTCTACTGAGCAGGAGTTACTTAAGCAGATAGAATTTAAAATTTCCGGTGCAGCGAGCTGGTCATTATACGATACTTCACGCTATCACAAATTGTTTAACGAGGAAGAATAAAATTATGGAGTGTATTGAACTAGCAAAACGGTATTTGAATAAGCTGGATATTGAGTTGGCTAAATTTCCAATTTCGGACATTAATCCTCTGGTGATGATAGAGTCTTCCTATTTCTTGGTGGATAGAACTATCCAGGAACTGAAGGAAGGGATGAAAGAGCTGGAATTCCAGGATGAGGAAGAGGAAATTGAGTTCTTCAAGGTTTACATGACAGAGTTTCTGTCCAGATCCCAATTTCTCTCTGAGCTTTTTCAAATCGAATCAGAAAGGTCTGGAATGGTGAACCAATCGGATGACTTTTTTTACTCAGATAAGATGGAAGAGGTTAAAAAGTATTTTCAACGCTATGCCGCCCTGAATAATTACCTGATCATGGGCAAGTCCTATCTGGATAGAGTTTATTTCCTTCGCGGATCAGAAGCGCCTCTGATATATCCGGATTTATTCCGCCATACCATTGATTCCAGTTTTTGCACTGTTTATACACTGCATTTTGCACGGTTAAAAGCAATGGAAAAATTGATGAATTATTTATCAAAGAAAGTCAGAGAGGTCAAAGCTGAAGTCGGAAAAACGTCGGGGTCTATTCAGCAGGCATCCCTACTTTGGACGGGTTCAAAAGTGGACTTGGTGGAACTCATCTATGCGCTTAAAACTACTTCCGTTGTCAATCACGGAAGTGTAACTGTAGCCGATCTGGCGGCAGCGTTGGGGGATTTTTTTGGCAAAGAGCTGAAAGGGTACTATAAAACATTTGAGGAAATACGTGGCAGAAGGAACAGTAAGACCTTCTTTTTGGACAGGTGTAAGAGCAGCCTGGATTCTTTTATAGCAGAATATGAAGATAATGAATGAGCAAATGATATGAATCAATGATGAGGATGCTTCTTGATTGAGAGCAGGAGGTATCCCTAAAACTAAACCAAGGAGGATATGAAAGCATTTGTTGAAACGCTTTTTGAGGAGATGGAGTTATCGCTGAAAGAGGTGGCGGAGGGGACTTCAAACGAGATACAAAAAGCGGAGAAAAGTGGAAGGGCAGTCCATGCTATTCTGCTCAGGCTTAAAAACTTTATTTCCGGGTATAAATTCGCTGACAGTCCGGAGGAAATCAGGTTCTTCAAGGAGTACAAACCCCTGTTCTATAAGGAACTGATATTCTATTCGGAGCTTACCTACATTGAATCTAGAAGACCTATTGGCAAGAAAGAACTCATTAAGGGGTATTATCATCATGTAATGGATCAGATCCAGGATTTTTTTGCGAGAAACCATCAGCTCTACATATACCATCAGTTGGACAGAAGTGATCAGGACGAACAGTTGTTCTTAAGAAGCTCCCAACCCGTTTCCCTTATCCCTGATTATTCCTTTGATTTTGACCCGGTTTTTTCTACGATCAACAGCAGTAAGCTGGCCAAAATTATGGCTTATGAAAGTCTTATTGAGTACATGCAGGAGCAGTTAATAAAATTAGAGTTAGGCCTAGGCAATAGGGGGGACAAGAATTCAAATCACGAATGGACCGATTCCAAATCTGCATTGATCGAATTGGCCTATGCGCTTCATTCCAGAGGAGCGGTGAACCATGGTAAATGCGATGTGAAAATGATCATTTCGATTCTGGAGAAAATCTTCCATGTGAAGGTGGGAAACTTCTACCGCACGTTCCAGAGCATGCGCGGAAGAAAAAAGAACAGGACCATATTTCTGGACAGCCTTAAAGACAGTCTGGTGAAGCGGATGGACGATACGGATATGGGGGATCAATAAACTTAAAAAAGCATGACTTTACAGGATTTAGCTGTTTCTATTTTGGGAGGGATGTTAGTACTGTCGGGGTTTGCGATACGGTATTGGGTTGGGAAGCGACGTTTCTACCGGAGAGGTCCGGGTGGATTACAACATTATTCGCACTATTCCAGAGCGCTTATAGTTTCTACGATTGAACGGGTTGCAAATTTTTTGAGCCTTCCAATTATACTGGTTGGAATATTCCTACTGGTATTTTGGTGGATGTATGTCAGAGAGATCGTCTTGGATAGAAATAAAGATGATGTTAAAAATAAGACAGAATACAATGCAGATCCCAAAGCCCACTTCCTTGTTCCTGCGGAAAAGGGCTTTGGCTTAAAGCAGAACTGCCCTACAGCCAAAGAAATTCATTCCCTCGCTTCCATGAATTATTTGGTGTAAGGCAGTTTTGATTGCTAAAATATTTCTACACTGTCTGTAATTTTTTAAGCCGTTGACTAAGTTCTGTAAGCCCTGCTTTTTCTAAGCTCTCAGAGATAATGGTATTCAGTTCTTCTTCGGATTGTTTTGAGATCTGAATTACGACTTTTCCTGATTCTGATTTTTGCTCCATCCCCCGTGTGATTACTTCGGTTAAGAGCAGTACTGTTTTGCGAGGGATTTTCAGATCGATCTTTACCGGGTCATGCATTCCGGGAACTGCAAGCAATGTTTCGTAGATGGTTTCAAGTGGTGGGATGGCCATAGCTTCAATGGTTTTGATTAAGTAATATGATAGGCTAAATCTACCTTGAACGACCGAAAAGGGCCTATTTAGAAATTGATCAGGATAGGCAAGTGTCCGAAGCACTTTTTATTATTGTATCACCTGAACGACCGGGATTTTGAAATGGATCTGAGGTTTTTCCTAAGCTTTCTAAACCTTCAATAAGCTAAGGGGATTTCCTGTGTCCTCCGAAATCGGCAAGATGTACGGTTGTATCACAACCGGATCTTGATGACCCGCACTCCGAAGTCGTGCGGGTTTGAATTGGGAATGCTGTGGAACTGTGAAAATGAACTGCGATGGAGCAAGAAAACAAGAGAAGCAAATGGCTGCATGTCCGGCTAACCTTTAAAGAATATAAGAGAATCCAAAAAGCATATGGGGAAACTGTCCAGGATAGTCTGAGCGATTATGCCAGAAAATTACTGCTGAAAAAGCCTGTCATCGGTAAGTACAGGGATACCGGAATGCAGGAGCTTTTGGCTGAGTTGACAGCACTGAGAAGGGACTTGCATGGGATTGCCACCAATTATAATCAGCTGGTAAAAAAGCTCAATTCATCAGCAGGAAATGAGCTGGAAGTCCACCTGCCACTGGGAAAGAATTTGCAGCAGGAGATTGGAGTTTCATTGGAATCGGTGAACCGTTTTATCAGTCAAACGGCAGCAAAATGGTTGCAATCATAAAGACAAGCTCATCCATTAGGAGGCCGTTTCACTACAATGAAAATAAGGTGGTACAGGCCGCGGCTGAGTTACTTCTGGCTCAAAATTATCCCATCAAAAATGCGGAGCAGTCTGCTGATATGCGGCTGAAATACCTGCTTAGACTGGCAAGTTTGAATTCCAGAACGGGGGTAAATGCGGTACATATTTCATTGAATTTTGCTCCGGGAGAAGAGTTTGATAAAGAGAAATTACTGCAGATTTCTAATGAATACATGAAGGGGATTGGCTTTCAAAGCCAGCCTTATCTGGTGTATAGACATACCGATGCAGGCCACCCACATCTGCATATAGTAACCACAAATATTGCGTTGGACGGGAGGCGGATTCCATTGCATAATATAGGCAGACTCAAGTCTGAACCGACCCGAAAAGCATTGGAAAAGCAGTTTGGACTGGTGCCGGCCGAGTCGCAAAAGCAAGGGCTTTTTATAGCCAAGCCTGTTTCGGTTTCCCGACTGGACTATGGCAAATCAGAAACAAAGCGTGCCATTGGAAATGTGTTGCAGCATGTGCTAAAAGGCTATAGCTACACTTCACTTGCTGAGCTGAATGCTATTCTGCAAGGCTATAGAATAGTAGCTGACAGGGGAACGGAAGAATCAAGGATTTTCAAGAACAGGGGACTGGTTTATCGGGTGTTGGATGACCAGGGAAATAAGGTTGGCGTACCGGTGAAGGCCAGTAGTTTTTATTTCAAAGCAACGCTGAATTCCATCGAGTCCAAGTTTGAATCCAATGCGTTGGTGCGCAAAAAACACTTCCAATCCATTCGCGCAGCGATTGATCTGACACTTCTAAAGTTGAGGAAAAGCAGTTTGGATGGGGTGATAGAAAGCTTAGCGAAGCAAGGGATTGTCACGGTTAAACGAGTGAATCAAGAGGGCAGGCTCTATGGGATCACCTTTGTCGACCATCGGACCAAATGCGTGTTCAACGGGAGCGTATTGGGTAAAAAATACAGTGCCAATGGACTGATGGAAAGAATTAGAATTGATCAGAATGACACTAAAATCACTCAAGCCTCAACGGAAAAAGCGCCAAAAATGCCACGGGATATTCAGGATGTTCTCCCGTCAAAAATAACTGATACTGAAAGGAGAAGTGACAATTTAGGCAGTTCTTCAAGAGGCCTGTTGGAGACAGTGATCACTCCCGAAGAGACGTATAGCCATGTGCCGTTTGAATGGAGAAAGAAGAAAAGAAGAAAGAGAAAGAGGCTGACAAAATAGAGACGGAAACAAGAGGGGATGGGAATGCAGACAGGCGAAAATGAGCAGGGATTACGCAAGATTTTGGATATGACCCGGCTGATGGGAATCGGGGTGTTGGGATTGCATTATTATTTCTATTGCTATATCCTTTTTAAGGATTGGGGGTTGGTCTCGGATCTGACGGATGGCGTGCTGAAGAATATTTCCGGTACCGGATTGTATCGTGATTTTCATACATCCAAGCTTATTGCGTTGGCGATGCTGGTGATTTCTCTCCTGGGAATCAGGGGAAGAAAGAATGAGAGAATGAACGGCAAAACGGCTTTTGTATATGGAGCTTTGGGGCTGGTTTTTTACTTTGGGAGTTACATACTAATGAAATGGCAAAGGCCGGATGAATGGGTTTCGATTGCTTATATCTCATTGACTTCCATCGGTTTTTTATGCATACTTTCGGGTGGAACCAAGCTCTCCAGGATTATTCATGATAAACTAAGCAATGATGTTTTCAATACGGAAAATGAAACATTTCCGCAGGAAGAACGGCTGATTGAGAATGGATTTTCGGTCAATCTGCCGGCACGGTACAATCTGAAAGGAATGATCAGGGACAGTTGGATCAATATCATCAATCCCTTTCGTGGTCTGATGGTTTTGGGAACACCGGGGTCGGGGAAGAGCTATTTTGTCATCCGTCATGTGATTACACAGCACATCAAAAAAGGCTTCTCGATGTTTGTGTATGACTTCAAATTCGATGATCTATCGGTCATCGTTTACAATACCTGGCTGCAAAATAAGGCTAGCTATAAAGTCGTTCCTGAGTTCTATGTGATCAATTTTGATGATCTCACCCGGAGTCATCGATGCAACCCTTTGGCACCGGAAACCATGCTGGACATTACCGATGCAGCGGAATCA
Source organism: Algoriphagus sp. 4150 (assembly GCF_031457395.1). NCBI lineage: Bacteria > Pseudomonadati > Bacteroidota > Cytophagia > Cytophagales > Cyclobacteriaceae > Algoriphagus > Algoriphagus sp. 4150. The sequence goes on from NZ_JAVDWS010000018.1 coordinate 71,801, forward strand.
GCAAGGACGATATTGATGGGGCTGAACAGAGAATGGATCAAAAAGCAGGGAGACTTTTTTGTGGAATCACCGATCAATTTTCTGACCGCCATCATCTGGTTTCTGCGAAAATACAGTGGTGGAGAATTCTGTACACTGCCGCATGTGATTGAGCTGATGCAGGCAGATTACGATGAATTGTTTACTGTTTTGCGCACAGAAAAGGATATAGATGTCCTGATCAATCCCTTTGTGAATGCTTACCTGAATGATGTGATGGAGCAGTTGGAAGGACAGATCGCCTCTGCCAAAATATCCATAGCAAGACTTTCCTCAGCACAGTTGTACTATGTGCTTTCCGGCAATGATTTTACACTGGATATCAATAACCCCGAAGAGCCAAAGCTGGTTTGCATGGGAAACAATCCCCAGAAAATCCAGATCTACGGAGCCGTACTTTCACTGTATGTAAACCGCTTGGTGAAGCTGGTGAACAAGAAAGATAAGCTAAAAAGCAGTCTGGTGTTTGATGAATATCCGACGATCTATATAAATGGAATGGACAGCCTGATTGCCACTGCACGCAGCAATAAGGTAGCAACAACCTTGGGGGTTCAGGATCTCAGTCAGCTAAGAAAGGACTATGGGAGAGAGCTTGCAGATGTGATTATGGGCATAGTCGGGAACATTGTTTCCGGGCAGGTGACCGGGGACTCGGCAAAGCAATTATCAGACAGGATAGGGAAGATTATGCAGGACAGACAAAGCCTTTCGATCAACAGTGGGGATACCTCCATCAGCAAATCAAAACAACTGGAATCTGCTGTCCCGCCTTCCACAATTTCATCACTTTCATCAGGTGAGGTTGTAGGAACGGTGGCCGATAATCCGGACTGCAAGCTGACGCTGAAAGCTTTTCATTCTGAAATAATCAACGACCATCGGGCATTGAAAAAGGAGCAGGAAAACTACGTGCCCATCCCTGAAATCCGAAAGCTGGACAACACTATTGTACAGAGAAACTACCTGCAGATCAAGCAGGATATAAAGGATATCATTCTGGCTGAAATGGATAGGCTGGTAAATGATCCTGCATTGGATCATTTGGTGATCAGGAAGGGGTGATTAGATCTAATAACCAAAACGAAATCTAGCAAAGAGTGGGCTATTCAAGAAGAATGGTATGATCTATCGGCTTAGGGATTAAGTACTTCGGCATTGAACCCTTCAGATTGCCAATAGGAGGTAACCCCATCATCGAGATATACGAAAAGTGCTTCAACACCTTTCTGGTTTTCAATCATAAGCTTTCCCTCTTTCTCACCCATTACCATGCAGGCTGTGGCCAAGGCATCTGCGGTGAGGCAATCCCGTGCTTTTACTGTTGCACTGATCAAATGATGCTGAATGGGATAGCCGGTCCGTGGATCCAGAAGATGGGACTGCCTTTTCCCTAAGCTGTCTATCCGAAAATGCCGGTAGCTGCCAGAGCTTCCCAGAGCCTCGTCTTCTAAAGCAATGATTGCATAGAGGTGATCAGCTTTGCCTTTTTCTGAAATTGGGTTTTCTATACCGATTTTCCATGGAATTCCTTTGGGGCTTAGTCCTTTGCAAAGAACCTCCCCGCCTATTTCCACTTTGAAATCCTTAATTCCCTCTTTTTCCAAGAAATCACCAACCATGTCAATACCATACCCTTCTCCCAAGAAATTAAGATCCAGCGTCACCCCATCCTTTGAAGAGGTTAACATACTGTCGTTTTGAATTATTACGGAAAAATCCGTGAACTTCAGAAGTGAGTCAACTGCAGCGCTGTCTAGCTCTTGAGGATCCGATGAACCAAATCCCCATGCTTCAATTAGCGGCATCAGGGTGGGATTAAGTGCTCCATTTGAAAGCCCGTTAAAATGTTTCGCATTTACAATCAAATCTTTTAAATACGGGGATCGAAAAACCACTTTTCCGGTCTGGTTAAATTCAGAAAGTTCTGATTCCGGCTCATATTTGCTCACTGCTTTCCCATACACATCCAGTAGATATTCAATGGCTTCCTGATGATCTTCATTGGCTTTATAGTGAATGGAATAATAGGTTCCAAATATATCGCCTTGAATTTCAGTAAATTGGATTTCGGGGGAGTTGCAGGAAAAAAGGAGCAGGAGGAGAAAGTATTGGGTTTTCATCCGTATATCATTGATTTTTAATAGTCATAACTTGTCCCGAAAATCGGGATAGCCAGTCCCGAACCTACCTGCCGTAGGAAAGCTTGATTCGGGAGAATCTTTGACGATTAAAATAACCACCCTGTGTGTTTTAATGATGATTTTAATCGTGTCGATTTCATGTGCTAAATTTAGAACTTAATTATTCCTCCATCTAACCAAACTTCTATAAAGAGGTTCGGCTGGAAAGAAACTAGCACTTATGTGTTTAGTTGTTGTAGCGGAATGAGAGATAGGATTTGTATTGGAATATTCAAAAAAGGTACACTGACTCTACTCCACAATTAGTATATGATTTTGAGAAATTAGTAATTCCTATTCAAAACACTAATCACTAATTTCTTCACAGTGTCCATTTCCTCCGGTTTGCTGGAAGCGATAAACAAGGTTAAGCTGGCCAGTGCATCATTGCTGATGATTGAACGCCCTTCCTCATTATGCAATAGCTCATTTGACTGCAAAAAAAGAAGGAAGCATGCTGCTGCAATCCGCTTATTTCCATCCACAAAGCCATGATTTTTGACAATCAGGTATAGAAGAGTAGCTGCTTTTTCCTCTAGAGTAGGGTAGAAGTCCTCTTCACCAAAACCCTTGCTAATCTGTGCAACCGCGCTTTCAAAGCTTCCGTCTTTTTCCTTTCCAAATACACCGGATTCAAAATCTGATTTCATTGCAAAAATTACTTCTTGGTAGTCAGCTAGCTCAGGATAGTTTGCCTGTCTTTTAGTTAATCCTTTTTTATCAAGGTTCTCATGATCATAATCATCCAGTAATTCAAGGCCTTTGGCAAAGTGGTTGAGCCAGTCCAGGTTTTGATCTTGTGCTTTTTGTTCAATTGCCCTGCTTAGGATTCGAATTCCGTCTTTAAGAGTCTGGACTTCCTGCTGCTTCTGAGAAAGTCTCCTCTCATTGATGGCATAACCTTGAACGAGAAAGTCTTTCAATCTTTGAGTAGCCCAGATTCTAAATTGGGTACCTTGTTTAGAATTCACCCGATACCCTACAGATAAAATGAGGTCGAGGTTATAGTACTCCATTTCACGATGAATCCTCCGTTTTCCTTCGGTTTGAACTGTTGCATTTTTTGCAACAGTTGATTCTCTTTCAAGCTCACCTTCATTGTATATATTTCTTATATGCCTAGAAATAACTGATTTGTCACGATGATAGAGTTCTGCGATTTGTTGGAGCGAAAGCCAAAACGTTTCGCCTTCAAACTTTACTTCTATCTGGGTTTGACCATTGGGACCTTGGTATATTTCGATTTGATTTTCCATTGTTGTTGTTCAATTTAAGATTCATTTACGAGTTTCAGGTGCTTCATTTAAAAAAGAAGTCAGTCCCGATTTCATTGTAATTTTTCCCTTAGAGCCTTCATGTCAAAACTTATCTTCGTATCCAGGATTTTGGCATAATGCTGCGTTTGCTTTAGGGATTTGTGGCCGAGCATTTTTGATACCGTTTCAATAGGGACTCCATTGGCTAGAGTGATTGTTGTGGCAAATGTGTGCCGTGCGATATGGAAAGTGAGCGGTTTATTGATCTCACAGACATCTGCGATTTCTTTCAGATACGAATTCATCTTTTGATTGCTCAACACAGGCAATAAATGAGTCCCGTCCTGGCATTGAGGATGGTTCCTGTACTTTTCAACCAACTCCAAAGCTTTCGGCAATAAGGGGAGTCGGGTAGGGGAATCGGTTTTTTGCCGATGGGTATAAATCCACTGTTCCCCGTCAATCCCTGTGGATATCTGGTGTCTTCCAAGGTTTTTGACATCAATGTATGCCAGACCCGTGTAGCAGCTAAAAAGGAAAATATCCCTTACATGGTTTAGCCGTTCTGTCGCGAAATGTTTTTCGGATATCTTTTGGATTTCAAGCCATGAAAGAAAGGCACGGTTGACTTCTTTTTTGACCATCTTGAACTGAACAAACGGATTTTTGATCAGCCAGCCGTTTTTTATGCAGATCAAAACAATTTTTTTGAAATTGGATAAGTACTTCACTGTAGTGTTGTGGCTACAGTTCTGTACTGATCTTAGCCAGAAAGAATATCCTGAAATAAATTCATAATCCAAGAGTTGGATGTCCATGTCATCGGATCCGTATTTCCATTTGATAAATGCGCGTGTGTGTTCCAGCGAGGTTTTGTATCGCTGCAAGGTCCCCGGGGCAAATTCTTTCCCCAGCAATGCAGCCACCTGTTCATTGTGCTCCCGGAAAATCTCCAGAATCATTTTTTTCTTGTCACCGATTCCAAGAAGGACATTTTTCAATGCTTCCGCGGTGACTTCCCTGTCCGATTCAATCAGTTGTTTTTTTGCCTGAAGTGCTTTGTAGGAAAGTGTATCCAGAAATGTGTTTAGCGTTCTGCTGTCCTCTTTGTTTCCTTCGGCTCTTCCGGCGCCGGTGTTCCATTTCGAGGGATTCCATAATCTCTTTGTGGAAATTTCTTTGGAGATCCCGTTGACGGTGATTCTGAGATAGACATACCTCTCTTTTTTTGAGTTGTTTTTGGACTGTTTCAAAAAGAAGAGCAATCCGAAGCTTTTTTCTAACATGATTTGATTAGTTAGGTTGAAGAAAATTCGGAATACAAGCTCTAAATCACAAGATGTCCACTTATTGAACATGTTGATAATCAAAATAATACGATGTTTCCAGTGCGTCTTTTTTCCCGGGCAGGTGAACTACACGAATGACGCACTGGAATTACAGGCAATTGTGAAGATTTTGGTGGTTTTTGACCATAAAAAAAGCCTGTAAAGATTTTCTTTACAGGCTTTTTTTGAATCTGATGAGTTTGATAAAGTGAAAACACGATCTGTAATCTGGTGATTATCAGGGGTTTTCATTTTAAATCCTTCTTGAATTGATTTTTTTGCTCTTTTTTCAAGAAGCTTGCCGACTTTATCGGCAAGGTACTCAGCAGAGGAAGAGGGATTCGAACCCCCGGTACCTCACGGTACAACGGTTTTCAAGACCGCCGCATTCGACCGCTCTGCCATTCCTCTAGGTCGCCCTCAGGTTTTGTGCCCGATTAGGATTGCAAAAGTAGGATAAAAGTAAACTTTTGCAAAATGGTTCCGGGCTTTTTCTGCTAACCTTCTGATTGCTTTGGAATTAATTTTAAATTATTCTGCCGTAGATGCCCCGTTTCCCATGTTTTTACTTATCCAGAAGTCAACTTCCTCCTCCAATAGGTTCAAAGGAAGGGCTCCTTGCCCAAGTATTAAGTCATGAAAAGCTTTTAAATCAAACTTGTCGCCTAAATCCCTTTCTGCTTTCGCCCGCAGTTCTTGAATCTTCAGCATGCCAATCTTATAACCGGTAGCCTGTCCCGGCATCACCAGATATCTCCTTACTTCAGATTGAATCGCTCCCGCCGAAATGGAAGAATTTTCTTCAAAATAGGCGATGGCGTCAGCTTCTGTCCATCCTTTGGAATGAAGTCCGGTATCTGTGACCAGGCGGATAGCTCTCCAAATCTCGTTAACCAATCTTCCGAAATCATAATAGGGATTCTTGTATCCTCCCATTTCCTTAGCCAATTCTTCCGAATACAAAGCCCAGCCTTCCACATAGGCATTGAAGAAGACCTGAGTCCTGAATTTGGGGATATTTTCCAGTTCCTGCTGTATGGAGATCTGCATATGATGTCCGGGGATTCCTTCATGGTAAGCTACTCCTTCCATAGTGGATTTGGGCATAGCCGACATATCCGATAGGTGTACGTAATATGTGCCATTTCTGCTTCCGTCAGGTGTTCCCGGAGAGTAATGTTGTGGAGCGCCATCTTTTTCCCGAAAAGCTTCCACGCGTTTTACATCGAGTTTAGCCTTGGGCAATAGCCCAAAATATTCAGGAGTCTTCTTGTTCATCGTGTCTAAGAAAGCAGTAGACTCGTCTAAGTAGCCCTGCCTTCCCTCGTCCGTATTAGGGAAAAAGAATTGCGGATCACTATTGACAAATTTGAAAAATGCCTTTAAATCTCCTTCAAAACCTACTTGCTCTTTTATGGCAAGCATTTCCTTTTGTATCCTCTCCACTTCCCTGAGTCCGATTTCGCGGATTTCATCAGCGGATAAATCCGTAGTAGTGGCATTTTGCAGCCTGAAAGCATAGTACTTGTCTCCATCCTTATGACGGCTAAGCCCGGTAGGTGCCTTCTCTAGGGTCGGCAACTCCTCCCTAAGCCATGCGATCAGATTTTCATATGAAGGTTTGAAAGAGTTTTGGAGCGATTCCTTGGCTTGTGATCTTAAGGCTTCACCTTCTTCTGTAGTGATTTTCTCCTCTTTCTCCAGTGTTTGGATTTTCGAAAGTGCATCATTCCAAAGCGGAGAGTCTTTGTCAGAATTATCAAAAGGTTGGCCTTGGATCAGTGCCTCAGCTTGTTTGATTACATAATCGTAGGCGAACTGTGGAGGCTTATATCCTTCTGTTGCTTGTGTCTTGGCTCTTTCCAAGAGTTGGCCCATTGCTCTTCCCAGCTCGTCATATCGGGAGATCAAGGCTTCCATATCAGCCAAGGAATCAACAGTGTGATAATTGATCAATATATTGGGCAGCGAGGTGTGTGAACCTGTCATTTGGTTGAAGGCATACCCGGAATTCCTGAATTCGTATTCCAATTTTGCCTGTTCATACTGGTATTCCCAAAGCTTCCAGGATAATTGTGCTTCATGGTCAATTTCGTCCAAGGCAAACTTTTCTTTCATTTCCGCCACACTGGCTTCCATCCAGTCTAGTTTCTTCTTTTCGCCGCTTTCACTCATGTCGTCGATTTCAGAATAATGATCTTTTCGGCCTTGAGCGGTCAATTGGATGGGACTCATCTGAAGCAATTCTTCATATTTCTGATCAAACCAGCTGTTTATTTCAGCGGTGGAATCTTTTGATTCTTCAGAGGTTGTGCAGCTGTACAGACAGATCAAACACAATAGTAAAAGAGTGTAACGTAGCTTTAAACTTATCTTCATAAAGTTGGGTTTGGATTTCTCTTAAAGTTAAAAAAAAATCGTTCACATCTCAGCAGGTAGGTAGGACCGTATTCTTACGATGGATAGAATGGAAGAGGGAAAAAGCCTTATTCTGCCAAACTCTTTTTCTCTTCCCGTACCAATTCCTCGATTTCTGGCTTTTTCCGCTTTTTGCTTTCCTCAACCAAATCCAAACTCACATTTACCTCAAAGCACACAATGATGATGATGGATGTGATCAATAGCCAAAGCATCAATGCAATCAACGTCCCTATTGAGCCATAGAGTCTGTTGTAGCTTGCAAAATTGTTTAGGTAAAAAGTGAAGCCATAGAAACCAAGCGTGATAAGTAATCCTGCCAGTTTTGCTCCTACAGAGAAGAACTTCCACTTATCATGTACTGCCGGGGCAAATCGAAAAATAAACGCCGTGGTGATGTAAAACATGAAAAGTAGAATGAGGAATTTCAGACTGGAGAACAGGAATATCATAAAGCCTGAATTGAAGACTTGCAAATCGTCAAGCCTGCGGATAATTATTCCTCCCAGTATCATTACCAAGCTGGCAGTGATCACTGTCAATGCAAGCATACACACAATGCTGACTGCGATACCTCTGCTTTGAAGAAAACCTCTATTATCCTTAGTTTGATAAACTGAATTAAAGGAATTCATCATGGACACCACTCCTTGGGTGGAGGCAAATAAGGCAAAGAAAAAACCCAGAGAGAGTAGACTTTGTCTTGGTTTGGACACGATATCCATGATCGTTCCCTCGGATTGGGTATAGATTTCTTCAGGAAGGATTTCTTGGGTGAATTTGAGAATGTTTTGGGTGGTGATGTAGGGGAAAATATCCTGCAAGTATGGAATAAGATTCAGCAGAAATAAGATCATAGGAAAAAGCGCTATCGTATAGCTGAAAGCCATAGAACCTGCACGTTCTAATATATCGTCCTTTTGCAGCTGAATCAAAAAAATCCTCCCGACATCATAAAGATTTTTGTCCGGGTCACCTAAATGGATTTTCTTGAGCTTTCTAGCTTGCCAAAGTAGCCTGACTTCTAACCTAAGGATTTTTGTTTTGATCACTTTATCCTACTTCTTGAAAATACCCTTTCAATAAAGCTAACAAATTATGCGGAGGTCTGGTCGGCTTATGGGTGTCTTTTTTGAGGAAAGTAAGTATTGTCCAGCCTTCGGTAATAAGTTCTTCCTGCTCATTAAACACCTCATATTCAAATCGAATCCGTATACCGGGTAGGGTAGGGATGTTAGTCTTGATAGTAAGTAGTTCATCGTATTTCCCCGGTTTGATGTAGCGAAAATGACTTTCCAGCACCGGCATCATAATTCCCTCTTCCTCCATTTCCCTGTACGAAAACCCCGCACTCCGCATAGCTTCTACTCTGGCTACCTCGAAGTACATCGCGTAGTTGCCATAATAGACGTAACTCATCTGATCTGTTTCAGCATATCTCACTCTTAGCTGGGTTTCGGCTGTGTACATGATCAATAGATTTTAGCGGCGTTCAGCGCGGCCTGATATTTCCTGGCGTTAGCATTGTGCTGATCCAAGGTAGCGGCAAAAGCATGGTAGCCCGAAAAATCTTCTTTCGCACAAAAGTAAAGGTAGCTGTGGTTTTCCGCATTCAGCACCGCATCCAGGGAATTGATGTCCGGAAGGTTGATGGGGCCAGGTGGAAGACCTGCATACATATAGGTATTATAAGGACTGTCTGTTTCTTTATGGACGTTTAGGACTCTTTTGAGTTCAAAGTCCCCCAAAGCAAATACTAAGGTAGGATCTGCCTGAAGAGGCATGTTTAATCGTAATCTGTTGAGATAAACACCTGCGATTCTTGGTCGTTCATCTGCTTTTTGGCTCTCTGCCTGTACAATACTTGCCAAGGTGCTCACTTCTTTTGGAGATAGACCAAGCAAGCTGGCTTTCTCTTTTCTCGTGTCCGTCCAGAAGCTGTTGTATTCCCTGTACATCCTGTCAAAAAGCGCCTCTGCACTGGTGTTCCACCAAAGTTCATAGGTGTTTGGAACAAACATGCTCATGATCGTCTCTTCGTCAAAATCAAATTTACGGATATAGACTGAGTCCTGAACAAGTGCTAGAAACTGATCTTCCGAAATCTCCATATTGGCAGTGATTTTTTCAGCCAAATCCTTTTTCGTTCTCACATTGTTGAATGTGACCCGGATTGGAGTCTGCTTTCCTGACCGGAGTAGTTTCACCAGTTCGAGATTTGTCATCTTTGGTCTGATGGTATAAAGACCCGGTTTCACGTTTTCCTGATAGTCCAAAAGTTTGGCAAGAAATCCGAAACTCAACAGGTCATTCACAACTTTGTCGTCGTAGAGTTTGGCGGAAACCGTTTTGTAGGAATCATTGCTTCCTATCTTCAACATGTAATTTTGTTCGGATTCAAGCAGCGTATTGGGGCTGAAAAAAACCTGATAGAAATAGAAACTCAGAGAGATAGTCATTACCGAAAAAGCAATGACTAGGACGAGGTAGACGTTTTTTCTTTTATCGCTTTGCATACTGGGGTCAAAAATAGGGAAAAGAGATAAGAGAATCACCAACTGAAATGTCAATAGGATTATTCGATGAAACGTCCGCCCTAGATTATTCTCAATCTCTTTCTAGAATGATAGAAGTACTTTAGTGAAAGTATTAACCCTGGCTTACCTAAAGATTTGTGACATTTAATGAAGTTCTTATCTTGGTGTTCAAATCAACTGGAAAGAGGGTCTATGAGAATAAAATCGGTATTCATTTTAAGCTTTACGTCCTTCTTCACGGCATCCTGTTATAATCCGCAAACGCCGGAGGAGTTGTTTGACCTTGCAAAAACAAAATTGTTAGGAGCTGATGAGGTGCGATTTAACATGACTACGTACTGGGAAGACCCTAATTTGAAAGAAATTGAAATCACGGAGAGCTTAGTTAGACTTCAAAAGAAGGAAAATAAATTCTTTGATTACAATTACATCGGAGAAAAGGAATCAAGCGTCTTAGCTTATTTGGATGATGTGCTCCTGCTGGTAAACCATACAGATAGTACGGTGAAAGTCTATGAGGAGAATCCCATAGACCGATATGAACACATGGCATCCGATAATATCTATTTAAATTATTCACCAATTGGTTTGATGAGAAAGAAATCATGGACATACAGTACAGACACAGTAATTGACAACAAGACTTACCATGATTTTGTGAATGTAGAAATGGACACTTTAATCGATGATAAGCACGTATATCTGGAAAATCATTTAATGATTAATCCCGCCAATGCTTTAGTGGATTATTATTCAAGAAGACTTTTTCACAACGGTATGAGATCGCAACTGATTGAGGTGGAATTTTCAGCTTATGAGTTTCCGATAAATGAACCTGGCTTAAGCTACCTTCCCCCTCCGGGTTATACATCCCAAACCTCCGGGGATAATGAAAGAAAAGTGTTGCTTTCTAAAGGTGAGCAAGCCCCCGATTTTGAGTTGACAGACTTGGAAGGGAATAAAGTGAAGCTTTCTGATTATAGAGGGAAGAAAGTATTTCTGGATTTTTCTATGATTCGCTGCGGCTGGTGTAAAATCGCATTAGAAGAGTTCAATAAGGATGATTTCAATTTTAAAGAGAACATAGTTCCCCTTTATATCAATCCTGTTGATGAAATCAGTCTAATAAAGAAATATGCTGCAAATGTTAGGGTTTCATTTCCAATTTTGCCAAACGCAAAGCAAGTGGGAGAGGAGTATGGAGTGAGTGGCTATCCCTCTTTTTATTTGATAGATGAAGCTGGGAAAATTGAGTTGTCATTTTCTGGTTTTGATGAGAAGCAAATCAATAAAGTACGGTTGTAGCCGCTTTAAATAAGGTCTCGATAAGCCTTCAAATTAAGTGCTATCCCAATGCTAATAAGTAATGAACAAAATAATCCCTGTCAGTTGCGCTATCATCTTCTCAGATCGTAAAGTCCTTTGTGCGCAGCGATCCCATACGATGTCTCTGCCGGGGCTATGGGAATTTCCCGGCGGGAAAATTGAAGTAGGAGAAAGTCCGGAGGCTTGCCTTATCCGGGAGATTAAAGAGGAATTGGCTATTTCTATTCGCATAGGTTACGCGATGACACCCCATGAGCATTCCTATTCGGAAGGACAAATCATCCGGTTAATTCCCTTTGTATGCAGTTGGGAAAGCGGGAATATTGACTTGCTGGAACATCAAAAAGTAAAATGGCTTGCTAAGCAAGAATTAAAATTTCTGGAATGGGCACCCGCAGATTTCCCGATAGTAGAGGACTTAATTGGGAATTGGAACAATATTGAGAAACAACTAGTTGATTATAAAAGAGAACGTTAAAATATGGCTGCTGAATTGATTCGATTATACGAGGAAAACCCTGATCCTGATAAGGTAAGGCAAATTGCCGCCACACTTCGTAATGGAGGAGTAGTGATCTATCCTACAGATACTGTATATGGTATGGGCTGTGATATTATGAACTTGCGTGCAGTGGAGCGTATCTGTAAGATCAAGGGGATTAATCCCCGGAAACACAACTTTTCCATTATCTGCGCTGATCTGAGTAATATCTCTCAATTCACCCGAGTGATCAGCAAGTCTGTTTTCAAGATGATGAAAAAAGGATTGCCGGGTCCATTTACCTTTATTCTGGAAGCAAGTAACCAAGTGCCGAAGATCCTGCACAGCAATAAAAAAACACTGGGAATCAGAGTGCCGGATCATAACGTTCCCCGGATGTTGGTGGAAGAATTGGGGCATCCTATCCTCACTACTTCCATCAATGATGAGGATGAAGTCATAGAATACAGCACCGATCCCGAATTGATTTTCGAAAAATATCAGCATCTCGTTGATATAGTGATTGATGGAGGCTATGGACAAAATATTGCTTCGACTGTTCTGGATTGCACAGGAGAAGATGTGGAAGTGATCAGGCAAGGCTTGGGGAAATTGGAAGATATAGAATAGAATGGCAAAGAGCATTGCAGTGGGACTGCATTATTTCCCTAATCTTGAGTTCTTCGCGGCGATTGCGGAAGCAGATGAATTGGTCGTTTTTCCTGAAGATACATATCAAAGACAGTCTTTTTTCAATCGAACCCAAATTAGGTTGGCAAACAAGGTTGCAACGTTGAGTGTACCGATTCAAGGCAGAAGGCCGAGGCTTCCGCAGAAAGACATCAAGATAGACAATTCCCAAAATTGGTTAGCTGTCCACTTGCGGGGGATTCAGAGCGCATATGGGAAAGCACCTTTTTATGAGTATTATTTTCCGTATTTTGAACAGGTTTTCCGGCAGAACTATGATGATTTATGGAAGCTAAACCGGGAAATGCTGACAATCTGTCTTAGGTTGCTGGGCTTGCCTGTCAAGTTGCGGGTGCAGGATGAAAGTGATGATCAAACTTGGACGCAGGACATAAGAGGCCAACTGATGCCGTCAGTGCCTTTTTCGGAGCGGAATTACTACCAACCCGAACCCTATTTCCAACTTTTTGGCTTAGACTTTGATCCTAACCTCAGCATTCTGGATTTGTTGTTTTGCGAGGGACCTGCTTCTAAAAGCATAGTCTTAAAGTCTGTAAAAAAACATTGAACAATCTGTAAAAGGATTGTGTTTTTGAAACAAATTCGGTAACATACGTTCAGGATTATTAAACAATCAGATAGGAATATAATGGAAGCAAAATTTTCGAACAGAGTCAAAGAGGTGATCTCTCTTAGCCGCGAAGAAGCACTTCGCCTGGGGCATGATTACATTGGCACAGAGCACCTCTTGCTGGGGATGATTCGCGAAGGAGAAGGTGTTGCTGTTTCCATTCTTAAGAAATTGGGAGTGCCAATGGACGAATTGCGTAATGCGATCGAACGCGCTGTAAAAGGCACTGCAAATCACAACGTAAAGAATATGGCAAATATCCCTCTGACAAGACAGTCAGAGAAGGTATTGAAAATCACATATTTGGAGGCAAAAATCTTCAAAAGTCAACTGATCGGTACAGAGCATTTGCTTTTGTCCATCTTGAGAGATGAGGATAATATTGCTACTCAAATACTGAACAAATTTGAAATCAACTACGATTCGGTAAAGGAAATGCTGGAAATGTCTTCAGATACGCCTCCGCGCTCGAAAGCAGAAGCGGAAGATGGAGATGATGACGGATCCAAGCTTTTTGGTTCTTCCGGTAGTGGATCGGGTGCATCCAAGCCGGGAGCAGAGAAATCCAGAACTCCTGTATTGGATAATTTCGGGCGGGATCTGACCAAAATGGCCGAGGACGATAAGCTCGATCCTATCATCGGTCGTGAAAAAGAAATCGAACGTGTAGCTCAGATTCTTTCCAGAAGAAAGAAGAACAATCCGATTTTGATCGGTGAACCGGGTGTGGGTAAGACAGCTATAGCTGAAGGCTTGGCACTTCGGATTATTCAGAAGAAAGTTTCCCGTGTGCTATTTAACAAGCGTGTGGTGACGTTGGATCTGGCTTCCTTGGTGGCCGGTACAAAATATAGAGGACAATTTGAAGAGAGAATGAAAGCCGTTATGAATGAGCTGGAAAAGTCACCCAATGTGATCCTTTTCATCGATGAGCTACATACTATAGTAGGAGCTGGCGGAGCATCAGGATCTTTGGATGCATCCAATATGTTCAAACCGGCATTGGCTCGGGGAGAAATCCAGTGTATCGGAGCCACTACCCTGGATGAGTATCGCCAGTACATTGAGAAGGATGGAGCTTTGGCACGTCGATTCCAGATGGTGATGGTAGATGCTACTACTCCTGAGGAGACCGTTCAGATCCTGAATAATATCAAGGATAAATACGAAGATCACCATAATGTCAACTATACTGACGAGGCTATCATTGCCTGTGTGAAACTCTCTGACAGATATATTTCGGATAGATTCTTACCTGACAAGGCCATAGATATTCTGGATGAGGCAGGAGCCAGAGTCCATATCAACAATATTCATGTGCCGGAAGAAATTCTGAAACTTGAAGCTGAGGTGGAGGATATCAAGACGGAGAAAAACCGTGTGGTGAAATCCCAGAAATATGAAGAAGCTGCCCAGCTTAGAGATAAGGAGAAAAAGTTGCTTGAGCAATTGGAAACAGCCAAAAACAAGTGGGAAGAGGAGAGTAAATCCAAGCGATATACTGTGGAAGAGGATAATGTGGCTGAAGTGATCGCAATGATGACTGGGATACCCGCCAAGAGAATCGCTCAGAAAGAAGGCGCGAAGCTGTTGAATATGAGTGGGGAATTGTCCGGTAAGGTAATTGGGCAGGATGAGGCTATTAAGAAATTGACTAAGGCAATTCAAAGAACCCGCGTGGGATTGAAAGATCCTAAAAAACCGATTGGCTCTTTTATTTTCTTAGGTCCTACGGGCGTAGGTAAGACGGAGTTGGCCAAGATGCTTGCGACTTATCTTTTCGATAAAGATGATTCTCTGATCAGGATTGATATGTCGGAGTATATGGAGAAATTCTCTGTATCGAGATTGGTAGGAGCGCCTCCGGGCTATGTGGGTTATGAAGAAGGTGGGCAGTTGACTGAGAAAGTCAGAAGGAAGCCATACTCTGTAGTCTTGCTGGATGAGATAGAAAAAGCTCACCCGGATGTGTTTAACATTCTGCTTCAAGTCTTGGATGACGGTATCTTGACAGATGGTTTGGGAAGAAAAGTGGATTTCAGAAACACGATCATCATCATGACTTCGAATATTGGGGTTCGTGATCTGAAGGATTTCGGCGCCGGGATTGGTTTTGCCAGTCAGGCCAAATCTGACAATATGGATGAAGTAATGAAATCGACCATACAATCTGCTTTGAAAAAAGCATTCAGTCCTGAATTCCTAAATAGATTGGACGATGTGGTTGTGTTCAACTCTCTTACCAGAGAACACATCTTTAAGATAATTGATATCAGTTTGGGTAAGTTGTTTGCAAGAATCACTGACCTGGGATACAAAATTGAATTGACCGAAAAAGCGAAGGAATTCTTGGCCGAGAAAGGATACGATCAGCAATACGGTGCCAGACCTTTGAATAGAGCTATTCAAAAATATTTGGAAGATGCGATTGCAGAAGAGATCCTTAAAGGTGACCTTTCTGATGGCGATGTGATTACAGCCGATTATTCAGGAGAAGGTACGGAATTGACTATTGTAGTGAAGAAAAAAGAGAAAGCGGATTAATAAGTAATCTCTGATTAAAATATATGATTATCCGCAATGATGCCAGTAAGCCTTATTTTCTTTGGTATAACGGCAGGAAGACCGATGACAGAAGACCGAAGTGGTCTCGACGCTAGTGTTTTCCAAATCCTATAATGCTTTAGTCTCTTTACTGGCAGAAAAGCGGATAATCATATTAAAATAAATTAAAAGCCCTGGATGATAAATTCAGGGCTTTTTTTATGTCATTTTTTACCGCTAAAGCTTCCGTGGGTGTTTCGCTCTGGGGAAAAAGAGTTGTTTAAAGCCAGTCGTGATGACCCGAACTACGGTAGAGGGAGTTGAGCAGGTATCGATGAAAGATTGATTAGAGGATACGTAGAACGGGTCAGTCCGAGCACCCGGAAGACGGGAGTCTGAAGGAACGAGGACCGTTCGTACTTCCCGACTCTTGTCAGTCATGCGCTCAAGGTGACTACAATCACAGTTCTAAGAACAATTTCTGTCATTTACTTTTTGTGCGTTTCGCAACCAAATGTTAAGTATGGTGATCATACGGACAGCGACAGTGGGGAAGAAGCACAAATTCGTGGTTGTTTTTCATATAACCCGGATTCATTCAATAAATAAAACTCTAAGATTTTTTTGATCTACACTTGTAGATGTGGTTTATTGTTCTACATTTGTAGATGTAATTTAATGTAAATGCAATGAAACTATCTAGGGCAGAGGAAGAACTGATGAACCATTTGTGGAGACTGAAGCGGGCTTTTATGAAAGATCTGATGGATGCCTATCCAGATCCTAAGCCTGCATCGACCACAATCTCCACCTTGTTGAAACGAATGCAGGACAAGGACTTTGTGGGCTACGAGGCTACGGGGAAATTGCGGGAATATTTTCCGCTGGTTTCTAAAGAAAATTATTTTTCCAAGCACCTGAAAGGCTTGATCAAAAACTTCTTTAACGATTCACCTGCGCAGTTTGCCTCCTTCTTTACTAAAAAAACAGAACTCTCAGAAGAGGAATTATTAGCTCTTAAAAGTATAATTGAAGACCAGTTAAATCAGAAAAAATGATGGCTTACCTTCTAAAATCCATAACCTGTTTGCTTATTCTGCTTCTTGCTCATCGGTTGCTCTTGCAGCGAGAAGCAATGCACAGATTCAATAGATTTTTCCTGCTTTTTTCTGTGGTGGCATCCTTTCTTGTTCCTTTAGTGACGATTGAGGTTGCCCCGGAGCCGCTAACTCCTGTGGAAGTAATGTCTGAGCAGGTTTACTATGAGACCGTAGAAGGAGATTACATCAATGAAATGCCTGTTTACGATGCTGTGGATGAAGCTAAGTTTGACTGGGATTATCTGATTTATGGCATCTATGGTGTTATTTCGCTTATATTTTTCATTCGATTTGTAAGAAACATCAAGATTCTGGTCAACAGGATTCAGCGGAATGTCAAGATCAGTTACCGTGGTCAAACCCTTGTTTTGCTCAAGGAAGAATCGCTGCCTTTTTCTTTTCTCAACTATATATTTGTAGCGGAATCAGATCTGGAAGCAGGAAAATTTACCGATGCCGTCTTTGCACATGAGTGCACCCATGTGCAGGAGAAGCACAGCTGGGACAATCTTTTTATAGAAGCATTGCTTGTACCGCTTTGGTTTCATCCCGGACTCCACTGGGC
This sequence comes from Algoriphagus sp. 4150, assembly GCF_031457395.1. Taxonomy (NCBI): domain Bacteria; kingdom Pseudomonadati; phylum Bacteroidota; class Cytophagia; order Cytophagales; family Cyclobacteriaceae; genus Algoriphagus; species Algoriphagus sp. 4150. The sequence goes on from NZ_JAVDWS010000018.1 coordinate 88,899, forward strand.
GAAGGCAAGCATCAAACTCAATCATGAATTTATAGCAGATGAAGTGGCTTTGCGTACTACTTCGCTGGAAAAATACGAGCGCCAGCTTTTGGCAATGATGCTTTTCGGACAAAAGTATGGCTTGGTAAGCAGTTTGAATTTTTCATTAACCAAAAAACGATTTGAAATGATGAAGAGAAAATCAGTGAATCCGAAAAGTTGGATCAAGATTTTGGTTTTGATTCCTGTGGTAGGTGCACTGGTTTATTTTTTCAGTGAAAGGGTTACTGCCCAGGTAGATAAATCAACTAGTGAGTTTTTTGTAAATGCTCCAAATGAAGAAAATATAGACTTTGATTTTACTTTTGAACTAAACCCAACCGGAACAATCGGATATGAGAACAAGGAATATGATCTGGAAGGAATCGAAGACCTGATAAAAGAGAGAAAAGCGGTAAAAGCAGATTTGAAGATTAATTTGATTACATATCCTGATATATCTATGGGTGATTTGGAAGATTTTCAGACTGTATTGAGAGATCTGGATATTAGGAATGTCCATTATGTTTCCCAAGATCAAAAATCAAATGAAAACAATACAACGCAGAACACAGGAAAAGCTAAACATTTTGCAAATGTCAAATTTCTGATAGAGAATGATCAAATGTACTATAGCGTAAGGAGCTATGAAGAGCTTAGTGATCAGCAGAAATCTATGTTGAGCTTACCCCAAAAAGCACCATCAAAAAGATCGCCTGACGATTCTGTTTATCAGGTTTTTAAAAATAGCAAGACCTTTGGGTTATGGCTGGATGGAGAAGTAATTCCTACTAGAAAATTGGATGAAATTAATAAAGATGAAATAGCCTATTTTGTCACTTCGAGGGTTTATGACAATGCAAAATCTGAAAGATTTCCTCAGCCATATCAAGTGTCTTTGTTTACAGAAAAATTTTATGATAAATTCTATGGACCGGATGCTGAGATGTGGAAGCCAAGACAAGGAACGGTAATTTTTAGCGCTAGTCCTTTGGCCGTATATATGATTGATCTTTCTAAATCTCCTAATCCTACAGGTGAATACCTTGATGTATATAATAAATATGAAGAAATCAGGACGGCAGAACCTCATTTCATCGATAAACAACGGGAAGAAAAATATGAAATGCATTCTTTGTACTCACATTTGATTGGGATGTATTTTCAATTTGATTCTGAACTGAAGGCTAAGGTATTCCGTCCCACTGCTCCCCATGCTCCTTATGTAAAATTAAAAAAGGGCAGTGAAGTCTATTACAAGTTGCAAAAAGACCTGAACGAGGAGGAAAGAAATCAGCTTTCTTCACCACCTTCGACCCCAACTCAGAAAAACAATAAACAAAGTGTGATTGGATCTGACATTGTCAATAATTTGGATGCAAAATCAAATGTTTCTGCTGAATATATCATCTTAAAATACAAAATATTGAATGATAAGTATGAGAAACAAAGAAATGAGAAGCCTCATTTTATGCAAAGAAATGAAGCTGATCAAAATATATTAATGAAATTATATTCTGATTTGGGAGAGGAATATTACAGAATTCGCTTGTCTGATAAGCCAAAGGTAGACCGTCCGATCCATCCATATGATCCTTATATCAAACTGGCTTCAAATGGGAAAGTTTACTATAAATTGAAAGATGACTTGACTGATGAAGAACGAAACCAATTACCACCACCTCCTGCGCTAAAGGATATAGTATCTGCTTATCATCAGATATTCCTGAAGTACGAACTGATGCGACAAGAAGGAAGAAATTATAACAATAAATCTCTGGAAGAAAGGGAAATCATGTATCAAATGTATAATGAGCTGCAAGATAAATTTCTAGCCATGGAACCTGCTCAGAGAAGACAGGTGAAAATGGTGAATTTCCCTTATATCAGACTTGAAGAGAATGGCTTAATGGTATTCAAGGCTACTGATGAGCTCAGCCCTGAGCAGCGCGCTTTGGCTGGCTGCTAGGAAGAGTTCCCTAAATCAAAAAAACGACTGATTTAGAAGTAATCCCGGTTCAGTCATTCCTGTTTCGGGGAGAATTTGTTGGAATGTCTTGGGCCAGGTATTTACCCAATCGTGTAAAGAATTCTTAGCCGGTAATTTTGCCTGTATTACCTTCTCCAGTTTGGTAAAATCAAAATTGTCTGAGGCAATACCGGCTCCGGAATGTACTGTATCCAATGCATTGCAAGCTTGCTCATATTGACCTGCAACCGGAACCACCATCACGGGTTTGCCTAGATACATGGCTTCGCAAATTGATTCGAATCCTGCCGTGCTCACCAATCCCCTGCAGGCTGCCATATCCCGAAGGAAGTTCTTGTCATGAACTCGATGGAAACTCAGATTAGGTAAAGGGTATTCAGTCTCTGCAGCACCTTTTTTATCCCAATATGCCCGTATTTTCAGATGGGGATTTGCTTTCGCGTACGAAAGAACTTCTAGGCTGTAGCCACTATTGACTATGTAGGTAAGGAAAAAGTCGCCTGAGGTTGAATTCAATTTTTTTACTTCCTCTCTCAGTAGTGGAGGTACTACGGTGATTTCGTCCGTGGATTCCAATTCATAGAATGAAAGTGCAAGCTTTTCAGTTGCCCCCAAAGCGGTTATTCGGGTATTGAGTTTGAAAAAGAACTTATTTAACCCTTTTGCAGGAGCAAATTTGAAATCAGGATGATAGATCAAATACTGATGGCCGATAACCCAATAAGCGGCACGGGGACGAAAAAAGGTATTGTAAATACCTCCCAGTAAGTCATAGAAATTCAAAATGATATCAGGAGATTCAGCCGTGACTATTTTGTCTATTTTTTGAAGGCTTTGCCAAAAAGTACCTGACTTTGCCAGATTACTTCGGATGGTTTTCCCTATTAAGATTTTTTTATCATCCTTATCGCAGGCGAAATTCGGGCTGTCCACTAAATGGATTGGTGCTGATATTTCCTTGGAGAAAAATTCTGGAATAGTCCTGCGTTTGCTTTTTCCCAAAATAACTCCTACTAAGTCATGACCTTGTTTTCTTAGCATATGGGAGAATGCGATGGCCTGAGTCATATGCCCACGTCCCTCTCCCTGTACGATAAAGATGAATTTCATCTGTTTATAATTTGATTTTTAATGGTCAGATAGCCTGTCTCGCATAGCAGATAATCATCCCTTCTCGTGCAGGTTGTGTCATGTCTGCCTAGCCGGTAGGCTCGATTTCATTGGATGGAAGTGATTGCGGGCGGTTCCAGATCATCGGTTGGTTTGGTGAAGGAAACTTCCCTCATAGGCACCATTGTAGTTTCCTGTTTGCCGATGAAAAATTGCTGTAGACTGTCGTCATGAACTTCTTTGAAATTGATTTCATTATAGTAGATCAGCTGCCAATTCCCTTCATAATCTTCTGCCAGAGCACTCATCGTCTCCACCCAGTCACCTGAGTTCAAGTAATGGATACCGTCTATTGTCCTATTTTCAGGCTTGTGAATGTGTCCGCAGATGATTCCGTCACAGCCTTTGACTTTAGCCATTTTTGCCAGTTCTTCCTCGTACTGGTCTATGTAGGAGACGGCTGATTTAACCTTTCCTTTCACATATTGGGAAAGTGAAAAATAGGGGAGTCCGCGTTTAATTCGATAATGGTTGACCACGCTATTCAGCCAAAGCAAGAAAGTATAACCAATGTCTCCCAGATAGGCTATCCAGCGAAGATTGGTCGTAATACTGTCAAATACGTCCCCGTGCGTGATAAAGTACTTTTTACCATGGCTTTCATAGATCATGTCTTTTTGGATCGAGAGATTTCCCATTTGAAAAGGGAGAATCTGATCCAGAAAATCATCGTGGTTTCCGCGTAAATAATACACCTTGGTACTGTGATTCTCAATCATCTTCAGGATTCTGTTGAAGAAGCGGGTATGCTTTCTTTTCCAGGAACCTGATTTTTTGAGTTGCCAGCCGTCGATGATATCGCCGTTGAGAATTAGATTCTCACAGTTATACTGCTTAAGAAACCGTGCGATCTCTTTGGCTTTGGAGCCTTTTGTACCCAAATGTACATCGGATACTACTATCGTTTTGAATTGGGTTTTCACAATACTGGTTTTGATGGAAAGTTAAAATCTCCATTTGAACTCATTATCAGTGCATTATTAATAAAATAGTAAGAATACTTAAGTTTTGAGTTCTAATGTAATCCCAATGTTAAGAGGGAGTGAAATCGAGCCTGCCTACCGGTCAGACAGGCATGACCCCGTACCTGGGGGAAGAAATAGGGGGATGATTATATCCAAGCATACACCGCATCAGCAGATTTGCTTGTTGTTAGGGCGCGTTGGGGTGACGCAGCACGAGGGTGCGGCTGGTCTGAGGGCGGAAGATTGCTGGCGTCTTGGCCTTTTGGTTCTTTTGGGCCAAGCCAAAAGAACAAAGAAATCGAGTTTGCCTGTGGCCAGGCAGGCCTGCCTACCGCAGGCAGGCTTGATCCCGTACCTACGGGATCATACAGAAGGTTATTTAATAACCCATTTAAACTCACTCGACTATTTCTCTAAAAGAAAAAACTTAATTTATAATCACATGAAAAAAGGCTGTTCTATCACTTTATACTGCAGCTGAGAACCCGGCTTTTGAGCTAAAAGGGATGGGGAATACGGCATCTTATAAAATTGCTTGAAGTTCAGGAGGTAGTTTTTATCTTGTAAAATCAAGCAGTAATTTGGGTCGGGAACAGGCAACTAAAATCACATGGAAAATTCTAATTCAGTTTTTTGGACACGGTACAAAAAAGCACCTATTGTGGGGATCATTCGTGGGCAATCATTAGATAGCATTTTGAGAATAGCTCAGGCATACGAAGAGGCAGGGTTAACCACTCTTGAAATCACGATGAACACCGAAGCTGCTGCGTCGATAATTTCTACTGTGAAAAAAGAATTTCCATCTCTGAATGTAGGAGCTGGCACAGTATGTAACTTGGAGGATCTTCGGGAAGCACTTGATGCAGGAGCGGAGTTTATTGTCACTCCCATTATTGATGAGCTGGTGATCGAACATGCTGTGGATGAAAATATTCCAATCTTCCCCGGAGCATATTCTCCCACGGAAATATATAAAGCATGGTCGCTGGGAGCCTCAGCGGTCAAGGTGTTTCCGGCCACTCAATTGGGAGTTGAGTTTATCAAGGATATATTAGGCCCATTAGATCAAATCAAATTACTTCCCACCGGTGGAGTTTCTAAGTTTAATATCAGATCATTCTTTGAGGCAGGTGCATTTGGAGTAGGAATGGGCAGCTCGCTAATTGATAAAAAAATGGTAGGAGAGGGGGATTTTATTGGCTTGAAAAAGCACTTTGTCACTATTAGGGCCGAGATAGCAGGTTTTTTAAATCCTTGATCCGGCACATCGCCTTTGGGTTCTGAGGGCAAAAAAAAAGTGGCTTTTTCAAAAAGCCACCTTAGACAAACTACAAACCAATTTATTCTAATTATTGACTACCTCATTTTCATTTTCTAACTCTACCAAGGCCACCGCTCCGTGAATTGCCGTTTCATCCATTTCTGAAAGCAAAATTTCAAATCTCTCAATGACAGTGGGGTAATTGAAAGTGGAAAGTGACTTATAAAGTGATTCTTTGAAAAGAGGGTATGTTTTTCGTATTGATCCGCCCAAGATTACCGCTTCCGGAGCTAGGGCATACAAGATATGCTTAATAAGTTCACCCAAGTGGTGTCCGAATTCATCAAATGCTCTTAAAGCGGTAGGATCCCCTGCAAGTGCCAGTTTTGCCAGCGTTTTCGGCTTGCTTTGATAGTATTTTTCAAAAAACTTGCCACTGCAATAATGCTCAAAATCATGATCCAGATAGGTAGCACCACACCATTCTCCTGCAGCAGAGTTTACACCGCTATAGAGGTGTCCATTGATGACGATACCTCCTCCGATTCCTGTACCCAGAGTTAATCCAACCAAGTGATTGAATTTTCGGCCCACTCCGAATTTATGAACGCCTGATGCAAAACAATTCGCGTCGTTATTGATGAAGACAGGCTTCGAAAAGCGCTCAACAAGAAATTTCTTAAGCTCCACATGCTGAAAAGCGGGGATATTTGAAAGTCCTAAAACGATGCCTTCCCGTACGTCCACCAAACCGGGGATTCCTACGCCGATTCCCACTAAATCGTATGTCAAATAGGTTTCAATGAACTCCGCTATGGTTTCTAAAATGAACGCTTTACTTTCTTTTGCAGGTGTAGCAATGGATCGGATGTCCTCCAGATGTCCATTAATTAGCACACCACCTTTAATCCCGGTGCCTCCGATGTCTAATCCCAAAATGGCTTTTTCCATTCGCTACAATTAATAAGTTATAGGTTTAATACAAAAGCTGTGACTGATAGATCTACCCATCAGTCACAGCCGAGCTTATTCTTTTTTTAAAGCATTCCTTCAATGGACTTCTCCAGTTCCCTTGCGGTTGCCAGGAATTCTTCCACGTTCATATCCCGGAAGAAGATCAGGCCATGGCTTGATCTAACTTTGGCGCGATCATGCTGGTAAAAGTAATTCTTACCCAATAGAAGTTGAATAGCATCCAATTGATCCACCCAAATTCTCTTGGCAACGGTACTGAATTTACCGTTGTGGGAATAGCTTGGGAATGAAGCATTCACCTGGCTCATATAGCAGTTGGCAAAGGAATCTTCCATTACTGACATATCGCCTAGTGAAACAGGAACTATTACATTGGCCTCATGTGGCTCAAACTTGAACCAGACATTTCTGTACCCGATAATTCTAAGTTCGCTGATGTCTTTTTCTTCTCCCCACTTCTTGACAGCAGCTGCAGTAGCCTGAAGAACTTTGTAATGAGTATCCGGTCCAGATCCTTCGGGATCGAGTGTTAAACTAATCTTTGTAGGGTTAACTTTTCTAAACATTTCCACGATCGGTTCTACGTCACGATCTTTGTCAGGTTGCTCTGTGAAAATATCCCCTGTATAGAACCCAAGTCTCAAGTGGTGGACATTCTTCACCTGTACTCCGAAGTGTGCCCATACCAACTCTTCCTCAAACTCACGGATCATGCCCTTAAGTTTCTGAACTTTGGAGGAGTTTTTCTCTCCATCATAGCTATTCTTTAGAATGCTGATGACGTCATTGATCGTTTCTCTGAGTTGGGTTTTGTCTTTGATTTCATATATGATCACCAGTGCTCTCACTACCCGGTGGCAAAGACCCCTTACCCGCTGATCTGCATCTTCGGAGGCTACATTGGTCAGGTAATGATAGACATCCTTGTCGGTTTTCAGACTATAGCCTATTTCAAAGAAATCTTCGAAATGAACCATTTGAATCTGCCCGTTGTCCAACAGCTTCTTGGTTTGCTGTAGCGTGTCGATCACAAAGGTATTTGTGACTGCCGTAAAGCCTGAAGTCAAGACAGAGAAGTGCGCTGTGTTGGTAGGCTCATGAAGCTGATTGGTGATATGGGGCAAAATACCCAAAGAGATATCATCATGGTGTGGTCCTGTATGAAGAAGAACTTCATTACGCTCTTGTTCCAAGCCTTTAGTCAGCTTTTCTTCTATACTCTTCATCACCTGATTCACGGTGTCTTCCGACAGGTCCGGGATCAACTTGGTGTATTTGTCTGCTTTTAAGTCAGAAAGTTTGATTCTGTGTCCGTATTTTCCCAGTTTTTTACAAAGGTCGATTACAGATCTTTCTGTTTTTTCCCAAGTCCATTCCCCTTTTTGGTAATAGGCATCTACAGAGTCTGTAAGTTTTACGCCTGCACCTTTTGTGACATAGAATCTGCCGTTTTTCAGCTTCTGAAGTACGGTAGCAGGATATACGTTGTTAAGGGGAGTTTCAAGAGAATCTTTTACGATGCCTGCTTTTGCTTCTCCCGCCGCAATGATAATTGCCACCGCATCCGGATTGTATACAATTGTATCCAGTCCAATGGTAATTACCAGTCGATTGGACGAAATTTCAATTCCGCCAAGATCTCCAGCTGCCACTGCTTGAGTTTCAAAATTGGTTTCGGTCAATCGGGTAACCGAGAATAAGTGTGAGCCACGGGTGTTAAATGCAATGTGCCCATCAGGTCCAATTCCACCCAGAAAGAAACCGATTCCGCCTGCATCTCTGATTTTTTGCTCATATTCTCCACACCATTGGTCAATCATGTAGATCGACTGCTGCTGCAGTTTTTCCATTTCATTCTGAGGGTCACGGAATCTGAGCGATAGGTCTACTTTGAGGTCAGGGAAAATAGCACTGAAATGAAGCCCGTTAGCCAAAGGAATCTCGTCTGAATTGATCAGAATGGCTTTTTCTTTAGAAAGCCCGAAACCTTGGATGTAGAACTTGTTGACGTAGTCGTAGAAGCTGTTGTTTTGCTTGGAAGAAATCGGATAGAATTCATCGATCTGTACAAATGTCAGATCTTTCAGAATAGGCTTTTTGGTAGCTCCCAAGCCATATTTTTCCCGTACATCTTTCCCTTTTTTATTGTCCCAGTTTTCAAGTAGGAACTGCGTCCATTTGATGAAAAATTCAGGCGTTTTGCCTGTAGGTAAACTGATGACACCCTCAGGGTTAGCTGCTGCCCATTCCAAAAAACGGCAGGCAGTGAGCAAGCCAAGTTTAGGAAAATTGTCAACTTGAAGGTAAGGAATAAGGGTGCTGATCTTTTCTACACCAGATTCCTGAAGAAAACTTTTTTCAACTTCTGAAAGCGGATACTTACTTAGCATACTGTTTGGAAAGGTTTGTTTTTAGGGAATACTTTTATCAAGCTATTTTTAAGTGGTTAATAATCAATTTGATATGATTACCTCTGATCGGTATTGCCTAAATGGCTCCACCGATAGAACTTCTTATCATTAACTTTTTTTACTCTGGTAATTTACTTAAACAAATCTAAAAAATGTTTTTTAATAAAACGAACTTTAATAAAAATTTTATAAAAGTTTAATATTAAAAATTGAGCAGAGTGGTTTTTACAGGGATTCTAACTTTAGGACAAGCCCCAATGGAATAGAAAATTTACGTTCGGGAATTGCTCTTCCACAGGAATTGGTGGAAGCCCAAATTATTTTTTTTCTTAACTTTCGTTATGCTAATAATAGTTACTGGAGTTTCGGGAACAGGGAAAACCACCATCGGTTCTAGTTTGGCCGAAACGTTGGCCTTACCCTTTTTTGATGCGGATAATTTTCACCCGAAAGAAAACATCGCCAAGATGAGTCAGGGACAACCCTTAAATGATGAGGATAGAATGCCGTGGCTTCAGTCCTTGGCAGATCTTCTAGTCCAATCAGGGAAATCCAAGGGGGCTGTATTGGCATGTTCTGCTTTGAAAGAAAGCTATCGGCAGTTATTGAACGTGGGAGAAAACGTGCATTGGATTCACTTGAAAGGAGACCGCGATGTGATCTGGAGTCGAATGCTTGCCCGTAAGAATCATTACATGAAAGCAGCAATGCTGGATTCGCAATTTGCAACATGGGAGGAACCTGAGTATGGATTGAAACTGAGTATTTTTCAAGCTCCGGATGAAATGTTGGCAGAAGCTCTGAGCTATTTGGGCTATAAGGGTTAGTGAGTATGGGGAATTGACACTTCTATTCCAATTGCCGGGATACTTCCCGGCATCTATTTTTTGTATGGGTTGCTTTGAATTACTTAATGCACGAAATTGAAACATCCTTATACTCAGCAGCCATGACCAAATCACTATTTGCCCTTTTCTTGCTTATTCCGTTATCAACACTCTCAGGATTTTCTCAAGCCTATGTGATTTCCAATGTGAATATAGTCACCATGGAGAATGAACAGGTGCTTGAGGACCGGGCTATTTTCGTCGAAGATGGAGAAATTCTCAAAATCCTCCCTGTGCATGAGCCATTTGATCGTGATACTTTTCAAGAAATCGACGGTAACGGGGCTTTTGTGTACCCCGGTCTGGCCGAGTTTCATTCCCATATTCCTGTGACTGAGCAGGGGGATACGCAGCTTCAGGAAGAAACCATGTGGTTGTATTTGGCAAATGGAGTTTTGCGCGTGAGGGGAATGATTGGAGATCAGTCGCATTTGACTCTTAGAGATAAGGTGGACTCAGGGGAAGTAGCCGGTCCTAGGCTTTTTCTTTCCGGTCCCTCATTTAGAGGGGCTACGGTGACTTCTCCGGATCAGGCAGTACAGATGGTCAAAGCTCAAAAGGATGCCGGCTATGATCATCTAAAGTTGCATCCCGGATTATTGATGGATGAGTTTTTGGCAATTTCCAAAACCGCCAACGAGTTGAATATTCCTTTCGGAGGGCACATCTCTTTGGACGTTGGGTTGGAAGCAAGTTTGAAAAACGGGTATAAATCCATAGAGCATATGGATGGGTACATTGAGGCATTGATACCGGATTACTCCAGAGTCATGGATCCGAAAATTGCAGGGCCATTCAGCATGTTACTGGTGAATGAAGCCGATCTAAGCAAGCTTCCGGAGTTAGTAGACTTGACACTTGAGACAAAGGCTTGGATTGCTCCGACTTTGACGCTTTTTGACCGCTATTTTGGAGCGAAGCCGGCAGAAGAGTATAGGGGGATCCCAGAGATGAAATACATGTCTGCCGATCAAGTACAGGGGTGGATAGATGCCAAAACTCCTTATGAAAAATCAGGTGTATTGACAAAAGAGCATGTGCAGCCGTATCTGGAATTCCGGAATATGCTATTGATGACCTTACACCGGGCAGGAGTACCTGTGTTGATGTCTTCGGATTCTCCCCAGGTATTCAATGTACCCGGATTCTCCATTCATCATGAGATAGAATTGATGTCCAAAGCCGGCATGACCAACTACGAGATTTTGAAATCGGGTTCTGTAAATCCTGCCGCCTATTTCGGGCAAGATGGAGAATGGGGAATGATCAAAGAGGGTGCTGCAGCTGATTTTGTGTTAGTATCCAATAATCCCTTGGAAGACCTGACCACTCTTCAAAGCCCGCTTATGGTCGTGATGAAGGGAAAGATCTATGACAGTGATGAGCTTGAAGAACAGCTGAGGAGAATCGCTTCAAATCATACAAAGGAATAAAATCGTCCGTTTCTAGCATTGATTTTAATCGCATTCAGGAGATTTCCTGATTACCGAGCTTAATTTTCATTCTAATTTTTGATTTCACCCCCATGAACCTATATCGCAAACTAATAGTATTGGCATTGTTTTTTTCAGGCACTGTCTGTCTCTCTCAAACCAAGTCTACCATGATCGAAGAAAAAGCAGACCTTACTGTCAAAGCTGAAAAAGTAGCGACCTGGGAAGGTGAAGATGTCTTTCAATACGTTCTCGACAACGGTGTGATGCAGGTGGAATTGACAAATTATGGGGGAATAATAGCTAGAATAATAACTCCCGACAAAGACGGAAAGCACGACAATGTAGTGCTGGCACTGGAAGAAATTCCGGATTACTTCACTAAGAATGGACCTTATCTTGGTGCTGCTGTGGGTAGATATGCAAATAGAATTGGGACGGGTTCGTTTGAGCTTGATGGGGAATCTTTTCACCTTACCAAAAACAATGGAGAAAATACCCTCCATGGAGGATCAAAAGGATTTGGAGTGAAAGTATGGACTCCTGAAGTGTATAAGAGTGATAATGCTGTCGGAGTGAAAATGACCTATCTAAGTGTGGATGGAGAAGAAGGTTTTCCGGGGAATCTTATGACAACACTTTGGATGGAATTGACAAGCGACAATAAACTGAAACTCCGCTTTGAATCTACTACCGATAAGAAAACAGTAGTAAACCTTACCAACCATTCTTATTTCAATCTAAGCGGAATCAAGGAGGACGTGCGTAGTCATGAGCTACAGATTTTTGCCGAAGCGATTACACCTACCGGACCAGGACAGATCCCCACGGGTGAATTGCTAGAGGTGTCGGGAACTCCTTTTGATTTTACAACACCAAAGAAATTAGGTGCTCAGATGGATGCATTGGGTGAGGGTTTTGATCATAATTATGTCACCAAAAGAGAAAATTCGACGGAGCTAAAGAAAATAGCTGTGGTCAAGCATCCTAAAAGTGGGCGTACGATGGCAGTTTACTCCACAGCGCCTGGTGTGCAGCTATACACGGCTAACCATGTGAGAGACTTTGCCGGGGCTGATGGCAAAATTTACCAACCTCACTGGGCACTTTGTCTTGAACCTGAGGCTTGGCCCGATAGTCCAAACAAGTTGAACTTTCCCTCAGCTAGTTTGGCTCCGGGAGAGCAGTATGTGCATGAGATTGTCTATGAATTTGGGATAGAGAAATAAACGTCTGGATTAGTTGTGGTTGTAAAATGAATGAAGCAAAACCACATCGATTCAGTGCTCCTGAGTTTTATCGAATAATATTTTTTAAAGATGAAGTTCGGCTTTTGGGTGAGCAGTCAGTTCCTTCCGGTATGATTCAGATGGTCTTGTCGAATAACAAGCTTTTGCTGAAAGTGGTGATTAGGAGGAAAGGCCCGACTACATTCCATTTGAGATCCGGGAAATTATAGAGAAATAGGAGGGGATTTCTATCTAAAGGCGCAAAACTTTCAACAGACTGAGTAAGCATTACGCAGGAGAATTTGCAGGAATAGCTCTCAATCGCTGTAAAGGCTATGGGAATGGTACTTGTAAGACTAATGGGAGAACACTAAACCAACTAATCTCTTATGAAAACAAGTAATTTAAATCAACCCGCAGCAAGCACCTTTGGTAAAAAGGCAAGGATTACCGGAGCTGTGCTGCTGTCATCACTGTGTTTGGTAGGGATGACCTCCTGCGAGGATGATGACGATGACCCTATCGTGGATACTATCAGCCAGCAAGATAGAAATTTCGCAATGGCTTCTTCCGAATTTATTAACGCTCAAATTAGCTTAGGACAACTTGCCTTGGATAAGGGTGAGGATGATTCTGTTTTGGGGTATGCGACTATGCTTATAGAAGACAAGACTTCCAGTAAAGTGGAGCTTGAAGGGATAGTAGATGGCAAGGACGTAGATATTTCCGATGGAATGTCTGATGAAATGACAGCTGAATATGATGAACTTGCGACGCTCAGCGGGGTAGACTTTGACAAGGCTTTTATCCGTTCGCAAATTGATCTGCTAGATGATTCTATGTCAATGTTTGAAAATGAAATTGACAATGGTGAAAACTTTACTATCAAAGGTTTCGCTGATAAAACGTTGGGTCAAGTAAAAGACCATAAAGCAGAAGCTGTCTTGGTGAAATCCGAGGTGGATATAGAAGATCTGTAGGAAGTCAGAATGTACTTGTGGCTGATTAATCCAGCCGCAAATGCGTGATGATTTCTTTAGAGCCGGTATTCCGACAGGATGCCGGTTTTTTTCTTTTAACCATTACGAACACGCATAAAGGTTATCACAGCGAACGCAGTAAACCTGAAATCTTCACTAGCCTATCCCAGCCTAAGTTCTTTTTGCTAAAGAGCTTTTCCGGAAGCTGTAATTTTTTATTAGGCGAATAGCTTTGCGGCTGCCGTTTGACTTTCTTCAAATCTCTGATATCCACAGATCACCGCTTCAAAATCTTCCAATTTTCCAAGATGCCTCAGTGCCAAAGGATTGCCGAAATGAACTAGTATGCATGATTTGGCTTGAGCTAGGCTCCTGATTTCTTCCAATACCGCTATGTCCATTCCAAACCGGTTCAGCGGTTTATGGGATGGGACAAAGACTGAAATGATTACTTTTTCGGCTTTATTGATTTCTACTTTTTCCAAGTTTTGAGAGAAAAGCACTTCCAATTTATGGGCAAATGAGTTTGGCTCACGATGGAAGAACGTGCGATGAGCCAGTCTTCCTTCTGCTGCCAATTTTCGCAATTCTCCACCATCTATCTTCCCAGAGACCATAGAAACGTATTCTTCGGCAAGTTGAGATTGAAGTTCGGAGTGACTTTTCCAATCAAACTCAGGAACATCCGGTTCTTTAAAATCAAATACGCCCAGCTTTTCTTTTAAGGCCCAAACTTTCTCAAACGCAGCTTCTATTTCTTCTTCTGAGGCATTTTCGGCAATTTTATCCACGCCTTCTTTTACATGATCCGAAAAGCATAAAATATCATTTCCCGCATGAAAGGCCTCCCATTCCAATTGACCGGGTTCCGGGAATAAATCTGCCACTGCTTTCATATTAAGCGCATCTGAGATGACGATTCCACCGAATCCCATTTCAGTTTTTAGCAAATCCGTAATAATCTCCCGACTGATGCTGGCAGCTATTTCCCTTCCTCCCGATAATGCCGGAGCTGCCAGATGTCCTACCATAATCATTTCCACACCCTGATCTATTCCATATTGAAATGGAAAAAGTTCCTCTTTTCTCAGTTCTTCTTTGGTCTTTTGGATAACCGGGAGTCCCAAGTGAGAATCCGTTTGGGTATCGCCATGCCCGGGGAAATGCTTGAGACATGCTCCGATTCCTGCTTTTGTCATGCCATGATACATTGCCATGGAATTCTCGGCTACTTTTTGTGGATCTGTTCCAAAGGATCTGTAGCCGATCACGGGATTGTTTGGGTTGGTATTTATATCTGAGCATGGGGCCAGGTTTAGATGAATTCCGGCCATCTTCATGTCCAGTCCCATTCTATAGCCCACCTCTTCGATCAATACCGGTGCGTTTTCCTTGAGCGCTCCAAGCGTGATAGCAAAAGGATACTGGGGTGTCTTTTCTACCCGCATTGCCAAGCCATATTCTCCGTCAATGCTGATCAGCAGTGGGATTTTTGAAATAGCCTGATAGCGACAGATAAGCCCGATCATTTTCTCTAAGGTTCCGCTTACATCCAGTACTTCGGCACGTTTTTCGAAGTTGGCAGCAGCAGAATGGCGACTATGAAAAAATGTCAATCCGCCGATTTCCTGCTCACGGATTAACTGTTCTACGGCAAGGTAATTTTCCTCCGAATCATGTATAAATGCTGCGGGAGAGAAGCATTGGGCTATTTTTTGATCTTTGGAGAGTTTTGAATTCATTGGAAAATTGAAAGATTGGAATATTGTGAAATTAATTGAAAGTTATTTTGTAAACCGAAATGCGGAGGTTCGAAAAAGGTCGTAAATCGTAACTTCCAAATCGTAATTCAATCCGTTTTCTTCCCAAATTCCCTAGGGTACCTCACACTTGCGGCAATAGCCAGCGCCGGAATCATTGCTACACCCACCCAGATAAAAAAACCTGTGTAGCCCAGCCACTCTTGAATATAGCCGGATAGCATTCCGGGAAGCATCATACCCATGGCCATAAAACCTGTTGCCAAGGCGTAGTGTGAAGTTTTGAACAGACCTTCTGCCAAGTAAATCAAGAAGATCATGTATGCAGCGAAGCCGAATCCATAGCCGAATTGCTCGACGACTACCACTGTACCGGCAAAGAAGAGATTCTCGGGTTGGAAGTGAGCTAGACCTATGTAAAGCAAATTAGGGAGGTTCAGCGAAAGTGCCATCGGGATCATCCACTTGCCCAGTCCATGACGGGAGATGGCTATTCCGCCCAAGATCCCACCCAAGAGTAATGCAATTACCCCAATAGTGCCATAGAGAAATCCTACCTGAGAGGTACTTAATCCCAATCCGCCAGTTTGTCTTCCTTCCAATAAAAAAGGAGAGGCCATCTTCACCAACTGGGATTCTCCCAACCGATAGAGCAATACGAAAGCCAGTGAAATTCCAATGTTTTTCTTGGTGAAGAAGTTAATGAAAACTTTCCCGAAGCTCGCTTCCCGGGCAGTGCGATCAGTTGCTTCTTCTTCTACATTTGGTGTAGACAAATAATTGACGGCAGTCAGAATCAGCATCAAGAGCGCCACGGCAATCATGGTGTATGACCAGGCTTTGCTGTTGTCACCCAGAGTTGTTTCCAGATAACCTGCGATCATCACGATCAAACCCTGGCCGGTGATCATTCCTATTCTGTAGAAGGTGCCTCGCAATCCCACAAAAAAGGATTGCTGCTCGGGTTTCAAAGCGATAAGATACATGCCGTCTGATGCAATATCATTGGTGGCAGAGGCAAAAGCTCCCATCCAGAAAAATGCCAGAGTCATAAAGAAAAAGCTGCTACCGGCAGTGGTCAGTCCGACTCCCAGAAAAACCAGGGAGAGTATTAATTGCATTGTCAGAAACCATTTTCTCTTTGTTCCAAAAAGATCTACAACTGGGCTCCAAATGGGCTTGATCACCCAGGGGAGGTATAACAAGCTTGTATATAAGCCAATATCGGAATTGGAAACACCCAGCTTTTTGTACATAATCACCGACACGGTAATGATGACTATGTATGGAATTCCCTCGGTCAAATACAACGAGGGAATCCAGATCCAAGGATTTCTATTGGAAGAGTTGCCCATCACTTCCTGATCAGATTTTCGTAGACACTTACTTCAGATCCGTCGATGATTTTTGCGTTTACTGCTTTTTCGTAGAATTTGGCAGGGCCAACTCCGCCGATAATGGCGTATGCATAACCCATTTCCCGCATGGATTCCAGAGATTTGACCAGAAGTATTTTACCTATTCCTTTTCCCCGTTCGGATTCCAGTGTGCCTGTGGGACCAAAGAAATTTCGGGCGGTACTTTCGTAGCATGCAAACCCCAGAATGTCGTTTCCCCGTTGTGCGAGCCAGCAAGCTACCGGCTGTCTGCTGAAACCTACTTCCAATTCTGACTGCCAATACTCACCAAAATGCTCCAAAACCCACTTGCTTATAAGGTGCTTTTCCGGTGCGATTGCTCTTCGGAATGAGATTTTTTCCTTTTTCAACAGGCGTGCTTCTTCTTGAGAAACATCCGGCAAACCGATCAATCGCACAAGCATGTCTTTCATAGTTTTAGGTTTATGGGATTTGGTAAACTTGCGTTTGTACGATTCTGCCGTAATGATCAATCCAGCGTATGGCAAGGTATTTAGTGTTAAGACTCTTTACTTCCAAGGTTCTGGCTCTCATTCCACCTACCCATACCGGGTGTATTTCAGCTGTGGACAAGTGATTCAACTCATTTGCCCCCTGTATAAGTGCGTAGCGAATGGCCGGGTCAAGTGGATTTGCCATCCGTATAGAGGTCAATTCCGAATTGGCTTCCACGCTGAATACTACAGGCGTATCTATGATAGAAGGGCTTTTAGGCTGAAATGACGGAGGTAAAGTAGGCTCATTATACAATTCGCTTTTGAGTAACTGAGCAACATCCTGGTTTTTGATTTTTATGGACTTTGCAGAGAAAAAAGCATTTCCCTGAATTGTAGGAAGTGTACGTGTATAAGAAATCTGTGTATTGATTTCCCTTGGATTATTCCAGGCAGCGTCAGAGTCATCACGGATTTTATAGGGACCATTTCCGATGTAGATGTTCGTGTTGAAGTGGTTTTTTGCCCACCAGTCATTCAGTATTCGATGCGATGCAAGTCTATGATCCATACTCCAATAGAGTTGGGGGATCATGTAATCCACCCAGCCATTTTTCATCCAAAGCAAAACATCCGCATAGAGATCGTCATAGTTCGTTTGTCCTGCCCGGGTAGGGGATCCTTTTGGATCTTTGTCCTGATTTCTCCATACACCAAAGGGTGATATCCCAAACTGTACCCAAGGTTTACTTTGCTTGATCGTCCGGTTAAGCTCCAGAATCAATTGGTTTACATTCTCCCTTCTCCAGTCGTCTTGGGATTGACCGGGCTTCTTGTACCTATCATAGGTGCTTTTATCGGGGAAGTCTAATTTTGCGACTTTATAAGGATAGAAATAATCGTCAAAGTGGACAGCGTCAATGTCGTAATTGTCCACGATTTCCTTGATCACAGCCAGTAAATGGGCTTTTACTTCGGGTAACCCCGGATTGTAATAATATTTTGTGTCGTATTTCAGCATCCAGTCCCTATGCAGGTTATAATCATGATTGGGACTGAGGTCGGAGGTGTTTAGATTCATGGTGGCACGATATGGGTTCAGCCAGGCATGAAATTCCATACCACGGGCATGGGATTCCCTGATCATCCAAGTAAGGGGATTCTCGTTTGTATTTGGAGCTTTACCCTGCTTTCCTGTCAGGTACTTGGACCAGGGGGCGAGGTTGCTTGGATAGAAAGCATCTCCGGCAGTTCTTACCTGAACGATTACCGCATTGAAATTGAGGTTTTTGTAATAGTCCAACAGATTAAGAAAATCGCGCTTTTGCTTTTCGTACGTGTCATCCGGAGAAATAGGCCAATCGATGTTTGCTACCGTAGCTATCCATACCCCACGGAATTCCCTTGGCATTTCCGGCATTTGAAAAGTTAATGGCTGTAAAGCCACAGGAGCCATCGGCAAGTTTTTTACAGGAAGATTGGCTCCGGGATTTGGATTGGTGGTCGTGTTGACGGTGCCGGAAGGCCGCTTTCCGGGCGTTGTGTTTTTTTGGGATTTACAGGCAGAAAACAGTAGGCCGATGGCCAAAATAATAAATAGATACCTAGAAAGGGATTTCATATGTTTATAAATTTTTCTTAAAGGCCATATGGAATCTCGCATGCATTATAATCGTTCCATTGTGTGTTCCCGTAGGTACGGATCATGCTCGATTTCATAAATGGGTAATCAGAGCGTTGGTATGGGTTTCAAATCTAAATCTGCCAGATTTTTTCGGAGTTTCTTCATAAAGGCATCTCCGGGGTCGGTTTTAATAGTGCGATAGTCAGGATCGATTTCTTTCCACAGGTTTGTTGACTGGAAGTTTTGGTATTCATGATGGCCGATGACATAGTCTATTGCATATTTCCTTTCCAGATATCTGATCAGCTTTTCGTTTGCCTTTAATTGTTCTTTTGTCAAAGGCATCTTATCGCTGCCGATATTTTCGATACCAATTGCCAGATAATTCAAGCCAATCGTATGTCTGGCAAATGTAGTGTCCGGCAATAGTCTAAAAATCGTGCCGTCCCGATCAATTAAAAACTGGCTGGACACATTTAGGTTGCCGGCACCGGTCAAATCTGCCCTTCCATTCAAAGTAGCCGGATTGAAAACATCAAAGGTCACTTCTATATTGTCAATTGCAGTCCAGTGGACCACTACCATTTTGGGGTCAATAGATGCAGTTTTCTGTTCCAGCCCATGACGTTCTTTGAGGTATTTGAGAGATAGTTCTTCTCTTTCCTGATTCCAAATGATGGGCTTGTCTATTATCCTAAAAGTAGATTTTGGGCTGCAGGAGCTTTGAATAAGTGAAATGCAACAGATTCCTAATAGAAATATAGGATACAGGGAATTGGACTTCATGGTTTTTCAGTCTACTTTAACGTCAAATTCAATGGGGTAAGAATTGCTTTCCACAGCTAAACTAGCCAGAAAAATGCAGGATAGACAAGGTGACCGGGCAATTCTTTGCAGGTAGTTTCATTTGATGATTGTTTTTGCAAGTTTTTGCTGTTATTGTTAGCTTCCCGAATCCAACAATTTTATCCCATGCTGAAAGAAGAAAGACAGAAGTATATTTTGGATCAGGTACACCTGCATCACCGGGTTTTGCTTAATGATTTGTCAGATTCTTTGAATGTGTCAATCGATACCGTGAGACGGGATGTAAAGGAGTTGGACAAAGAAAAAAAGCTTAAGAAGGTGCATGGTGGAGCGACGTCCTTTGGATTTATGACTTTCACCAAAGACGATGGGAATATCTACCTGAAGTCAAAGAAAATTTCCATTGCCGAAAAGACTGTTTCTCTACTTTCTGATGGGCAGGTGATCTTAATGAGCGGAGGTACTACGAATATGGAAGTTGCCAATCTCATCCCAAAGAAATTGGTTTTGACTGTCTTCACACCAAGTTTGCATGTGGCGATGGCCTTGCTTGAGCATGAAAATGTTGAGGTGATTTTTCTGGGAGGCAAACTGCTGCATGAGGCCAAATTCGCAGTGGGAGGAACGGTGGTAAATGCGCTTTCCCAGCTTCGGGTGGATTTATGCATACTGGGAACAGGTTATTTGGATGCGCAGTTTGGTTTGACAGAATTTGACTGGGAAGTGATCCAGGTGAAGCAGGCGATGATCCGAGCTGCCAAGAAAACTATAATTCTGACTGTTTCGGACAAACTTCATTCCGTCCAAAAATATAAAACCTGTGATATGACGTCCGTTCATACCTTGGTTACCGAGCTGGATCCGTCGGATCCGCTTTTGGATGCGTTTAGACCTTTTGAGTTGGTTCTGGTCTGATTTTAAGATTTGGGTTATCCGTCATCGCGATCCGCCTGAGGCGGAGAAGCGATCTCGTAGAAATGAGCAATCTCATTGTATTTACGAAATACGAATGGCGATTTACGGGATCAACGGAAAGTGAAGATTTATTCTAAGAAGTTGACTCACCTAGTTATTTAAAGAATACTGAAGGATCAGATCAACGTACCTAGATTCAATAATGCCGTAAATCGTACTTCGGAAATCCAGAATCAGAAAGGATTGCCGCGTCAAAAGCAATTCCCTTCGGTCATTGTTTTTTCCTCGCAATGACGGACAAAGCAATGGATTCCAAGAGTAAAAAAAGCTTCCCATTTCTGAGAAGCTTCCTGTGATTAATTATCCTTTTTTTTGTGAAGGTCGTTATCGTGCGCACCGTCTTTACAGCATTCATCAAGTTTCTCATAGGCTTTCGGATCACGTTTCAGTGAATCTGCATGATAGCCCACCATAGTTACACGTTTTCGGAGTTTGTCCGGATTGGTCTTGGAGTCCAGATAGGCAATGTTTAATACTTTGGTTTCCAAGTCCAGATTTACAGATTTCACGCCTTTTTCGAAGGTGAGATCCTTTTCCAAAGTAGCCTTGCACATCTCGCAGATTGCTGATGTTTGGATGCCGATCGTTTTTACCTGTGCCTGCACCGCAAATGCAAACACTGCAATAATTAAGGTTAATATTAGCTTTTTCATATGTTTATAATTTTTCTGTCACTTCATTTTTATATTTTTAGGTAAGGGTAAGAAAACGCTAAGAAGTTAAATTTTCATATTCAT
>NZ_JAVDWS010000019.1:0-108260 GCF_031457395.1 Algoriphagus sp. 4150
TGCCCAACTCAGAGATCCTATGCCCCTTGTTTTTTTTTCTTTTTGTCGTTTCATAGTAGTTTACTTTGTGTAAACTCAATTCAGGACGAGTCAAACTAATCAATCCAAGGGGGAGTTCGCAGGTTTTGTTACTAGACTCCCGTCTCTTGCTACTTGCTACTTGATTCTAACGTAAGAGATTGCTTCTTCGCTCCTACCTCGCTTATCGCAATGACGAATCATGGTTCTTGCTTCTTGACTCTTGACTCTTGTTACTTAATCCTAACGTAAGAAATTGCTTCTTCACTCCTGTCTCGCTTATCGAAATGACGAATCATGGTTCTAGCTTCTTGATTCTAAAAATTACCAATACTTGAAAATCGTATAAATAATCTTATATCCCGCTCCGAAAACTCCCTTAACCGTTCCACTTACTTTCGAAACACCTATCCGCTTTCGATAATTCACCGGAACTTCCGTGTACCGAAGTCCAGCCTTATGTGCTTTAATCTGCATCTCTATCGTCCAACCAAAGTTCTGATCTACCATATTCAATTCAAGCAATTTGGCCCAAACAATTGCCCGAAATGGGCCCAAATCAGAGAATTTAGCTCCCTGCATATACTTCATCATGGTAGTTGCCAGCCAATTTCCAAATACCTGCGGAAAAGTCATAGAGCCCGATTCCCGCTCTCCCAAGGCTCTGGATCCAATCACCAGCTCTGCTTTTAGATCCAAAATAGGCCGAATCAAATCCGGCAATTCTTCAGGATAATCACTGTAATCGCCATCCAGAAAGACCACAATATCCGGTTGGGTTTCCTGCTTTTTGATCCAGTCCATCGCAGTCAGGCATGCTTTTCCATAACCTTTCTGAGGTTCAAAAACCACTTTTGCGCCAGCCGCTTCCGCTACTTTTCCTGTGCTGTCTGTAGAGTTGTTATTTGCTACTATTACGTTTCGGACAAGGGATGGAATATCCCCAATTACCTTTGGGATGGACTTTTCCTCATTGTAGGCAGGAATGATTACATCAACAATTGGTGGATTATGCATCGAAAGTTATTTGCCCAAACTATAGGCTTTGAATGATGAAAAGAAAACCAACCCATACCCTACGGCGAGCATGAGATGAAAGGGCAACATTTCGAAAGTACCCAAGTAAATATGGAGTGCTACCATACCTGAAAACACCAGCATCAATACCCCTTCCATCCAGGTGGTAACCGGGATTTTGAACTTGAGGTAACGATTTGTTTCCAGACCGGAACCACTTTCCAGATTAAATTTTGGAGTGCGGATAAAGGGCGATTTTTTACCGGAAAGCCCTTTCCAAACTGCCTGGGCATTGTGCAAGCCCAGACCCATAGACACCGACAGGAATAATGGCAACATATAGATGGCTTGAATAAAACTTCTCCAAAAACTTCTCTTTCCATAGAAATACGCAACCAAATACACACCTGCAATGATCACAAACCCGATCATAAACAGTCCCGAAATTTTGAACAGATTCGCTGAAATCATGCCTTGCGTTCCTGCCCACCACACGCCTATACTACTCAGACTGACCTGTAAAATAGCTATAAAAATACTGCTGTTGAAGAGATGGGCCATCGCGTGAAATTTAGTAGAAAACGGAAGATTTTCTCTTAAAACCGCTTTGGCATGTTTTACTGCGCATTCTGCGCCTCCTTTGGTCCAGCGAAATTGTTGGGACTTCACTGCCGACATAATCGGAGGAAGCTCCGCCGGGGATTCTATTTCCGGTCTATAGACAAACTCCCATCCTCTGCGCTGGGCACGGTAGCTCAAATCCAGATCCTCTGTCAATGTATCATCCTGCCAATTTCCCGCATCGACAATACAGGCCTTTCTCCAAATACCACCGGTTCCATTGAAATTGATAAATGCATGCTGGCTGTTTCTCCCGATCTGTTCGATCAGAAAATGTGCATCCAGCGCAAAAGCCTGTAAGCGTGTAAGCAGCGAATAGTTTTTGTTTAAATGTGTCCAGCGGGTCTGGACCATTCCGACTTTGGCCGAAGAGAAATAAGGAATGGTTTTCAGCAAAAAATCAGGATCAGGAACAAAATCCGCATCGAAAATTGCGATAAATTCTCCGTTGGCTTTTGCCAAACCTTCCTTTAATGCACCCGCCTTAAAGCCTGATCTGTCAGAACGATGAATGTATTTGAAATTGATTTCAGGAAACTCAAGGATTTTCCTTTGGATCAACTTGGTGGTCTGATCTGTGCTGTCATCCAGTACCTGGATTTCCAGTAATTCCAAGGGATAATTTATTTGGGAAACTGCCTCTATCAAACGATCTACAACGTAAAGTTCATTATAGATTGGTAGCTGAACAGTGACTTTTGGCCAAACTTCAGGTGAAACATGAGACACCTGTTCCAGCGATTTTTTTGCACCAAGAAACCTTAAAAGCAAATGCCCTTGAGCAAGACTGTAAACAAAAATAAACAGCATTCCCAGGGCATAAATCCCAATCAAAAGATATAATAAGATCATTTAGGCATTTATCTTGATGGAATCATTTCCAATGATTATTGGCATTTCATTGATTCGGTTTTGTTCGGGACCATTTTCCAATTTCAGCACTCCACGCGGACATACGGCAGAACAGACTCCACAACCCACACAGCTGGCTCTTACGATTTCCTGCCCCCGCTGTGCATACCAACGAACGTCTATCCCCATTTCACAATAGGTGGAGCAATTGCCGCAGGAAATACACTGGCCTCCATTCGTGGTGATTCTGAACCGTGATTTGAAACGCTGCACGATGCCAAGATAGGCTGCCAGGGGGCATCCAAACCTACACCACACGCGATTGCCCATAAAGGGATAAAAGCCGGTACCGACCACTCCTGCGAACACCGACCCAATCGCAAAACCGTAGAACGAATGTAATTGGTTTGTGACATCTCCCAAAAGCGCAAAGCCGGAAAAGTAATTGGCTATAGTCACGGCAGTCATCACTACTGCCAGCACCAATACACTGTGGACAATTACACGCTCATATTTCCAGGCTTTCAAAGACTTGTCCGAAAGCTGACGGTAAGGATCCCCCACCGTCTCTGCCAAGCCGCCACAGCCACACACCCAGGAGCAATACCATCTTTTCCCATAAAAATAAGTAAAAACCGGAACTGCTATAATGATGAGCAGAATCCCCCAGATCAACATAAACATCCCTACTCCACCGGCACTCAAGAACGTATCAATCTGATAATCGTAGAAAAAATCGTAATCGAGCGGCCAGATATTTTTGAAATCATAATAGGGCTGATTGAGCAATACGAGAATCTCGGGAATCAGAAATGCGAAAGCCGTTTGAAAAAACATCACCGAAGCTGTTCGCAACTGCTGATACTTATTTCCTCTGTATTTGCGGAACATCCGAACGCCCATCACAGCAATCGCAATGGTATAGATCGTGCCGTAAAGAAACCACTGACTGGCAGGATTGCCACTAAGGATCATACTCAATGGGGTCACCATCCAAACCTGATTTACGATATAGGCCGGAAACCAGTACAAAATAATGTAGAAAAGTATCAGGTAAGCCCCTGTGACCATTCCCATCCAGCCACGGTTCTTCATGGAAGAGTGGTAAATTCCGTTGTTTTTGATTCCTTCAGGTTCGCTTTTATGCTTTGGCAGATTGTACATCAATCCACCCAAAACCGCTAAACCTATTGATAGTCCCAAGAAAAGCCAAGGATGATCGCGGACGGGGCTACTGAGCGAACTTTGCGCAAGTGGAAAGCTGTAATCATCCCAGATCACCTCGTCCCACTTGGATTCTTCCTTTAGTGCATTATTGTAAGAATTAAAATTTTCATTGAAAGCAGAGATAAATGAGAAATTGGAAGAATACGTTTCACCATACATTGGAGCAAGAATCTCAGCCATTTTCTCCTGGTGGATCTCCTTGGTACTGGCCAGAACCAATTCTTCGGTCAGTGTATAATTGCCTAAGAAAGGCATTACAGTAAATACTGCCAAACCCACCAAAAACAACAGAATCCCTATACTTTGAATAAACTTCATGTGTATATAATTTGATTTTTATAGGCCACATGGAATCTCGCATGTTTATTAATCATCACTCTCCCGAAGCAAGTTCGGGACATGTTGTGTGTAGTCTTCGTCATGCTCGATTTCATACGCTTGCTCCGAATAGTTTTTGGATAAATGTCTTCTTGGAAATGGTGAAATCTCCTCCAAATTGATTTTTAAAAGCCTGTTGAATAGCTATATAATAAGGAGCAAAAAACTCTGGGTCGAAGTTGGCTTTGTCCAGTTTGGAAATGACTCGGTCTCCATCCCATCCCTCTCGGATTGCCTGATCAAAAAATTCGTGTCTCAGTCGAAAACCAAAATTATTCACTCCAAGGATCCGACCGTTTAAGTCCATCAGCATACGAAAAGCCACTTTTCCAACCGGATGCTCCCAATAGAAAGATTTCACTTGCCCAGTATCCCATCTTGCAGGAACATGCCCATAAGTCTGGTATTCTATATCCAGAAATTTGGCTGAATTAAACCAAACACCCGGTTGGTAGGTCACGTTATGACCTGCCAAAATATGTCCCAAGGTTTCTCCCTGCATTCTTCCTGTGTACCAAACCTGCTCTACATGCTTGCGGTCCGATGCCGGCGCTTCGTGAAACTCTGCACAATCTCCAATAGAATATACATCCTTAATGTTGGTCCGGAAACCAAAATCAACCTTTACTCCTCTATTAACTTCTAATTCTGTTTTTCTGAGAAAATCAATATTGGGAGTCACACCAGCAGTAAGCCCTACAAACTGGCATTGGATCTCCTCTCCTGATTTCGTCTTGACTGCTTTCACTCGGGCATTCGGATCAGAGATGATCTCTTCCAATTCCTCGTTTAAGCGCAAATCAATGTGGTGCTCTCTAATATGTCTTCCAACCAACCCGGACTCTTCCTTTGGCAGGATATTTCCCCAAAATCCTTTTTCCCGAACAAGGATAGTCACGGGAATCTTCTTATAAGCAAGCATTTCCGCCATCTCTATTCCGATCAATCCTCCACCCACAATTACAGCCCGCTTCACTCCCTCTTGGGTGTTTTTCTCCATAAGTTCAAGATCCTGCTTGGAATACAATCCCTGAACACCTTGTAGATCCTCACCTGCCCAGCCAAATTTATTCGGCTTGGAACCTGTAGCGAGCACCAGTTCATCGTAGCTCATATCCTCTCCGGATTGGAAAAGCAGATTTTTGGCAGCGAAGTCAATTGATTTCACCCAGCCTTCTTTCAGTTCTATTCTGTTTTTATCCCAAAACCAATTCTCATAAGGCTGGGTATGTTCAAATTTCATATGCCCCATGAAGACATACATGAGTGCGGTTCTGGAAAAAAAGTATTTTGATTCTCCTGAAACCAGCGTTATCCTGACCTTTTCATCCAGCTTTCTTAGCTGTCTGGCGCAGGTCACACCTGCTATTCCGTTGCCGATAATGACCACATGGCGATTTGAGTTCATTGAAATGGGTATTGATGGGGGCACAATTGGAAATTTACCGAAAACTTGAGTCTATTCGTTCAAATTCCAATCATAATCCAAAAAGGAAATCTTCGCATTCCCCTTGATTTTTGTCTTGCTATACTTATTCAGAAAGTCTATTAAGCTGCCATTTTTGGTAAAATCCCCTTTGAACCAAGAGAAAATAGAAGAGACTTGGGCCGACTCGGGCGAGATTTTATTCCTGCTTTGATCATTTATAAAACGGCTGGCAACCTTATGCAGTTGCTCCTCGATCGTAGTGGCTTCGAAAGCTTCATTGAGCAAAGGTGGGCAGGAAACCGATGCGCAATTGATGGCAAAGTGAATTCGGGGCTCTTCAAATTCCTTTCTCAAGATCGAATGCTCAATCTCATCCAAACTGGATTCCTGCCCTCCTATTTTGAAAAATTTGTAATGCCATACATCTTTGATCAAAGGAATCTTCAGCTTTGGTCCAAGGTCTTTGATACTTTCCACGGGATAATTATCCACGATTAATTTCACCGTAAAGGCATTGTATGCATTGATCCAATAAGCCAACTGTTCA
The DNA here is from genome assembly GCF_031457395.1 of Algoriphagus sp. 4150. Lineage (NCBI taxonomy): Bacteria > Pseudomonadati > Bacteroidota > Cytophagia > Cytophagales > Cyclobacteriaceae > Algoriphagus > Algoriphagus sp. 4150. Next base: position 6,090 of record NZ_JAVDWS010000019.1, read on the forward strand.
TCTTTTGACCATGTTTTACGATCAGGAGCATTCTCACTCAAGCTATTGAGGTAAGTTTCCAGCTTCGCTTTTTCTTTGATAAATCCTTTGTAATTAACCGTTCCGTCCGAGCTGACATTTGCTTGGAGCAATTCATTCCAGGCCTTGTGACTTGGGGGTGTAGTTTCGGCCATTCCCGGAACCGGGCCATGACAGCTGAAAAGAATAACACTAAGCAAAAGTATGATATGGATTTTTGGGATTCTCATGGGATGTGTTTAGGATAGATGTACGGTCCTATGCCGGATAAAGATGTAGAGAAATAAGAATTATGTCTGGTTTTAAAGTGGAAAATCCCCCTAACCCCCTTTTAGAAAGGGGGAATTGCCAAATTTGGACTTCTAGAATTAATTCCAAGAATACAATAAATGTGCAGTTAAGCGGATACACATAATAAGGACTGATCATCTGGAAGAATAAAAATGATATATATCCTCCTTTCTGCCAGTAAGGAAGAAAAAGCAACATAGGATTTGGTGGATTATAGTTTGTAGGCAGCTTCGGTCTTCTGTCATCGGTCTTCCGTCCATTATACCGAAGAAAAGGAGTCTACTGGCATCATTGCGGATAATCATAAAAGGGAATATTAAAAAACCTTTTCCCCTTTTGTCAGCCAGATGCCCCAGGATTGGGAATAGGTATGGACTTTCTTTGTAGGAGATCTGCCCTGATAAATCGGTTTATCTTCATTTACCCATCCGATCAGACCTCCGTACAGATTATAAACTTCTTTGAACCCTGCATCTTTAAGTTTTTTGCCAATATTCTGAGACCTTGCCCCCACCGTGCAATACACCAAAACCGGTTGCTCCTTATCGAATGAAGCTATATTATCCAGAGAAAAGGTATCGTAACCAACCCATTCAGCATCCTTGAGATGACTGACTTCAAACTCGTCCTTTTCCCGGGTATCCAATACTTGATAGTTGCTCAAATCAGTCACTTGAGAAGGTTTCAGAACAGGAAAATCAGCATCATAAAGGGTGGAAAGTAAAGCCTTGTAGGCAAGCGATTGGGCTTCTACATTACCTGAAAAAATGAAAAATGCGAATATTGGTAAAAGCGCAACAATGTATTTGTCAAGGAAAGACTTCATATCACTTTAACCCCAATATAGGCAGCTATGTTCAACTTAAGCATAAAAATCAGAAAGCTTCACCAGTCCTTCCTTATTCAACACAACGATTTTCTTGCCTTTTAACTCTATAAGTTTATCCTTCTTGAATTCCGACAAAAGCCTGATAACAGACTCTGTTGCAGTACCTATTAGGCTTGCTATTTCTTCCCGGCTCAGCACCACGTCAATCTGTTGGGGGCCTGCACCGTCCAGTCCATAGGAATTTGCCAACTGTAAAAGCAGATAGGCCAAACGTTCCCGAATGCTCTTTTGCGAAGCATCTACTAGTTTCTCTTCCATCACTCCGATTTCATGACTGAGCGCCTTGGTTAGTCTTCTGAAAAAAGGTCCATTGCTCACCAATGCCTTCAGAAAAGTTTCTTTAGGAATAAAGCAAATCTTGGCGTCCTCAATCACCATCGCGGAATTGGTGTAATTTTCCTCTCCCAGCAATGCAGAATATCCCAGCAGGTCACCTTTCTTCGAAAGGTGCATAATTTGTTCTTTGCCGTTGGAAGCTGTTTTGAAGATTTTGATCACGCCCTCATTTACGCAAAAAACACCCTGTGGCTTAGATTCCTCGTAATAGAGCACCTGTCCTTTTCGGTGTGAAATCATATTTTTATTATCCGAAATATTACATGCCTGCTCCTCTGTAAGATCAGAAAGCATAGAAAGCTTACGACTGGCACAAAGATCACACGGGTGAATGGAAGAGGTCTTGGACATACTCAGTTGGAATAATTTCAGGTTACTTTGAGACAAATCTCAGGTATAAATTTACAACATAGGATTTAAACAGGAGGTTCGGGGAAACTTTTCTCTTGGGTAAACTTCTCCGCTGCAGGGTCAAAACTTAGGCAAATATGTTGCAATCCATTACTGATGACAAGGAATGGCGTTTTCAATTCCTTATGATACATGCAAGCCTGTTCGATGGTTTTCTGGGTAAGTTTGACTTTGGGGGCTTTACATTCTACCAGCAGGTATGGACTGCCTCCTTTATCCCAAACTACAAGATCCGTTCTCTTGATAAGTTTATTGTAAATTAAACCTTTTTCCAGTGCCACAAGGCCTTTGGGGAATTTAAGTTGAGAGATCAGGAAATTAATCCAGTGCTGCCTGACCCATTCCTCGGGAGTCAAAACCAACTGTTTTTTGCGAAGTGAGTCAAAAATCCAAAGCTTCCCGTCCTTCTCCTTAAGCTGCGGGTCGAAATGCGGCAAATTAAGTGTGGGTAGTTGAATCTGGTCCAGATGAGAATCCATGCTTCAAAGATGGGTAAAATAGCTCAATTGGGACAAATGAAATAGTAGAACTATTGAAAATCGATGTATGGCGTGATTTTATCAATCCATTCTTGCTTGAAAATCTTGATTTGTCTGAGGTCATCCGACGAGCGAAAATACCCATGCTGCTTTCGATAAGCGATTAAAACTTTCGCCTCCGCGTATCTGATGTATGGATGTTTTGCCAATTCCTCCACTTCAATTTGATTGATTTCTACTTTTTTGAAAATCGCAGGTGAAAAGTCAAAATATTCCCAAATTTTCCCGATTGTTTCGGGTTTCAATCCATAAACTTCATTAAGCTGACTTTTGCTATGAAGCCCACCTAGACTTTCTCTAAACTTCACAATCCTACCCGCTGTACTCTCACCTATTCCGGGGACGATTTGCAGTGTTACCGAATCTGCTTCAGAAAAGAGGATACGGTTGAGATTATCAAGCTGTTTTGAATCTGATTTATTTACAATTGTATCATGAGGATTAAAGACAGGAAAAGGCGAACTGACAAGAGCAATCCCCGCTAATTCAAGGCTATCTATAGTTGCTAAATAGTAGGTGTGAAAATCCCCTGACTTTGCTTTTCTGAGCTCTCGCAAAACGTCTTTGGAGATAACAAGAAGAAGTAATACGGGGATTAGAAGCACAAATCCACGCGATTCTTTTCCTGAGAATCCCAGATAAACTTTTAGCCAATAAAAAATTCTAGCCCACATAGTGCTCTAAAAAAAGTGATAGAATATATCAATAGCCTATAAGATAATAGTATTGGATTGAGAAACCTAAACTCCTTAGTATTGCAGTATAAAGACAAACAGTTATTTAGACAGATTACAAATTACAGGATACCTACCCAAAATGGACACTTCCGGTGTCATTGTCTGTTAAATTTGCAGTCCAAGCTTAAGCATGATGCAAGTCAAATTTAGAGCACTCAGTTTATCACATAAAAATGCACCAGTACAAATCCGGGAAATTATTTCTCTGGACGAGAAAGCCGTACACAGTATCTTACTGAAAATCAAAGACTTTTTTAGCCTAAACGATGCTTTGATACTTTCTACCTGTAACCGGACGGAAGTGTATTACAGCCATGATCAGGATATCAGCACTGAGATAATTAAATTGATAGGTCTTGAAAAAGGGCTGACTGACATCGTTAATTTCCTAGAGTATTTTGAGATTTTGAATGATGATAGAGCTGTAATCAGGCATTTGTTCAGAGTTTCTATGGGATTGGAAGCTCAGGTGGTAGGTGATATCCAGATTTCCAATCAGGTAAAAAGAGCTTATCAAGCCTCTGCCGACTTGAATATGACAGGTCCCTTCCTTCACAGATTGATGCATACGATCTTTTTCACCAATAAGCGCATCGTGCAGGAAACTGCCTTTAGGGATGGAGCGGCATCTTTGTCCTATGCGGCAATTGAATTGATCGAAAGCTTGACTTCGAATACTTTCGAGCCTAGGATCCTACTGATTGGGGTTGGGGAGATAGGTGAAGATGTAGCCAAAAACATGGTACACCTCCCAAGCGCAAAAGTCAAAATTACCAATAGAACCGATAGCAAAGCAGAATCTATCGCTGCAGAAATGGGTTTTGAGGTAGTTCCTTTTGAAAATTGTCTGGAGGCTATGGAGGAGGCAGATGTGATTGTTTGCTCTATTCAGCGCTCTGAACCATTTATCACGAAGGAATTGGTTAAAAAATTCCGGATCAACAGTTACAAATTGCTTGTGGATCTCTCCGTTCCCCGAAGCATAGAAACTACAGTAGAGGATGTGCCGGGAGTAGTGCTTTATAATGTGGATAACATTCGCAGCAAAGCTTCCGAAACCTTGGAAAAACGGCTGGCTTCAGTGCCTAAGGTGGAAGAAATAATCGAAGAAAGCATTAAAGAGTTTTTCGACTGGAAAAAGGAAATGATTGCCTCTCCCACTATCAACAAACTCAAGCAATCCCTGGAGCAGATCCGTCAGGAAGAAATGGCGAGATTTACAAAAAATACCGACCAAAAAGAATACGCGGTGATCGATAAAATCACCAAGAGTATGATGCAGAAAATCCTCAAAGTTCCCGTGGTACAACTTCGGGCAGCATGCCAGCGTGATCAAGCGGAGGAAATGATCCAAATTATTTCAGACTTATTTGATCTGGAGAAAGTAAAAACAGAGTAATAAGCACTACCCCCACTAATAAAAATGACCAAAGGATTGAATCAAACCTTTGGTCATTTTACCTTTATCACCTTTCTGAATAACCAATAGTTAAATGAATAAAAATTTTACGCTACTCGTCGGTCTCACACTTACTTTTTTTATTTCTGAGACTGCCCAAAGTCAATCATGGGAAGTGTACGACACCAAAATCCAGCTCCAGTCCCGATTGATTTACGATGAAATCGATCTTCTCAGCGAGACAGTCAGAATAGGAAAGACGGGAAGCGGACTCTCATTATTGTCCAGTGATCTTAGACCGGCAGTTTCACTGGTCGGAACCGAGATCTACCAATACACTGAGCCTTGGATTCTTGTCAAAGGGCCTGATGGCATCGGTGCATTCCATGAATACGGGCAACAGGTATTGCCGCTGGAGTATGAAAAGATACAGACCTACTTCAACTTACTTTTGGCGAGCAAGGGAAATGAATACTGGCTATACCAGCGCGGAAAAAACAAAACCATATACATGGGCGAATTGGATGAAGCTAAGATCACAAATACAGGTCTGGTAATCATCCGAAAAGGGAATGAATATTCTTTGCCTTTATCAACTAATCCCGATAAAACGTTTGAACTACTTGCCGATAACGAGGGTGAATTCGTTTTGGCCAAGGAAGCAACCGGCTATGGGCTGATCAATCGGGAAGGTGATTATGTACTTGACCCTATCATAGACACGCTGCAGCATACGCACGGCAATTTCTATTATGGCTATAACCAAGAGCAGTATTTACTGATCGAAGGGAATGATATCAAATCAAACATCCGTTATAACTCATTTCACAAGATCACTTTTGAGAATGATATCATGCTGGAATATATTCATGGAAAACTCCGTCGTGTAATGGAAGATGACGGTATTTTACTTGATGATGTAGGTATGACTGCCGTCGATAAAATCGGAAAAGACTTATACACGGTTCATTTTCGGGATTCGAAAATCGGTTTATTGGGAAAGAAAGGTTGGTTAGTTCGGCCTATGCTAGGCGTAGAAGAGATCAAATTTGGCAACGAAGGCCTTTTCCCTGCTAAATCAAAAGGAGCTTTTGGCGTTGTGAATTCAGCAGGAACTTGGGTAATTCCAGCCCAATATGCAGAAATAACCATGTTTTCTGATAAAATTGCTGCCTATCGAGCCACGCAAAACTGGGGGTTAATAAGTGCTTCCGGAGACTTGATCAATACAGCCCATTACGATGAAATCAAGCCTTTTCAAAAAGGAATTGCAATCGCCAAAAGCGCCGGAAAATTCTACCTGCTGAACAGTAGTGGCGCTACTGTGAATCCTGAAGGATTTGATACTATCTACCGTACCGGTGACGGGTATTTCATGGTAGAAAAATCAGGCAAAGCAGGGCTTTTGGATAGCAATGGCGTCGAAGTCATCCCTACGGAATTTGAAAGCCTGAGAAGAGAAAGAAAGAATTTTGTTATAGTCCAAAAGAATGGGCTTACAGGCGTGATCAACGAAACAGGCGAGATCATTCTTCCTCTGGCTTATGAAAAAATCTTGGTCGATTGGGCAAATGAGCAGATTTTCACTAAAAGCAGCTATATTCCTACTGTGGTTCAAGCTGCGGAAGAACCAACAAAGAAAAACAAAAAAGGGGCCTGAGCCCCTTTTCTTATTTTTTCTCGTTTTTCCCTTTGGAGGAATCTTTCGAGTCTGTGTCCGAGTTGGCTATCGATTCGCGCATGGAAGTGTCTGATTGGATATTTTCCATTTTGTAGTAATCCATCACACCCAGTCTACCGCTTCGGAAAGCTTCTGCCAAAGCCCGTGGAACCTCTGCTTCGGCTTCTATGACTTTAGCCCTCATTTCCACATTTCTCGCTTTCATCTCCTGCTCTAGTGCCACAGCCATCGCACGTCTCTCTTCTGCCCTAGCTTCCGCTACTTTCAGATCGGCAGATGCCTGATCGATTTGTAGTTTGGCACCGATATTTGTTCCCACATCGATATCAGCGATATCAATCGAAAGAATTTCAAAGGCAGTTCCCGCATCCAATCCTCTCTGTAGAACCAGTTTTGATATTTTATCCGGATTTTCCAATACGCTCTTGTGTGTAGCCGCAGAACCGATAGAAGTCACAATCCCCTCACCTACTCTGGCCAGGATAGTCTCTTCTCCCGCTCCACCTACCAGCTGGGCGATATTGGCACGAACAGTTACTCTGGCTTTTGCGATCAGCTGTATACCGTCCGCAGCTACAGCAGCTACATTTGGCGTATTGATCACTTTTGGATTTACAGAAATCTGCACTGCTTCAAACACGTCTCTTCCCGCCAAGTCAATTGCGGTAGCCTGTTTGAACGTCAGGTTAATATTTGCTTTGTCGGCAGATATCAAAGCCCTGATCACATTGGGGATATTCCCTCCCGCCATATAATGAGTTTCCAAGTCATTGGTAGTCAATTCAAGCCCAGCTTTGGTAGCTGTGATCAATGAATTAACAATAATACTTGGCGGTACTTTTCTTATTCTCATTCCTATGAGTTCACCTATCCCAACCCTCACATTTGAAAATTGGGCAGTGATCCAGAGATTAACCGGAACAAAGTACAAGAAGATGAAAAGTAGGACTATTCCTGCGACCGCAGCCACTAGGATGAACATTGAACTGCTCGGATCTAGATTCTCCATATTATTTTACTAAAATTTTGTTGTTTTCGATTTTGATAATAATCACATCAGTTCCTACAGGAATAAAACCATTTTCAGATTTCACTTCATACACTACGTCCTCAAAACTTGCTTTGCCCACAGGCTTAAGGTCGGAGATCGTTATGCCGGACATTCCTATTTGCAAAGCCTCAGTCCGTCCATCAAAAGCTCCGCCCTGCATGGCTGATTTCAGTGAAAAACGATTCCAAACTCCAGAGCTAAATCCATACACAATAGCAGCGAGGTTCAATATGACTGCCATAGAAGTGATCCACCATGCTACCTCTGCATCAAAGCTAAGGAAAGCATAGACTACCCCGGCCAAACTCACCGCAAGCCCAAAGATTCCAACTACCGTAGTTCCTGGGACAAACAGCACCTCGGCAAGCAAAAGGATCAGACCTATAAGTAGGAGACTGGAGAGGACTAGGATTGTCATTACGGTTCAGAAAAAGAATTGATGTCTAAAATACAAGTTTCCTCGTTACCCCTTGTCAATAAAAATAAAAAAAGCCCGGAAATTTCCGGGCTTTGGTGACTAGTAGGCCTTTGCAAAAAGGACTCTGCCGGCAGAAGGGCTACCGGAGAAGACACAAATCCCGGCTTCTTCACTCCTATCCAATGGAATGCATCTAATGGTAGCCTTGGTAAGATCTTTTATTTTTTCTTCTGTCTCTGAAGTTCCATCCCAGTGAGCAGACAAAAATCCTCCCTTTTCCTCCAGCACTTCTTTAAATTCATCCCAAGAATTCACTTCTGTTGTCATTTCACCTTTGAAATTTAGCGCTTTGGAGTAAATACTAGTCTGAATTTCATCAAGCATACCTGTTATTTTCTCCGAAATCGGCTGAGAAGCCAATTCAAATTGCTCCTTAGTCAGGGTATCTCTTCTTGCGATTTCAATTGTACCGTTTTCCAAATCCCTAGGCCCTATGGCGATTCTAAGAGGAACACCTTTCAATTCATGCTCTGCAAATTTCCAGCCTGGCTTATGTGTATCACGATTGTCGTATTTCACTGAAACTCCTGCCTTGCGAAGCTCGGCAATAATCTCATTGGCTTTTTCGGTGATGGCGTCCAGTTCTTCGTCTTTTCTATAGATGGGAATAATCACCACTTGTATTGGAGCCAATTTCGGTGGCAGAACCAACCCATTGTCATCTGAGTGAGCCATAATCAATGCTCCCATCAAACGTGTGCTGACACCCCAAGAAGTACCCCAAACGTACTCTAGGCCTCCTTCTTTAGTAGCAAATTTCACATCGAAAGCTTTGGCGAAATTTTGCCCCAAAAAATGTGAGGTTCCTGCCTGTAAAGCTTTTCCATCCTGCATCATCGCCTCGATACACAAGGTATCATCCGCTCCTGCAAAACGCTCACTTTCTGTTTTTCTCCCCCGCACCACAGGCAAGGCCATAAAGTCTTCAGCAAACTGTGCATACACATTCATCATCTGCAAAGTCTCAGCTTCAGCTTCCTTTTTGGTGGCATGAGCTGTATGGCCTTCTTGCCATAGGAATTCTGTAGTCCGAAGGAAAAGTCTTGTTCTCATTTCCCAGCGGACCACATTTGCCCACTGATTTACCAGCAGGGGAAGATCACGATAAGATTGCACCCAGTTTTTGTACGTGCTCCAAATAACTGTTTCCGAAGTAGGACGGACGATTAACTCCTCATCCAGCTTTGCTTCAGGATCTACAATCACACCACTTCCATCTTCAGCATTTTTCAATCTGTAATGAGTGACTACAGCACATTCTTTGGCAAATCCTTCCACATGGCTAGCTTCCTTGCTTAGATAAGATTTGGGGATAAAAAGCGGGAAATATGCGTTGGAATGACCGGTCTCTTTGAACATGCGATCCAACTCAGCCTGCATTTTCTCCCATATAGAATAACCGTAGGGCTTGATTACCATGCAGCCTCTTACGGCTGAATTCTCTGCCAAATCGGCTCTTTTCACTAATTCATTGTACCAAAGCGAATAATCCTCGCTTCTCTTAGGCAGTCCTTTACTCATTGTGGTTGGTTGAGATACAGATTATAGTTATTTTTGCTAACTTATGCGGGACAAATATAAACCAAAAGTATAACCCTTCACCCATGCTCTCGTATAAGAAAGTAACAATTAAACTTCTATTATGAAGAATTCTGCAATCATAACATCATCATTTATCCTTGGATCCCTGGTTTTGGTTTCTTGTAGCACTAACAAATTAGCCACCACAGATACGAGCGACAATTTGTATTTCATGGCTTCAGACGCTAAAGTAGCTACTGAATTTGCTGTGCAAAACAATAACCGCGAGCAATTCCAGACACTTTCCTCAGTGAATTCTGAGCCAATTCCACAAGAAAGTTTTAGCTCTAGAAATGTAAATCCAGACTACATCGCAAGATATCAAGCAGGAGAAGACACTGTCCAAGATAACATCGTGTACTTTGACGAAGGAGCTGAGGAGCAAAATAATCCGGACATCAATGCTTACGATAACTATAGAGTTAACGGTTCAGGCAACAATTCCAATTTCAATAATTCCATGGCTTTCAACATGGGGATGGGAATGGGAATGAACATGGGAATGATGTACGGAATGAATCCCTGGGGAATGGGCGGATTTTACGATCCTTTCTGGGGTCCCGGTTTCGGATTCAGACCTGGATTTAATATAGGTTTTGGATTCGGATTTGGAAATGGGTTCTACAGACCTATGTACATGAGACCTGGCTTTGGATTCGGATATGGAGGATTTTATGATCCTTGGGGAATGCCGATGTATGGCTGGGGTGGATATCCGGGCTTTGGATACGGCAGACCTATATATGTACTTCCGGGTAATGAATATGGAAACAGAAGAGTCGTAACAGGTGCCAGACCAACTCGAGGTTCTTCACTTGCCGGAGGTAGAGGCGGAAATGTGTCTAACTCCGCGTTGCAGCCAAGTACTGCCAGAGCGCAGGCAAGAAGAGATGTACTCAACTCTAGAGACAATACTTCATCGAGAAGAGTCGTTTCCAATGCTAACAATTCAAGAGCAACTGCTAGAGATTTCAGCTCTTCACAAAATGATTATTACAATTCCAGAGCTAGGGAAGGCAGCAGTAGAAACGTCAATTCTGCCGCTATGGATCGTTCGGCATCAGGAACTAGAAGTGCAATGCCATCTGCTAGACCAAGCGTAGGTACTACAAATTCCAGATCTGTGAATTCAGGTAGAGAAGGGACAGTTAGATCTTCAAACCCTGCCACTAACAATAGATCAACCAGTCCTTCGTATAACAGAAGTAATGTTCCTAGCAGAACGTCATCCCCTGCTTATAACAATGGAGGCACAAACACCAGAACTGTAGCCCCTCCCCGTACTACTACACCTACACGAAGTACGCCAAGTTATAGCGCACCTTCTAGAAGTGGAGGATCTTCCGGAGGAGCAACTAGAGGCAGCTCTGGTACATCAAGAGGAGGACGGGGAAATTAATACCCTATCCCTGTATCGATTGTGGATAAATTAAAATAAGGCAGTGATCTCACTGCCTTATTTATTGCTGCCTGTGTAGCGACACAATCCAGCTCTTCACTCAGTCTGCCTGTTTTTGGAAAAAGAATGTGGAGACTAAGAAACATTTTCATCTGTTCAGCACGTTTATTCATTATATCCAAATCAAATCTAAATGAGAATATCCATTCTGGTTTTATCCCTATGTTTTATTTCCACCTCGTATACGCTTGCCCAAAGCGGATATTTTGAGGATGCATATCGGTTCAGTCAAGTTAAACCCGCCGGCTCGGCCCGCATTATGGGAGTTGGCGGCACACAATGGTCACTTGGTGGAGATGTATCAAATATTGCCGGAAACCCCGCAGGACTGGGTTTCTTCAGATCCTCCGAAGCAAGTGCCACTGTTGGCTTTACCGACTGGGGGGGTGAGACAAACTATATGGGACAAAATAGAAGTTATAATACAACCAACTTCTCCCTACCAAATGTGAGTTTCGTGATGGCAAATCCTAAAGGAGACTTCGAAAGAGGGTCATTTAAAGGAGGAGCTTTCGGAATAAGCATTCAGCGGATTGCTAATTTTAACACGGAGTACGGATACTATTCTGACCAGCCGGGAGAGACATCCATTATTGACTTTTATCTACAGGATGCTCAAGGATTTCCGGAAAGTCAAGTCGCTAACTTCGGCCTGACGGGAATGGCATACAATACATATCAAATCAATCCCCGCTTAGACAGTAACGGTAATGTAATTTCTGGAGAATACGAGCCTATCAATGGATTCCTTGCTCCTTTTCAAGATGAAAACATCACCCAAGAAGGAAGTTCAAGCCAAATTACTTTTGCTTATGGAGCCAATTTCAATTACAAGCTATTTGTCGGTGGATCCATTGGTATCCGAACCTTAAATTTCACCTCCAGAAAGATTTATAATGAAGAGTTTTCCGAGGGGCCACTGATCAATTCCAGCCTTCAGGAGAATTTATTTATCAATGGAGGGGGTGTAAACCTCAATCTAGGTTTGATTTATAAGCCTGTGGATTACCTGAATTTGGGTTTTACATTCCAGACTCCTACTTGGTATGCCTTAAATGACGAATACGATGCAAGTATGGTCGTCAATTATGATAATTATTTCTATGAGCCGGAAGGAATCACGCTAGGGCGAGTAGAAGATCTGACTGATATTATAATCAGTTCATACAGATTGAATACTCCTCTAAAAATAGGCGGTGGAGCTACAGTATTCTTAGGGAAAAATGGATTTATCTCCGCAGATGTGGATTGGGTAGACTACAGTTCTGCAAGAATCAACTCCAATGATTTCGATGAAGGACCTGATAATTTGCAAATTCAAAACCTATATAGCAGTACCGTCAATTTCCGACTGGGAGCAGAGTATAGATTAAGTAATTTCAGATTTAGAGGAGGATATGGCTACTTTGGTGACCCTATTGCAAATTCTAACTTTGATAGAAGTACACAGCAGATAAGTGGTGGTCTTGGTGTGAAAATCAACAAGTTCTCTGTGGACTTTGCTCTGGTAAACCAAAAGTTCAATACACTATACAGTAGCTATCAGGTTCTGGATAGTCAAGGACGCAACGCTGGGCCGTTGACCGAAATCAAAAACAATCAGCTGAACGGAGTACTTACACTAGGTCTTAGTTTTTAAGCAAACGGATCAACTCCGATACCAATAACTCAGCGGAGAAATCTTCCCCGCTGAGTTTTATTTTTGATTGCCTATAAAAGTAATCTCTCTCCACCAACAAACTTTTTAATTTCAAGGTTATTTCTCCCTGATCAAGCCCCAGAAACATAGGTCTATTCTGCGCCTTAGCCAATCCCAGTCTGTATGAAATCTCTTCCAATGGCACATCCAGATACACAGACACGGCTTTTTCATTGATCAAATCCATATTGTCATTGAAGCACGGACATCCGCCTCCGGTGGCAAGTACATAAGAATCTTCCCGCTTCAGAAACTTCTGAAGCACCTCTGTCTCCCATGTACGGAATTGACCTTCCCCATATCTAGAGAAAATATCCGGAATTTTCATCTGAAATTGATCTTCTATCAGATGATCCAGATCGTAGTAGGGAAATTTCAGGACCGTGGCCAACTGTTTTCCAAACGTGCTTTTTCCTGATCCGGGGAGCCCTACCAAAACGATTTTCAAGTCCTTGCCCATCCCCTACTTCATATATAAGTCTAAGACTTCGTTGGCGTCCGGAGTGTTATTATGATGGTACTTGCCCAGCACCTTTCCATCTTTTAGCAGCATTATGCCCGGGTTGGCCCGGATGATGGTTTTGACCACGGTGGCATCTGCTTGAAGTGTAAGCATATCCCACCCTCTTGATTCGATAAAATTTAGAATCTCTTCCTGTGAGGCTGCAGCGATGAAAACAGGCTCTACAGGAGATCCCGAAAGAGATTTAATAAGTTGGTCAATTTGATCCAAATTTGAATTACTTATTTTGGCCATACTGCTAGATAGAATCAGCATCTTATTGCCCGTAAAAACTTCTTCTGTATAATCTCCGTCCTCATTCCAAACAGCAAAATCAGAAATTTTAGGTAAAGCATCCGGGTTCTTCAAATTCATTTCCACAAACTCCAGGCTTTCATCGGACGGATACTGATCAAAAGTAACAAGTTCGCCGTCCTTTTTCATCACATAAGAATATTGAAGTGGAGCCGACGGCAGCATATTTTGAGGGATATCCACCCCCACCTTATAGGCTCTAAAATCAATAAATGGAAGATTTCGAACCGCTAGAATGGCTAAGACAAAAGACATAACCATGGCTACTACAGTCACTCCTTTTGCCCAAGTAGAAGATGTTTTGGGAAGATCCGTTTGAAACAAGAACAGAATCGCGATCAAGGCCAAAAGAAGCAAATCTTTGTAAAAGGATTCCCAGGGTGTCAATTTGATCGCGTCTCCAAAGCATCCGCAATCCGTCACTTTATTGAAATAGGCAGAGTAAAACGTAAGAAATGTGAAGAATAAGATCATCAATGCAAGAGCCCAAACAGTAAATCTGCTCCGCACTCCCAATATCAGCATGATGCCCAAAACAACTTCCACTACTACAAGGAAAATACTGAGTTCTAATGCAATGGGCTTGAGATATTGAAAGAAGCCGGCTATGTCTGTAGAAAACACATCAAAATATTCTTCCAGTTTAATCGATGTCCCTACAGGATCGTTGACCTTGATCAGACCCGAAAAAATAAAAAGGCCTCCGACAATAAACCGAATCACCCACAAAAACCCTTGCTTAAACATGATACCCTAATTTAATTAAACAAAATACAGCATAATTGATCATGTCCTGATAGTTAGCCTCAATACCCTCGGACACTAGAGTCTGACCTTGATTGTCTTCTATTTGCTTGGTACGAAGCAATTTCATCAAAATAATATCAGTAATAGAGCTTATACGCATTTCCCGCCAAGCCTCACCGTAATCATGGTTTTTATTTTCCAAAAGCCCACGGGTTTCGTTTACCCAGTGATCATACGCCGGCTCAAGTTCTTCGAAAGGAATTTCCATCCGATTGTCTTTTGCATAACTGATCTGAAGCAAAGCAATCAGGCAATAATTAATAATCCCTACGAAATCATCTTCTATCGGATCATTGACTTTTTGATTCCCCTTTTCCTGAATCGATCTAATACGTTGCGCTTTGATGAAAATCTGATCTGTAATCGACGGTAAGCGAAAAATTCTCCATGCCGTACCATAATCTATAGTCTTCTTACGAAATAGTTCTTTACAACGGCTGATAACTTCCTTATATTCGTTACTCGTTTGCGTCTCCAAAGTCTCTTAATTTAATGTTTCCTCTTCCGGGCAAGTCTTCCAAAATCGAAGATAAATCATTTCCCCAAAAAAACACCCTTCAAATCGATGGACGGCTAATCAGTTGGAACAAACCTCAGCTGATGGGAATAGTAAATCTGACACCTGACTCATTTTTCGAAGGAAGCAGAGCTGAGAAGTCCATGGACAAAGTTATAGAATTAGCCACATCCCATATTTCCAATGGTGCCGGCATTCTGGATCTTGGAGGATACAGTTCCAGACCGGGAGCGGCCGAGGTTAGTTTACAGGAAGAGATCGACAGGGTAATTCCTGCTGTGAAATGGATCGCTTCCAACTTTCCCGATATTTTAATTTCTGTTGATACTTTCAGATCGCGGGTTGCAGAGGAAGCAATAGGATCAGGAGCTCATATTATAAATGATATATCGGCTGGAGACCTGGATGAAGAGATGATCCCGACGGTAGCCAAGCTTCAGGTTCCGTACATAGCCATGCATATGAGAGGAAATCCCCAAAACATGCAGAAAAAAACAAACTATTCAGATATTTTAGGAGAGATATTGTATTATTTCGCTGAAAAACTGGAACAATTCAAAAAGTTTGGCATCAAAGATGTAATAATTGATCCAGGTTTCGGATTTGCTAAAACTCTCGAACAAAATTACTTCTTACTCAGGAACCTTCGACGCTTTGAGACGCTTTCATTACCGTTGCTTGTGGGTATTTCTAGAAAATCTATGATATCTAAAGCGCTGGAAGTGAATGCCGGTGAAGCTCTGAATGGTACCACTGCATTAAATATGTTTGCTTTATGCCATGGCGCAAACATCCTGCGGGTTCATGACGTTAAAGAAGCAAACGAAACATTGAAATTATACAACACTTTATACTCTTGATACTACTTTTCAAAATAGGATTTTTAGACATCTCCATCATCAATATCTTCGATATTGCGTTGGTAGCCGCCCTATTGTATCAAATCTATAAACTGCTAAAAGGAAGTGTTGCTATCAAGATTTTTCTTGGTTTTCTTTCTATCTACTTAATCTATCTTCTGGTCAGAGCGCTCCGTATGGAGCTTCTATCTGCTATTTTAGGGCAATTCATGGGAGTGGGTGTAATAGCAGCCATTATTATTTTCGCTCCTGAAATCAGAAAATTTCTTCTTTTGATAGGACGGTCTTCGCTCCTGTCAGATGATAATGCGTGGAAAGACATGCTCTTCTTCTGGAGAAAAAAAGACGATGCTGTCTTTAATATCAGTCCTATTATAGATGCTTCCAAGACCCTTGCGGGCAGCAATACCGGAGCATTGATGGTGATTTCAAAAAGTACAGAATTAAAATTCTACGCCGAAAGCGGTGATATCCTTGATGCAGAATTGTCGAAACGACTGCTTATCTCAATTTTCAATAAATACAGTCCCCTACACGATGGTGCAGTGATCATTCACAACGGTAAAATAAAAGCAGCCCGCTGTATTTTACCCGTAACTGAGCGTGAAGTTCCTGCCCAATTCGGACTTCGCCATCGGGCAGCAATAGGGATGTCGGAGACCACTGATGCGTTGGTATTAATCGTATCCGAAGAAACAGGGCAACTGTCTATGTCCAAGAATGGAAAGATTCTACACAACATGTCCTTTCAGGAAATCAGAGAAACAATCAATGATTATCTAAATAACTTCGATCTGGACGCCCGATTCGAAGATCTCGAAGAATATGAGATGAAAAAGCGAAGAAAACTCGCCATGACCAGTAGCAAGTCGGCATCCTAAAAAAGAGGCTGTCTCATAACTCATAATTGTCACATTGAGTAGCTTGCCTCGCTGTAGCGGGAAGTCGAAATGGGCTTAATTAGCGCATAAAAGGCTTCGACTTCGCTCAGCCTGACAAGAAATCCTACTTATGAGACACTCTCGTTTTTTTAACCCCATGAAATCGAGAATGTTAAAAGCAACGCACAGGGGGATGATTATTCACCGTGCGACCTGCCTGCCGCAGGCAGGGATTCCATCCCGATCCGCCGCGGCGGACGGGACAGGCTATGTGACAATTAAAAAACAATTACTAAATACATGAAATCGAGCATATCGAAGGCGACACACACTGATATGATTATCAACTATGCGAGATTCTCCCGAATCAAGTTCGGGACAGGCTATCTGACCATTAAAAATCAAAATATAAACACATGAAACAGCATACCTTAGTATACCTAGTCGCTTTTTTCATACTTTTTTCGGTGGGTGCTCTAGCTACCCAGGCATATATGCCGGAGCTAAAAAGGCAACTAAAAGACACCTATTCTGCCTTTACCAATAATCCAAAATCTGTCCCACGTCCTGAGAACACCGAGCCCATTAGCTTAGAAACTCCCCTTCCCAGAGTCGTGCTTCCTATTCCTGAGGAGCTGATCGCAAAAGAATATGACAAACATCTGTATGCTTCAGAACATAATGGATTTGGTTTAATAGAGAATGAAACCCATTTCAACAAACTAGTTGATGAGAAACAGTTGGTGCTGGTGAACCAGGGAAGTGGATACGAAGTGATGCCCTTAACCCATAGCCATCCTTACATTACTCCATACTCAAAAATTGTCCTTGAAGAACTGGGGATAGCTTTCCAAACACTTACAGATACTGAAAGTTTCTTTACGTTAACATCAGTTACCCGGACTCCTGAACAGCAAAAAAGCTTAAGAAAAAGGAATAGAAATGCAACTGAGGGAGTCAGCTCCCATTCCTACGGATCCTCATTCGACATCTCTTACATTAGATTTAATGGTAAAAAGAGCTTCGACAGAAGCAAACAAAAAAAACTTGAAGAAATTCTAAAGGAATTTCAAGAAGCCGACAAAATTTTCTTCATCAAAGAAAGAAAACAGAGTTGCTACCACGTGACGGTTAGATGATTAATGGTATATCCGCAATGATAAAGTCTCTTTACTGTCAGAAAACGGATAATCATAATGATCAATCCAAAGGCACGGAAAATCATAAAAGTCTCAATAATAAATTTTCAAGCTCAAGTTTCAAGTAAAAGTCAACTGTAGCCTTTCCAGTTTCTTTCCGGGCATTGAGATAAAAAAACCGGGGATCTAAACTAGAAACCCGGCTTTGAAACATCGGACACCCGACATCCACATAACCTCAGCGTTAATTAGCTTGTCCTTTACGGCTACCCAATCACTCCCAGTTCTTTCCCAACTGCTGTAAAAGCAGCAATCGCCTGATCCAAATGAGCCCGGTCGTGCCCGGCAGATATCTGAACGCGGATCCTAGCTTGTCCTTTTGGTACCACCGGATAATAGAAGCCAATCACATAAATCCCTTTCTCAAGAACCTTCTCAGCCATTTGCTGCGAAAGAACTGCATCATACAGCATAATCGGCACAATGGCGTGCTCACCCGGCTTGATATCAAAACCTGCGGCAGTCATTTTCTCACGGAAATAGGTTGTATTTTCTTCCAGCTTGTCTCTCAACTCAGTAGTTTCAGACAATAAATCAAACACTGCTATCGAAGCTCCTGTGATCGATGGTGCTAGTGTGTTAGAAAACAAATACGGCCTGGAGCGCTGGCGAAGCAATTCGATAATTTCCTTTCTTCCTGAGGTAAATCCTCCGGAAGCACCTCCAAGTGCCTTTCCAAGCGTCCCGGTGATAATATCTATTTTACCCATCACACCGCAATGCTCATGAACTCCTCTTCCTGTTTTGCCCATAAATCCTGTTGAGTGGCACTCATCTGTCATGACTAAGGCTTCGTACTTTTCAGCCAATTCCACGATCTTGTCCAACTGTGCAATTGTCCCATCCATAGAGAAAACCCCGTCAGTTACAATGATTTTTTGCTTAGCTCCTTTGGCAATGGCATCCTTCAACTGGACTTCCAGATCTTCCATATTATTGTGCTCATATCGGAAGCGCATTGCTTTACATAGACGGACACCATCGATGATAGAAGCATGATTCAATGCATCTGAGATGATCGCATCTTCAGGGCCCAAAAGAGGCTCGAACACTCCCCCATTGGCATCGAAAGCCGCCGCATATAGAATGGTATCTTCTGTGCCTAGAAACTCAGAAATTTTCTTTTCCAATTCCTTATGAATGTCCTGCGTACCGCAAATAAAGCGCACGGAAGACATTCCAAATCCATGGGAATCAATCGCCGCCTTGGCTGCTTCGATTACTTTTGGATGGGAAGAAAGTCCCAAATAATTATTGGCACAAAAATTCAAAACTTTTTGCCCTCCTGCAATGGTGATTTCTGCTGATTGCGGGGATGTGATCACACGCTCTTTCTTGAAAAGGCCTGCTTCCTCTATTCCCTTAAGTTCTTCTTGCAATTTGGGTTTGAACTGATCGTACATGATAGCTAGTTGATTTTATGTTATTCAAAAACGTCTGCTTCCTTTGGTCAAATATTCTGATCTGGAAGCAGTTTTTTCTTACTTTTGCGACTGCAAACCCAAATATAAACAAAAACCCGGAGCCCGGCTTTAGGGTAGATTTTGAAAGAAATATCAATGGAAAAAATCCTAGTAATAGGCGCTGCAGGCCAATTGGGTTCGGAGCTCACTAAGTCTTTGGCAGATCAGTTTGGTGCAGAGCAAGTAATCGCCACAGACCTCAACCAATCCGCACAATCCAAGTTTGACTTTTGTCGCTTTCAAGTTTTGGATGTGATGGATAAAGAAGGTCTGAGAAACCTTGTCAAAAACCAAAAAATCACCCAAATCTATCATCTGGCGGCAGTGCTTTCCGCAGTGGGTGAGAAAAAACCACTCTTTGCCTGGGAGCTAAACATGGATAGTTTACTTCATGTCCTGGAGCTGGCCAGAGAATTTAATCTTAACAAGATCTATTGGCCATCCTCTATTGCTGTCTTCGGACCCAATACACCAAAAATCAATACACCTCAGTATTGCGTCAAAGAACCCAATACCGTGTACGGCATTTCGAAGCAGGCCGGAGAAAGATGGTGCGAATACTATTTTCAGAAATACAATGTAGACGTTCGCAGCCTTCGTTACCCGGGCTTGATCGGATACAAGTCGCTTCCAGGCGGAGGTACCACCGATTATGCAGTGGATATCTATCACAAAGCATTGGCAAGGGAAAAATTTGATTGCTTCCTTCGTGAAGACAGTTCATTGCCTATGATGTATATGCCTGATGCCATCAAAGCAACCTTGGATCTAATGAACGCTCCGCGCGAATCTGTAAAAATCCGGTCTAGTTACAACTTGGCCGCGATGAATTTCACTCCAAAAGAAATTTATCAAAGCATAGTAAAACATATTCCTGATTTCAAAATCGAGTACAATCCGGATTTTCGTCAGGCTATCGCAGATAGCTGGCCTGACAGTATAGACGACTCATGTGCAAGGAAAGACTGGGGATGGAAGCATGATTATGATCTTGATAAGATGACCAAGGATATTTTGGAGAATCTTCCAAACTTCAAATTCTAAAAGACTACCCTGCCTACTGATAATGCGGGGTATTTTTTTGCTTTTTTCCTCCACAGGGAATGTTGAGGTTGTCCAGAGGCACAACCGGTATTTAACAAGTCCTTATGCAGTCACAGTAGACTAGCCCGATCTCATTATCCATTTTCACTCTCCTTTTGTGAAGCATCTATTCCAGAGTATTTTCATACCATATAGCGGGAATAAAAACTTGACCTGGAGAACAATTTGTCCCCTTGTGCAGAAGCCAGTCGAAATCACACCCTATTGAATTGCATCGCCAAAACCAAAATCCCAGAACATTAATAAACACTACACCCAAATCACCCGCATGATATAATAGATTTTCGAAGTAGCTCAAAATTCTTTACTTTTCAGGTTCATTCCATTTCCTATGAATAACCTTAAAGCAGCCGGTATTCTTACGCTTGCAATCATCCTTGCCATTGGAGGGGTTATGATTTTTGGTCAGGAAAAGGAAGTAGATTTCAGTAGCCAGATCAAGCCCATTCTGAATAAAAACTGCATTTCCTGCCATGGCGGAGTGAAAAAGAGTGGCGGGTTCTCTGTACTATTTGAGGAAGAGGCTCTTGAAAATACGGACTCAGGGCATCCGGCAATTATTCCGGGCGATCCGAATGGCAGCGAGTTGATCAAGCGTCTGACTTCTTCCGATCCTGAAGTCAGAATGCCTTATGAGCGAACACCACTTTCTAAGGAGGAAATTGACCTTTTAAAAACCTGGATCAAGCAAGGAGCCAAATGGGGTGAACACTGGGCTTATAAGCCCATCCGTTCTCCTGAAGCTAATGAACAGAAAACGACTGCCGGATTTTCATCTGACCACAATTACTCCGCATCAAGCAGTATTGATCTATACATCAGAAAAAAACTCCAAGAACAAGAATTAGACTTTTCTAAAAAGGAGGCACCCCTTAAGTTACTTCGCAGAGTCGCTCTGGACATTACAGGCTTACCTCCGGCAGAAGGACTTCTGGCAGAATATTCCTCCAAAAAAATCACTTACGAACAAGCGGTAGACCAGATGCTTTCCTCACCCACCTTTGGAGAAAAATGGGCTACTTGGTGGCTAGACCTAGCCAGGTATGCTGATACCAAAGGCTACGAGCGTGATGCTTCACGTACCATGTGGCCATATCGTGATTGGGTCATCAGAGCCTTCAATGAAGACAAGCCCTTTGATGAATTTACCATTGAACAATTAGCGGGAGATTTGCTCCCAGATCCCACAGAAGATCAGTTGACCGCAACAGCTTTTCACAGAAACACCATGAACAATGATGAAGGAGGAACTGATGACGAAGAGTTCCGGGTGGCTGCTGTCCTTGATCGTGTCAGCACTACTTATGAAGTTTGGCAAAGTACAACTATGGCTTGTGTGCAGTGTCACAGTCACCCATATGACCCTATTCGACATGAGGAGTTTTATCAATCAGTAGCTTTCTTCAACAATTCCCGGGATGAAGACACCCATGACGAAGAGCCGAGACTAAGATTTTATTCGCCCGATAGAAAATCAGAAATCGAGTCTGTTCTCGCTTGGGTCAGAGAAAATGAAAGTACTCAAGCAGCGAAAAACCGTAAAGATTTTCTCACTTTTTTAGAACCAAAATATCCCTCGCATAATGCTGTAGAGTTCACAAATGCTGAACTTATCGACACCAAATGGCTGGGAATTCAAGCAAATGGATCTGCTTACTTGAAAAAAATAGACACGCAGGGCTCAGATCAAATGCTGATACAATATGGTTCTGGCTTAGACGGCAGTAAGATGACCATCAGAAATGGAGGTCCTGAAGGAGAAATTCTGGCAGCATTCCCGATTAATAAAACAGATGGGGATATCATCCGTGCAGTTCCTTTCAAACCCATAAAAGGTTTCGTGGACTTGTTTTTAGCGGTTGAGAATCCCAGTGTAAAATCCGACCAAAATGCAGCTAAGTTTGTGTGGTTTGCCTTTGTTCCTATGCTTCGGGGAAAAGGTAAACCGGGTTTTAAGGAAGTTCAGGACGCTTGGGAAGCTGCGTTGAACCACGGCGGAACGAAGCTTCCGATAATGATCGAGAATCCTGATTATATGACTCGAGAAACCCATGTTTTTGAGCGGGGAAACTGGATGATTCCTGGAGATAAGGTAAATCCGGAAACTCCAAAAGTGCTAAATAACTGGAATCAGGATTGGCCAAACAACCGATTGGGCTTTGCTTACTGGCTTACAGACAAGGAAAATCCACTCACTTCGAGAACCTTGGTAAATCGGGTTTGGGATCAGCTATTTGGAAGAGGAATTGTAAATTCTCTTGAAGATATGGGGACTCAGTCCGACCCACCATCCCATCCGGAACTGATGGACTATCTGGCATGGAAAACTATGAATGATTACGGCTGGAGCCTCAAAAGCTTGATTCGGGAAATTGTTACCTCCGATACATACAAGCAGTCTTCTGCTATTTCTCCGGATCTTTTTGCAAAAGATCCTCAAAACAAATGGTATGCCCGCGGTCCTAGATTCAGATTAAGTGCTGAGCAAGTCAGGGATCAGTCCTTAGCAGTGTCAGGATTACTAAGTGATAAAATGTATGGACCGGGGGTCAAGCCACATCAACCAGAAGGTATTTGGCAGACCGTTTACAATGGAGATTCCTGGACTGAAAGTCAAGGTGAAGATGCCCACAGAAGGGGCGTATATACCTTTTTAAAACGTACAAGCCCTTATCCTTCATTCATTTCCTTTGATGCGGCAAGTAGAGAAGTTTGTCTCAGCAGAAGAATTGTGACCAATACTCCACTGCAGGCTTTAGTCACATTAAATGATCCCGTATACCTGGAAGCTGCTTATTACTTGGCAGAAGATATGCTCAGGGAAAACCCAAAGAATCCCAGAAAAAGCATTACTTATGGTTACAAAAAGCTAGTTCTAATTCCAATTTCGGACGCAAAGCTGGAGGCTCTTTCTACTTTATATGAAGAGGCATTATCAGAATATACAGCCAACCCGGAATCTCTACAAGCTTTCTTCACTAGAAAAGACAAAGCTACAAACCCCGAGCAAGCAGCAATGGCTGTAGTAGCAAATGCTCTGCTGAATATGGATGAATTTTTAACCAAGCCCTGATATGAAGAGTCTCGATAAAATGCTCGCTGAGTTTGCACAGCAAAAGCTGGAAAAGCAGACAAGAAGACATTTCCTTATGGACTGCGTATCCAAAGTTGGCGGTCTGGCAATGGCTCCACTTTTGTTTGGATGTGGTACTGATTCATCCATAGGATCCACGGGATTAAACCTAAGTCAGCGGGATCTAAATCCACTTTCTCCTTTGCCGCCACCATTCGGAGCTAAAGCAAAATCTATCATTTACCTCCACATGGCCGGTGCGCCCTCCCAGCTGGAGCTTTTTGATTACAAACCGGAGCTGGTAAAATATCATAACCAACCTTGTCCGGAATCGCTTTTGGAAGGAAGAAAATTTGCCTTTATCAGAGGTGTTCCCAACATTCTGGGTCCTCAGGCTAAGTTTTCCCAGCAGGGAGAATCCGGGGCGTGGATCTCTGACTATCTTCCACATTTTCAGAAGCTAGCCGACGAAGTTTCTTTCTTGAAAGCTGTCCATACTGATCAATTCAACCATGGACCTGCCCAGCTATTTATGCAAACGGGAAGTGCCCGTCTCGGCCGGCCTAGTCTAGGCAGCTGGGTAACCTATGGATTGGGTACAGAAAATCAGAATCTTCCCGGTTTTGTAGTACTTACTTCAGGCGGAAAAACTCCGGATGCCGGCAAAAGTGTATGGGGAAGTGGATTCTTGCCCTCAGTATATCAAGGTGTACAATGCCGATCCAAAGGAGACCCAGTTCTGTATCTTGATGATCCTGAGGGAATGTCCCGCAACTTAAAGAAAAACGTCATTGATGCCATCAATACGATAAATCGGGAAGAGTTTGAAGCTTACGGTGATCCGGAGATTCTAGCTAGAATCAATCAGTATGAAATGGCTTACCGCATGCAAATTGAAGTACCTGAAGTAATGAATATCTCTGATGAACCTGAATCAATTCATGCGCTCTACGGCACCAAGCCCGGTTCAGAATCATTTGCCAACAATTGTCTCCTTGCACGAAAAATGGTGGAAAAAGGTGTTCGATTTGTTCAGCTGTATGATTGGGGTTGGGATACGCACGGCACAGATCACGACGGATCCATCGATATGGGCTTGAGAAATAAATGCCGCGAGATCGATAGGCCTATTTCAGCTTTATTGCTTGATCTGAAACAAAGAGGAATGCTCGAAGATACGCTAGTGGTCTGGGGAGGTGAGTTCGGGAGAACTCCGATGCAAGAAAACCGAGAGGGAAAAACGCAGAGTTTTATGGGTAGAGATCACCACGTAGATGCGTTTACGATGTGGATGGCCGGCGGAGGTATCAAACCCGGCGTTAGTTATGGACGAACAGATGATTTTGGCTTTTCAGGAGTTGAGGATAAAGTTTCTGTCCATGATATCCATGCCACAATTCTGCATTTAATGGGTTTTGACCACGAAAAATTTACCTATGAATTTCAAGGAAGACCATTCCGTTTGACTGATGTTGAGGGTGAATTGATCAATAAAATACTAGCATAATCAAGTGACAAACTATGAAGATAAGCATCCCATTAAGACGAGTAGACTAAATGATTAATTTTATATTACCATTGTTCGGACGATTTCATCCGATCTTGGTTCACTTGCCGATTGGCTTCCTGGTCTTTGGGGCAATCCTGATTTTTTGGGCTGGAAAGAAGTACGGCGCATATGCACCAGTAATTCAATTAGCCTTTCTAGTCGGTGGGTTTTCTGCTCTTCTGGCAAGTATGAGTGGTTTTTTGCACTATCAAAATGAAGGGTACAGTTGGGATACAGTCAAGTTTCATCTGATTCTTGGTATCCTCACTACACTGCTATCTTTTGGAATGTGGTATCACTTGAAAAAATCAGTACTCAGCCCGATACCACTAAAGTTACAATCAGCGGGTTTACTGTTTTTTTTAACCGTTACCGGGCATTTAGGAGGAAATATCACACACGGTGATGATTACTTCACCGAAGTTTTGCCGCCTGGGCTACAAGCCTTCCTTGGAGGCAATACCGGAAATGGTGAACCACTTGAACTTCCTGCTGACAATTGGGAAGAGGTAGAATTCTATGCCGGAGCAATAAAGCCAATTTTAGACCGGAACTGCAAAAGCTGTCATAACCCTAAAAAACTGAAAGGCGAATTGGATCTGAGTTCCTTCAAAGGAATTCAAAAAGGCGGTGAAGACGGTATGATTCTAAAAGCTGAAAACGCTGAAGAAAGCCCACTCCTGATTAGAATGCTTTTGCCGGAAGATCATGAAGATCATATGCCGCCGAGGGATAAACGTCAGCCAAGGAAAGAAGAAATCGAACTGATCAAAGCATGGATTGAATCAGGGGCCTCAGAAAAAGTAAAACTAGGTGAATCAGCAATTAATGAGAGTTTGATTGAGCCATTCTTCAAAAAGAGAGAAAGGCCATTTTATCCAATTGCAGAGCTCCCTAAGCTTGCGCAAGATTTCATTTCCAAACTCAGAGAGCAGGGCTTTTTCGCAGAAGCGGTGAAGAAAGATTCTCCTTTGTTGAAGATCAGCTGTGTGAATTTTCAGGCTTTTTCTGATTCGGACTGGCATATGCTCCAGTCAGCAAAAGACCATATTGTTTACTTGGATCTGACAGGCACTGCTATTACCGATATACTATTAGAGCAAATTGCCATACTTCCAAACCTGACTGTTTTGAAACTTAATAAGACGTCTATCGAAGGTTCAAGTTTGGAGAAGCTAACTGAAAACAAAAGCTTAAAACTACTTTATATCAATAATACCAAAGTCCCTCTTGACAAATTAACACCTCTTGATGGCCATCCAACACTGGAAAAAGTATTTGCTTTTGAAACGCCTGCAGCTGATTCAGCCAGTTCTCCTCAATTTAGCTTTCACCTGGAAGCAGGAAGTCTCAGTTTGCCACCTTTGGCTTCGGATACGATTGTGTATTAAAAAGTAAGTCTCCCGCCATGGCTCAAAGGTGCAATTTCTTTTTTTGAGGTTTGAAACTTAGAAGAATTTATAGTTGGATTCGAAATCCGTTAATAAAGCTTCATAATATCAAACAGCGACTTTAAAACATTGCGCCGTAGCGGGAGACAAAAACATACTAGATTATTACCTCAAATGCCCTTCAATTTCCTCCGGATCAAAACCCAAACCAATACTTCCGTCTTTGTAAACAATCACCGGCCGCTTGATCATGCTTGAGTTTTCTTCTAAAACCGGAATCGCCGTCTCCTCATTCTCAAGAGCTGATTTCTGATCATCAGTCATTTTCCGATAAGTAGTTCCTTTTTTATTCACAAGAGAAGACAAATCAGTTTTTTTCAAAAATCCTTCTAAAAGTACTGCGTCCGGCTTTTCTCTTTTATAATCGATGAAGTCATAGTCCACTCCCTTTTCCGTCAGGAAATCGAAGGTTTTCTTCATCGTGTTGCAATTTTTGATACCGTAAACTTTGATTGACATGATTCGCGATTTTTATGACTTTATCTTTATTATAACCCCAATACCTCCACCACAGCTTCCTTATGAGCAACTAAAATTTGATCGATCACCTCAGCCTTCAGCGCTGTGGACAAGAACAAGCTTTCAAACTGGCTTGGTGCCAAATAGACTCCTCGCTTTAGCATTGCTTGGAAATATTTCCCAAACAACCCGGTATCGGAAGCCTTTGCGCTTTCAAAGTCAAACACAGGCTTATCAGTAAAAAACAATGAATACATGCTTCCCCTGCTATTCACCGTATAGTTCAAGCCCAATTCCTGATTGATACTTTTTATACCATCTGTCAATGTTACACCGATGTGATTTAGTTCTTTATAAACCTCCGGATGATCATTCAAATACCTCAACATAGTCAATCCCGCAGCCATGGCAATTGGGTTGCCGGAAAGTGTGCCTGCCTGATAGACCGGACCTGCAGGAGAGACGAACTCCATAATCTCCCTCTTCCCTCCATAAGCACCTACAGGCATTCCTCCACCGATGATTTTGCCCAAGGTGGTCATATCAGGAGTTACTTCGAAAACTTCCTGGGCGCCGCCCTTTGCCAAACGGAAACCCGTCATCACCTCATCGAAAATCAAGACTATTCCTTCTCGGGTGCAGATATCCCGAAGACCTTGTAGATAGCCTTCCTTAGGAAGACAAAGCCCCATATTCCCCGGAACAGGTTCTAATATCAACGCAGCAATTTCACCCGGATTTGCAGCGATCAATTGCTCTATAGCTTCCAGATTATTGTAAGGAGCAATCAAGGTGTCTTTTGCTGTCCCTTTAGTCACCCCCGGAGAATCAGGATCGCCCATGGTCATCGCTCCCGAACCGGCAGCGATCAGAAACGAATCACCATGTCCGTGGTAATGCCCTTCCATTTTGATAAACTTATCGCGGCCGGTATATCCTCTGGCTACACGAATGGCAGACATCGTAGCTTCAGTTCCGGAATTTACCATTCTGACTTTTTCTACCGAGGGAACCATGCTTACAATCAGTTCAGCAATCTCAACTTCTCTGGCCGTAGGTGCTCCAAACGACGTTCCGTCACTCATAGCTTCCATTACAGCTTCTCGGATCAGGGGATTATTGTGCCCCAAAAGCATAGGTCCCCAGCTATTGATCAGTTCGATGAATTTATTCCCATCCTCGTCGTACAGGTAGGCTCCGTCCGCTTTTTTGATAAAAAGGGGCTCACCACCTACTGCTCTAAAGGCACGAACCGGTGAATTCACTCCTCCCGGTATGAAATTTTGGGCTTTTGCAAAAAGCTCCTTACTCTTAGAGATATTCATTGATTAATCTAAAGGTTTCAATTTCCCTGCTTCTAATGTAAACAGAGGTACATATTGATTATTATGAGTGCCCTGGAAGTTAAATCCCCAAGTCAATTTACCCGTTTGGAAGGCACTTTGGTTCAAGTTTTTCCTCAAATCAAAGCCTTTGGTATCAGACATATTGGAGGCAACCCAATTTATCATTTCTACACCAAGTGCGGCATTCATACTGGGAAGATTCAGGTATCTGTTGAAAAATTTATTCCGGAATTGCTGCATAGGTTCCGCATAGAAGTTCAGGGTGTTATTGCCTATAAAGTAGAAATTCGGAAACTCCAGCATTTCATAATTGGCAAAATTAAAACCTAACCAAGAATCCATGACCAATGTCGGTATGGAAGCCGTGATGGATTCCATCAATGAAAATGCCGGCTGAGCAATAGACGGATCGTCAGAAAGCAAAATAATCTGATCCACAGACATGCTTTCTTCACCTCTGCGAATTCCCAGCCCCTGCAAAAATTCACTGGTATTGCCAGGCTTGATTTGCTCAAATTCCACCAACTGAAATCCTTCTTTTCCCAGCTGATCTTTCAGTATTTTGGCCAACATCTCGTCCCTAGAACTTCCGCTGTATCCTATCGCTACTCTTTTACCCCAATCCTGCTTTTTCAAACCTTGCACAATTCCATTTGCAATAGAACTTACGGAAGGTCTGAAAAGGTAGCTGTAATTCAATTCTTCAAATCTATTCCCTAAGTTAGAAAGTGGATGAACAAACGGTATCTTAGCCGTTTCCGCAAAGTTGCTGACCACATCGGCTTCTTCGGGGTAAATGGGCCCAATGATAATATCAGCAGAAGCTATAGCAGGATCTGCCAACAAAGCTTGCAAATGGGAAACGTCTCTCTTCGAATCAAAAGTCAACATATTGACTTCAGTCCCTTTCTGCTTTAATTCCTCAACCCCATATTTCAATCCCTGGTACAATTCAAATACAAAATCGTTCTGAGCAACACTTGACAAATCTTTACGGGATGAATTGGTAAACGGCAAGATTACTACTATATCCAGCACTTGGTCTTTTACCGCATTTTTACTTTCGTTAGCCTTTCCCTGTAGCTCATAATAAGCAGCCCGCTCAGTAGCAGAAAGTATACTCTGGTTTTCCAAAACACGCTTAAGTGCTTCTCCATAGCCTTTATTCTCTTTGAACTTTGAAAAATTGCCTATCAAAAAACCGGCACTCGCCTGCTTCAGATTTTCGTATGTAGCATTCTCCGCCATCCCCATAATCGCCTCATTCTTGATTTTTCCGATGAGCTGAAGTGCTTCAATATTCTGTTGATTCTTAAAATAAGCTATGGCCAAAAGATATTTTGCTTCATCCGATTTGGCCCAGTTACCTGCCACTACAGGTTCCAATGCAGCTATTGCCTCTGCGGGCTGATTCGCTCCAAGTGAAGCTTCAGCCAGATGAAAAGCTGCGTAATTAGCCAAATTACCATACGCTTTTGGATCAGTAAATTGCTTGAAAAGTGAGATTGCTTCCCAGTAATTTTTGGCAAGCAATTCGGACTGAGCCTTGCGATATGCATCCGGAGCGGGATTTTGAGCAAAGGAAAAACTCAAGATGAAAAATACCGGAATTACTAAAAGAAATTTTTTCATTTTATCGAAGTGAATCTAACATCAGACAGGGAGTGCAAATTTAACCCATTATTTTCAAACCCAAAGTTCAGACCGGAAAGCCTTGAAAAGTAAAAACCCGAAGATTTTTCTCCGGGTTTTATAATTTGAGATTTCAAATTTCTATTCCCACTCTATCGTAGCAGGTGGTTTGGAAGAGATATCGTAAACCACGCGGTTTACACCTTTCACTTTATTGATAATGTCATTGGATATCCTGCCCAAAAATTCATAAGGAAGATGGATCCAATCAGCAGTCATGCCATCTACAGAGCCTACCGCTCTTAGCGCAACTACTTTTTCATAAGTACGCTCATCACCCATTACGCCCACAGACTGGATAGGTAGCAGCATTGCTCCTGCCTGCCAAACGTCATCGTATAGACCATGATCTTTCAAGCCCTTGATAAAAATATGATCTACCTCCTGAAGTGTCTTCACTTTTTCTGCAGTGACATCTCCCAAGATACGGATTCCAAGCCCCGGTCCCGGGAACGGATGACGACCGATGATAGTTTCTACAATCTCCAGCGCACGTCCCACTTCACGAACCTCATCTTTGAACAGCGTATTCAATGGCTCTACTACAGAAAGCTTCATGAAATCAGGCAATCCACCCACATTGTGGTGGGATTTGATGGTAGCAGAAGGGCCTTTTACAGAGATCGATTCGATCACGTCCGGATAGATGGTTCCTTGTCCGAGCCATTTTACGCCTTCGAGCCTATTGGACTCTTCATCGAAAACCTCGATGAATGCATTTCCAATAGCCTTTCTCTTCGCCTCAGGATCTGTGACTCCTGCCAGCGCATCATAAAATTTTTGCTTCGCATCTACACCGATTACATTCAATCCCATGTGCTTATACGACTCCAAAACTTCTTCGAATTCATTCTTGCGAAGCAAGCCATTATCCACAAACACACAGATCAACTGATCGCCAATCGCCCGGTGAATCAGTGTGGCAGCCACAGAAGAATCCACTCCTCCTGATAGCCCCATTACTACTTTGTCTGCTCCGATTTTAGCTTTCAAATCGGCTATACTCGCATCGATGAATACATCTGAAGTCCAATCTTGGGCACAGCCACAGATTCCGACCACGAAATTTCTAAGTAAATTCTTACCCTCGGTTGAATGCGTTACTTCTGGGTGAAATTGAATTCCGTAGGTTTCTTCATCCTGAATTTTGAAAGCAGCCACACGAACTGAGTCCGTGCCGGCGATTACTTCAAAATTTGCAGGTAGATTCTTGATTGTATCTCCGTGGGACATCCACACTTGAGACCCATGAGTCATTTCTTTCAGCAAATCATAGTGATTGTCAATATGATTCAGGTTGGCACGTCCATACTCTCTGATCTCAGAGGGAAGTACTTCTCCGCCGTATTTCTGAGCCAATAACTGTGAACCGTAGCATACGCCTAAAAGTGGAAGCTTACCTCTTAAAGCATCTAAGTCCAAATCAGGTGAACCCTCGTCCCGCACTGAGCATGGGGAACCTGAAAGTATCACTCCTTTGATATCGGAAGTGATCTCAGGCACTTTATTATAAGGGTGAATTTCACAATATACATTCAGCTCTCTAACTCTTCGGGCGATGAGTTGTGTGTACTGAGAACCGAAATCGAGGATCAAGATTTGTTCTGCCATGCGCAAAGGTAATCAGCCAAGGTGGCTTCCTAAAATCCGACAAAGAAAATTTGGTGTGAGAATTTTGAATAATGGGAGAAGGCACCAATGAGATATAGCTTAAAAACTTGAATTATAACAATTTAACAAGTTTTTAGTTAAAATAAACTAAAGACTATTTTTTAGTGAAAAGATTATTAGATGTTTGTTAAAACAACTTTTAAAACCTTTTTATCATGAAAACAAATCTACTATTTCTCATCCTTTTCTTCGTGAGTTTATTTCCCATAGCATCTTATGCACAGGAAGAACCTAAATTACAATACACCGTAGGATTCGGTTCATCCATTGACGGAATGAACTTGCTATGGGGTCTAAACTTCTCCAATGAATTGAATGTAAGACTGGGAAAAAGAACCTCATTCAATGCAGGACTCTCATTCTATCAATCACTGGGTAGTTTGGAGGAAGAAACATTACCTATCTATTCCAATGGAAAAAATAATGAACAGTCATCCGGCATTTTTATAACACCATCGTTCAAATACGACATTGTCCAACGCCCTTCCGGATTCAAGTTGGCTTTTTCGGCAGGTCCCTCACTACAGCTTGGTGGAGAATCAGTTATTCGAGGCTATTTTTCTGAAGTCCCAACGAAAACTTACGTGACTAACAAATATCAGCGTATTGGATTGTTTATGGAACTGGAAGCTGAATGGAACTCCAAGAATCCAAATCGTAAAAACGCAGTCAGTCTTTCCGCATTTGGAGCTGACAGTTCCATGCCATGGTATCTAAACGCTACCTATAAAATGCGATTTAAACTCGGAAATAAATAAACGTAAAATTCTATCTTGCATCCTTTAGTTTAATGTAAAAGAACTCAAGTTGCCCGAATGATACTCAAGTCTATTCTTTCTTTGTTTCTTCTAGTCCTTAGTATAACTTCTTTTGCTCAAAAAGCTCCGCTTCAGAAAATCACAGGATAAGATTAAAGAATTAATACCCGTCGATGATGAAAAAACTATGAGAAAAATAACGCTGGCAAAAGCAGCGATCAAAGCTCAGGTGATGGATTTTAATTCTTAGTTAAAACTAATTTTATCCATATATTTGAACATACTTAGACCGACTTTTATGAAAAAATCTCTTCTTGTTTTTTCTGCACTTTTCCTGTGCTTTTTACACTCGTCCGCTTTTGCCCAAGACAAAGAAAAGTTGACTTACTATGTGGGTATAGGTCCCACCGTAGATGGAAATGGCGGGCTTTTAGGGGTTAATGTTAGTAATGAATTAAGTTTTGGATTAGGTAAGAGAATTTCTCTTAATCCATCATTAACTTATTATCAGTCTATCAAATACTGGGATGAGAAGGAAAGCTATAAACAAGACAATTCTTCCGGGCTCTTTACAAACGTGACACTCAAATACGATGTGTTGAAAACAAAAAAAGATTTCAGGATCTCATTGGCATTTGGGCCATCCTTCCAATTAGGAAGTGAAAATG
The DNA here is from genome assembly GCF_031457395.1 of Algoriphagus sp. 4150. Taxonomy (NCBI): domain Bacteria; kingdom Pseudomonadati; phylum Bacteroidota; class Cytophagia; order Cytophagales; family Cyclobacteriaceae; genus Algoriphagus; species Algoriphagus sp. 4150. The sequence continues at coordinate 38,974 of NZ_JAVDWS010000019.1, forward strand.
GATACGGAGGAACTGTTTTAAGGTTTGATGGGATTGAAAACTATTATGAAAAGCTATTTACCGTCGAGCGTTTTGCCAGATTAGGCTATACCCAGCAGATCGCTTTCGATTGGAAAAGCAAAAATGAAAACAGACGAAATTCTGCCGTAGTGAGTATGTCTTCTTTTAGCGGATATTGGCCTTGGTATTTGATGGCGACTTACAGAATGGGATTCAGGCTAAAATAAATACCTACTTCCCTTACTTGAAAATTGATCATTGAGATTGAGAATTTCACCTTCCAAACGCTCTTTTCGGGTTTTCTTCCAGCAGCATCTTCCAATCTGATGCTGTAAATCCCCTTTCATTCAATGTGGGCATCAATTTTTGGAAAATATTGGTGAAGGGCACAAAATCTCCGCCGTCAGGCTTTTCGGGATCATACCATCCGGCATCGTGGGAAATCAGCACTTGATCCAAGATTTTATTTTCCTTGGCAAAAAGTAAGCGATCGATGTACTCATCCACGCTCCATCCTATTCCATCCAGACTTATCCACACGCCCATGTTTGCAGCAGTGAGATAATTCCGGAAATTCTGCTCAGCTTGTGCATGTACCCAAATAAAGGCTGAAGGATCAATTTCCATTTCCTGTAGAATAGCCACCTCCTGACTTGCTGTAGCCCAAGTCCCCGTATGGGAAGCTATTTGCAATCCGGTTTTCTGATGCGTGAGCCCTGCTGCCATGACCAGTTTTGCATCGATTTGCCGAAGAGGAGTTTCTTCGTTTACAGAGATCTTAATAAATCCCGGTTTGATTCCTGTCTCCCCTATTCCGTTTTCAAATTCCTCAATCCATCGATTCGCCAATTCTTCGGCACTTTCAGCAAAAGCAAACGCCGGCAAGTACTTATTGTCTACAGCTCCATAGAATCCGGTGTTTGTCACCAGTTTGATTCCGGAGAGCTCGCTTAGCTTTTTCAGTAAGATCACATCCTTTGCCAAATAGGAAGGTGTACAGTCGAAAATCGTCTTCACTCCAAGTTGCTTTACTTCCAGCAAATACGGTAAAACTTTAGCAATTACTTCGTCCTGATCATACCGCTCAGGTGAAACGGAATCGGCTCCGATAAAATCCACCAGCATATGCTCATGAATCAAAGTAATTCCCATAGAATCAGCGGGGATCGAGCCTGTGACGGCATTGATGAAAGGAGGATTGAGCTCAGGTTTTGAGCAGGAAATTGATAAAAAGATGACTATAATAAATAAGACATGAAATTTTCTCATCACTAAATTTACTTATCTCAGCTCATAAAAATAAATGGTCTGCATATCCTTTTCGACTGCTTCGGGGTCTTCTCCCGGTTTGGCACTAGAATAAAGCACATCACGTACTGACCATAGTCTTACATCCCATTTGCCTTGCCATAGTTTCTCTTGATCTTTGAATATCTGGTAATTAGGCAATAATTTATATTTATCTGACAACTCACTAAACTCAGTACCTCCAAGATAATCACGTGGAAGTTTGTCAACTTCCTCTTGTGGAGCAAAATCATCAAACAGGGTTAATAAATAGCCATTTGAAAACACAAAATTGGTATATTCTGAACTGGCTAAGGCATTTAAAAACCCTTCAAATGATGCCTCATCCCTTGTCGGTAAAATCTGTCTGTAGCTTTTACCGGGATTCAAATCCCATTTTCTTTTCAATTTCAATTCAGGGATCCCATAGACATACATTTCAGGAGAATTTGGAAAAAGCACAAACATCTCTTCATTGACAATTTTTACAATCGGATCCAAATTATTGTATTGTCCGGGAGTAATAGCCAATTGGCTTTCAGCAGGAATGAAATCTGAACTAAGGATTTCCATAGAATTGAGATCTCTGATTGTAATAAACGGATAAGCAATACTAAAATCATCTGATTTATAAACCTCATTCGCATCAGATTTATCGAGTGAAAATGTATAAAAGGAATCCTTATGAGTTAGTGCAGCTCGACTGCCTACAATTCTACGTGTAACCAAGTCAAACTCCAGTTTTATTGCTTCCTTTAGATTAAAATCCAAGTCATAAATAAAAGCGCCGGCAAATGTTAAAATAAGAATTTCATCTTCTCCTATATAATTGGCTGTAGTAAAATACTTCTGCTTGTAACTATCCTTGCCGTCTTCACTTCGATTTGCTTTGGTAAGTATGCGCCCTTCAGAATTGATTCTAAGAAGTTCATTCGTAGTCCAATCAAAGAAAAGATATTCCGAATGATCTTCTTTGACATCGATCATCCCTAGCTCTGTGAGGTGATCGATCATCAAGCTGTCTTTAATCACCAATTCGGGAATATAGACGTTTGATTGCGTTTCTTTGGACTGTTCGCAAGCGAAAAAACCAGCCAAAACAAGTAATAGTAAAAATCTCTTAATAGCTCTGAACATTCTGATAATCTAGGCTTAGATGCAAGAAATTCAAAATTGAAAGTGCAATTTTTAAATCTTAATAGCAAAATCACTCTATGTAATGATCCTTTAGCCTACAAATGATAAGATTCATCCTATGCCAAGGTGCTAAAATAGAGATTGTGCACTGTGAGCTACAAAAACCTCGGTTGGTAAGCTTGCCAAACTACCGAGCGCACTATGGCTAAAAACCAGGTTTGAAAAAAAATCCCCCAAACTTTCGCCTGAGGGATTAAATTGATAAGTTTTCCTGACTTATGTATGTCCGCTTTTCTACCACCAAAGAAATTAAAGCATCAAAGGATTTGGTGTACTTTATCATTTACGCCACTTCGGTCTTCGGTCTCCCGTCTTCCTACCAAATAAGCCAAGGCACTAAGGAGCCTGGCATCATTGCGGATAATCATATCCCGATTCTATCTTTTTCTTAGACTGCTTGATCCTGATGTTTTAATTTCTCCTATAGTGGGAGAACCGGAGTAAATCACATCTCCTGATCCTGAAGCTTTCACCGATACTTTTCCCAAGTCGCCTACATGCGTATTTCCGGAACCTGATTTGCTAACTGTCAATTCGCCAATTGCCAGGTTCTCTCCATGGAAATCCCCCGAACCGGATTGTTTGATTTCTGCCTGATCTACTTGTCCTCCTTTGATTTTAAGATCAGCAGAGCCTGAAATAGAGACATTGAGTTCTCCGGCTTCAAGCTTGTCCATCAGGACGTCTCCCGAACCGGAAAGACCCGCAGAAAAAGCTTCTGTTCTTACGGGCGAAGTGATTTTGATAGTTCCGGAACCTGAGCACTTTACTCCTTCCAATTCTTTGTAGGTGATTTAGAATTTCAATTTGACGTTGTTATAGTTCCCTTTCACCAAACCCACACTCAAGACATCCCCGTCAATTTCAGTTCTGACTTTGTCAAGCGACACTCCTTTGGCTTCGATTTTTACTTCTTCCTTGTTTCCTTCGGTCATGATTACCTCCCAGCTACCGCCGGAACTTACTTTGGTAAAATGTCCCAGAGCTCTGGTTTCTGTTTGCTGAGCTTGGACACACGATGCCATCACCAATGCGGAGATTGCAAATGCAATAATTTTTGAAGAGATTTTCATAGTAGTATAATTGAAAGATTGCAAAATTTTAAAGACTTGTTGCTGAGTTCTAAAGGTTAAGATGCGGTAAAGTTGAAATGATGAAGGAATTAACTTTTAAGGATTGGTCAAGCTTCTTTTCATTAGATGCAAATTCCTAAGGAAAAGTTGCGCAGGCAGATCTCCTTTTGTTGATTCTTAAATCTTGTCTCTCGTCTCTTGATTCTTAAATCCTGTCTCTTGATTTCAGACAATGGATTAAGGATTAAAAGTTTAAGGGTTAAAAGATTAAAGATTAATTGGTTGTATAATCTTCATTATTCGGCATTCATCATTCGGTATTCAATATTTCTGGACTGTTGAGCTTTACTTAATACTATGAGAAGAGATTGCCACACTCCTGCGTCGTTCGCAATGACGCTCCGAACTGATTTCTGTACTTGACTCTTGTTTCCTGACTCTTGCTACTTGCTACTTTTTTTACTCGCTTTTAATACTTTTCACAGGATTAGCCAGAGCCGCTTTGAGCGACTGCAGCATGACGGTGCCGGCAGCGATGGGACCTGCGATCAGGCCCGCCCATAGAAATACAGTCCAGTTGATTCCTATTCTATAAGCAAAATCCTCCAACCAGCTGGTCATTCCAAACCATGAAAGCGGCACGGCGATCAGAAACCCAATCAACACCAGTTTCATAAAATCTTTGCCCAGCAACATCAAAATATTGCCGGTCTCCGCTCCCATCACCTTTCTGATCCCTATCTCACGGGTTCTCTGCTCAGTAGCGAAAGTCGTCAGTCCCAATAATCCCAGAACTGAAATCAGCACAGCCAATGCGGAGAAGAAAGTGAAAATGGTTTTAACCCGCTGCTCAGCTTCGTATTGCCTATTGAATCCCTCATCAACAAATATCGGTTCAAAAGGAAATCCCGCATGCAGCACTGCCCACTCTGACTCAAGATAAGCCAGTGTTTTCTCTTTAGTAGCTTTCCCTATTTTCAAACTTACCCTACTGGATCTGTCCTGAGTGATCATAAATACGATAGGAACAATTGGTTGGTGCAATGATTCAAAATGAAAATCCTTCATCACACCTGTTACAAAACCACTTCTTCCACCATAATTGAATTTCTTGCCTATGGCTTCCTCCGGGGATGACCAACCAATCTCCCTGATTGCTGATTCATTCAGGATAAATGCCTCTGTGGAGTCACTTGCCATCTTGAAATCAAAGTTCCTTCCGGCTACAATCGGAATTCCGTAGGTGTCTAAAAACTCATGCCCTACATGAATATCAGCAATCCTTACATCCAACTGGGACATTTCTCCGTTGATTTCTGCGCTTCCTCCCTGAGAGTCCAATAATCTCCCTGAAGGCACCCTACTGGAAATAGAAACTGCCGAGATTCCGGGGTTATTCAATAGGCGGTCTTTGATGATCTGATAGTTTTCATTGATCATCGGGCTAGACGGCAGTACCACAATGTCCTCCTTGTCAAAACCAAGGTCTTTGGACTGCATAAAATCAAGCTGACGCACCACTACGATCACTGCTACGATCAGCATGACAGATAGGGCAAATTGTCCCACCACCAATATTGACCTAAAATTCTCATGGCCTTTTCCTACTTTAAATGTTCCTTTTAGAACTTTGAAAGGAGAAAATCCCGATAGAAATAATGCAGGATAGCTACCTGCCAATAATCCTACGCCAATAGCCAAGCCTATCAATGCGAGAAGGTATTCGGGGTGTTGAATAAAATTTAGACTTAATTCCTTATGTGTGAAACTTGCAAAAACAGGCAAGAAGATGTAGGCGATAATAACTGCGAGAAATAATGAAATAAACGTCATCACAAAGGATTCCCCCATAAACTGCTTTACCAACCGCACCCGGTCTGCCCCCATGACTTTACGAACTCCCACTTCCATGGATCTCAGGGAAGAACGGGCAGTGGAGAGATTCATGAAATTGATACAAGCTATCAACAGGATAAACAAGGCTACCGCCACGTAGACAAATACGTAGTCAATGTTGCTATTTGCCTCTATTTCTGAATCCAAATTAGAATATAAATGAATGTCCTCCAGCGGCCATAGGCTCAGAGCGGTAGTTTTGGACATGGGGATGCCTGCTTGGGCTTCTCCCATCGTCCGATCAATCATGGCAGGAAACCGGGATTCCAATACGTTGTAATCGACACCTTCCTTCAATAATACGTAAGTGGAGAAATTATTGGAACCAAAATTACTCATAAACGGCTCCATGCCTCCGTAAAATTCAACCACCGGATTCATAGACGCAATAAAATCCGGATGCATATGCGAATTGTCCGGAATATTCTCAAAAACACCCCGCACCTGAAAAGTCATTTTAAGGCCATCTACTTCCGCCAGCAGCTCCTTGCCAACAGCCCCCAAGTCTCCAAAATATTTCTTGGCCATATCTTCAGAGATCAGAACCCCATCTGATTCAAGAAGGCCGGCTTTAGGATCTCCCTCCAGCATTTTCCAGGAAAACACATCAAACACTTCGGGATCCGCAAAGAAAAACTCATCTTCCACAAAGGTGTTTGCACCGGATTTAATCAAAAGCCCAGTATTAAAAAATCTGACGGCTTTTTCCACCTCATCTTCGAAGTTTGACTTAATAATAGGACCAAAAGGCGGAGCCAAATGCCCCAGATGTAAGCTCACCTCTCCGTTAGCATTACTCCAGCTCCTCGAAATCCTATATATTCTCTCCGATTTGGCATGATACGTATCATAGCTCAGTTCATGCTGGACAAACAAAAAAATCAGAATACTGACTGCCATTCCCACAGCTAATCCAAACACATTAATAAACATGTACAGCGGATTTTTTCGTGTATTTCGAATGAGTATTTTAAAATAGTTTTTTAGCATGATGTCATGATTGGAATATTGAAAGAACTTGTCTGCCGTGGCGGATTTAAAAATTGTAAGATTGTAATAAGCTGAAGTGGCGAGGTGGTAAATCCGGGAAGCTTTAACCTCCAACTCTTGTTTCCGGGCTCTGACTTCTTGATTCTTCAGTCTTGCTACTTCTTAATCACCTTGCTGGAACCGGAATTCCCGATTTTCTTATTCTCAGGATTGCCTCTGTAATACACATTTCCGGATCCTGATGATCCCACAGTGAGATTTTCGCCTGCACCTATGGATGTATGCCCTGATCCGGATTTTCCGATTTTCACAGAGTTCGCCATCAACTCAAGTCCATTAAAATCTCCTGAACCGGACTGGCCAATATTAGCTGTTTCAGCACTTCCTCCCTCTATGGATACCGTTCCGGAGCCGCTCATTCCTACATTGAGTGAACCCACATTAAGTTTTTGCAATTTCACATTCCCACTTCCGGACTGACCTACGTTGAATTTATCGGAAGAAATATCAGATGTCAAAGTCATGTCACCGGAACCTCCTGAGCCTATGCTTTCGAGCTCTCTCACCGTGATGTGAGCCTCAAAATTGACATTTCTGTGATTCCCTTTCTCCAGTGAGATTTCAAGCTTTCCGTTTTTCACTTCAGTGATTACCTTCCCGAGATCAAAACCTTGGGACACCAACTTTACTTCATCTTTGGATCCAAGTGTGATAAAAACATCCCAGCTTCCGCTTGATTCAATAGCATGGAAAGAACCCGGCGTGCGGATATCAGTTTGCGCTTGCACTGCCGCGCCCAACAAGAATAGAAGAAGGACAAAGGCTGTAATTTTTGAGATTGTCATAGCGAATTGATTTAAGTATAATCCACCAATACTTTTCAGAGATTGTGCCATTACCAAAAAACGCCTTTTCACTCGTTTTAACAGTATTTCACAATAAAAGACCTGTCCGAGCAGGAGCTTTTTTGTGCGCTTGCGAACATTTATTAATTTTTCTAAGGAAATTTGTCTTCTTAGGCACCACCCGGCTGATTGGGTTTAGCCAGTGGGCCCTTCTTATAAAAGAAGTGCTCACCTAAAATGTATTCTTACTCTCAGCCATGAAATAAAGCTATTTACGATTCCTGCAAAACTTTATAGTTGCCTGGAACGGTGCCAAGTACTTTCATGTACCGATTCCATAAATTTATCTGGTTAATAATCAAAGTCAAGTCTGCTATCTCTTGGGTCGAAAAATGAGCACGAAGCTCTAGAAACTGTTCATTATTGAAATCCCTCCTACTTATCAAGGTCAAAGTTTCAGCAAATTCCAAAGCAACCCTCTCCTTGTTTGTATAATAGGAACATTCCTTCCAAGCGGAAAGAGAATAAAGTCTGATTTCACTTTCTCCATGATGTATGGCTTCTTTGAAATGCATATCCAGACAATAAGCACAGTTATTAATTTGAGAAACCCGGAATTTTATCAATTCAATAAGCTGAATCGGAATCCCGCATTTTTTGATATAACCTTCTGTTTGCATCAATAAATTGATCAATTCAGTTGAGATTTCTGAAAACTTGATTCTTTCTTTCATTAGAATTACACTTTATGATTTTGCTTCTTAGATATAGTTACTTTCACTTTTTCGCCACTAAAAAACTAAAGAATTTAGGAACGTCAATTTGGGTTTACATTAGAGATTCTTCTTTCTGCCGGTCTATAATACCAGGACACAAAAACAATCAGCAAAGTCAGAAAACGAAAAGATATCTCAATAACCGGATCCCCATTAAAACTTCACGCTAGCTACTTCAATTGTATCACTTTCAGCTATAAGTGTATTGTGAAGAGTCTTAATCAACCATCTGCCCTCCAACTTCAAAAACACGCAGGTCATGATCCCATTCATTTCTTGCGGTGGATTATCAGGGTGAGAAGGCTTGATTCCGGACCAATTGCTCAAGGCTTGAACTAATGCCACCTCAGGTTTTATAAATTCTATTTTCCTTAATGTAAGATTGAAAGTTTTAGGTTGCCCCGTTTTGATCAACATTTCATGGATTCGCTTATGGCCTGCAATATTATCCTCATTGTTTTTCCACCAGCCTCCATTTCTGTTGATGTAGTCAACATCATCTGTAAATAACCTGCCCCAAGAATCCATGTCATGAGTATTCCAATAGATGACATAGTTATTTAAAACTGTTTCTATTTCAAGAATGTCAGATCGCTGTTTTATCTCCATCGGTATCATTTGATTTTTTCCCAACTACCAAATCCCCTACGTTATTAAAACGATAATTAAGTATTAAGTTAGTTCAAAACAGCTAAATCCCATTCTGAATACCGTCTGATAAATAACTGTCGAAGGTATTTCAAATCCACACTCCACCCTCAGTACATTTTCCCAATCGTCCAAATCCACATTGACATGTTGGACTCCTTCTATTTTAAGAATCTCCATACATACCAAATCCACTTTGACTTTATTGTCTATATTAGATGCAAACACTATTACCACAAGCTAAATTATTTTACAGGAAGATATACAGAAATTATTCAGCTAACATTTTCATATTTCTTCGGTTTTTTTGCAGTGGAAACAGCATTGGCAAACCATAAAAATTGGTCAATGAATTTATCCGCATTTCTGACAAACTCCTCATCAACAGGATTTAAGTTATCATCAAAGACATGGTCTACACGCCGGACTAGCAGTTTGACAGGTAAGGGATAGGCTCCCAAACTTAAAACCACATGCTGCAATTGGACAGACGCATTGATCCCTCCCATTTTACCTGCAGAGACAGCGGCAACACCAATCGGTTTTCCGGAAAACTCGTTCCAGAAATAATCCAGTGTGTTTTTCAAAACTCCGGAAAAACTTCCATTATATTCCGGGGTCACAAAAACCATCGCGTCGGCAATTCCCAATCGGTTCTCCATCTTTTGGACAGCTTTATGCACAACTGGATTTTCATCTGCAAAATCATCAAAAATGGGCAGTGGGTCATCCAATGGGTCAACTAGGTCAATCTCCACTCCACGACCGGAAAGCTGCTTCTCTAGGTAACGGCACACCTGTATGGATTTTCTGTTTTTCCTTATACTTCCTGCCAGAATTACAATTCTCATTTCTTACCGGATTTTGATTATAAATGAATTTATACAAATCTAGCGGACAGGTCAGTGCGGCAAAAGAGGTAAAAAAGACAAAGAAGGCAGGTGATTTTGCCATTTTTCCTCTTTCGATAACTCTGATCGTTTGAAGCACATCTACATCATTATCAAAGCATTGATTGTTTCCAATTTCGATAATTTTTTCTCAAACAATGACTACAAGGACGATACCCATACTGTAGAGCCTCTTCTTCTGAAAAAAAGAATACTCTGGACTCCCTTTTCAAACGCTTTCCGGAGCGACAGGCCAAAGTTCCATAAATTTTAAGCTTCCGATTTCCACCAAAACTAATTACACGGCGTTGGATTTTGTATCGCAAGTCCTCATTGGTTATTTCGTCGTGAGGGATCATTTCCTAGGTCTTCGCGTCATGAAAAATAATCCCCAATGTATGACGCTCTCCACTGTGGACTTCACTCACGCCATGTTTCATATTGACCCGATAATATCCCCGTGTTCCTTTTACAGGCCTAAAGTTGGTCGTAAAAATAAGCATGTCTCCTTTTCCGGGCTTCAGTACGATAGCTTTGGATTGGGCCCTTGGGACCTGCTCCGTCAACACGAATTCTCCGCCTGAATAATCTTTTTCAGGTTCGTTCAGAAATAACACCACTTGAATCGGAAAATAAATATCACCATATAAATCCTGATGAAGAGTATTGAAGCCTCCTTTGCCATATTTCAAAATCAAGGCAGTGGCTTTTTGCTGATCATTTTCCCTGCACTGCTGCAATAGTTCGGCATGGTGTTGAGGGAATTTTCGATCCATATTCAAGACCTTAAACCATGCATTGGCAATGGGAGCAAGCTGTGAATATAATTCTGTTCTGATTTGGCGGATAATATCAGGCAGCGGATAGTTGAAATATTTGTACTCCCCCAGACCAAAGCGATGCCGTTCCATCACCACCCTTTTTCTGTATGCAGTTGGGTTGTCATAATTTGCTTTTAAATCCTCGCAATCTTGTTCCGTGATGAACTTTGGAATGATCGAAAATCCTTTTTCATTCATTTCGCCTTTGATCAAATTCCAATCTGTGTCTTTTAACTGATTTTCCATTATCTGGTAGTTGAAAACCCTGCATCTACTGTTAATTCCGTTCCGTGAATGTAAGAGGCCTCGGAGGATGCGAGAAAAAGTACCGCATGGGCTATTTCTGCTGGTTCACCAAAGCGCTTGAAAGGTATTGTAGGAATTATGCTTTGAATAGCTCCTTCAATTTGGTCAGGACTTAAGCCTGTATTGTTAAAGCTATTGGTTTTGATATAACCTGGGCTGATTCCATTCACCCGAATTCCTTTGACAGAACATTCAGCAGCAAATGTTTTGATAAATGACTGCACTGCTGATTTAGCAGCTGTATAAATGGAGAAATTTTCAACAGCCATTTCGGTAACTACAGAAGTATTGAGAATTAGGACACTGCCTTCCCGCATAAGCGGTAAAATTTGCTGAACTGTAAAAAAAGTGCCCTTAACCAACAAATTGAAAAGTTCGTCAAAATGGCCTTCGTCCACATCCTTAATGGAGGCAAACTTGCCATACCCAGCATTCACAAACAGTAAATCCAGATTTGCCGTATATTTTTTCACCTGCTCCTGTAGCAGGAAGATATCCTGTATATTTCCCGCATTGGAGACTATTCCCAAAGCCCTGTCTCCTAAGCTTTCCAAAGCTTGGTTTACTGTTTTTTCACTTCGGCCGGTAATGATTGCGGTACCGCCTTCGGAGATGAATTGCCGGGCAGTAGCATACCCCATCCCGTTTGTTCCGCCTGTGATAAGAGCGAATTTGTCGTTGAATCTTTGCATTGAATTGTGTTTTAATCCTGATACAAAGATTGGGAAGTGCTCAAAGACTGAAAACCCGAAACTTGCTACATTAATTTCTTTCTGCTTATAGGGTTCACCAATCAATCCCGGCGGTTTTGCAAGTCTCTACTATTCCTTTTTATCGGCGAATATCCGTTTCTCTCTCCCGTAAACGCTGGCAGAAAAGCGAATACAAACATATTTATAGAGCTTTCTTTACTTCCCCATCATTTTTTTGTGTTTCTCACCCCAAGCCTGTAATTGCTTGATTACGGGATCCAATTCACGGGTGATAGAAGTCATTTCATATTCTACCCGAGGAGGCACTTCTGCATACACCGTACGCTTTACAAGTTTATTGGCTTCCATTTTTCTCAATTGAAGCGTAAGCATTCTCTCGGTGATACCTGGAACGCTCTTTTTTAATTCACCGAATCTCATTTTGCCATTTTCCAATACACAGCATATAGCCAATACCCATTGACCGCTTAGAAGATCGGTGGCATAAATAGTCGAACAACAATCAGTTAAACATTGCTTATTTTCAAAGTGGGCGGACGTTTCTTTTATTTTGGTCATTACTTACATTTTTGTTAGTACCTTACAATTGGTAGTAAATATACAGATTATGAGGTGAATATATTACTTTTACTTTACTAATTCATATTCAACTAATTATCATCATGAAAGCAATCCTCTATTCTGGACTCACCGCAAATGGCAATTATGGAAGCAGTGAAACCGGACAATTGCCCATACAAGAAGAACTTGACGATCTAAATAAACAGGCACTAGAAGCAGGAAACATTGTAATGGGACGTAAAACCTACGAGATTTTCAACGACGGAAAGGTCTTTGATGGACTTGATGTCGTGGTCGTGTCTACCGAAAGCATATTGGCAGAGGTGCAGACAGCAAGATCCCCTAGGGAGGCGTTGGACTATTTAAATCTCAAAGGTTATAGCAGCGCTTTTATAATCGGAGGAGTAACTTTGGCCAATGCATTTCTTGCCCAAAATCTCATTGACGAGATGGTGATTAATATTGAACCTTACCTAGAAGAAGGACTCAAACTAAAATCCAGTGAGGGCAAATTTCAAAATTTACAGCTCCTTGGATTTAAGGAAATTGAAAAATCGGGCATTGTGCAACTTCATTATAAACTCGCTTAAAAGATGCAAATACTTGTAATTGTGGTTCACCCCAATTTAAAACAGTCTGTCGTCCACAAGCGCCTGATTCAGGAATTAAACAAGAGGCCTGATAAGTTTAAAATACACGATTTGTACGCTAGCTATCCCGATGAAAAAATTGATGTAAAGAGGGAACAAGAACTTATCGAATCGTTTGACCGGGTAGTATTTCAATTTCCGATTTATTGGTTTAATGTCCCCTCTTTCTTAAAAAAATGGATGGACGAAGTACTGACCTACAATTGGGCATATGGAAGATCAAGCGGATATAAATTGGGTGGAAAAAAAGTAGCTCTTGCAGTTTCTGCGGGAATTGACCAAGAGAGTGCTACCGGAGATTACGCACTGGAAAAGATCATTCATCCGCTTTTCCTAACATTTGATTATTTACGTATTGTTTACCAAGGGCATTATCCCATCTATGGAGTAGCCTCCAATGCTATAGCAAGCACAGACGGGACTTTTGCATTGGAAAGAACTGTAGATGATACCACTTTGGCCTATGTCGAAGAATATGTAACAGATTATATGACATTTCTGGAGAACCCGGAAAAGCACAAAACAGCCGAAACCTCCGATACCTATCTTTCAACTCTATAGAGCTGAAAGAATTTTCGCGTACTTATCAGGTAAAGAGACCCCTTCTGATCGGGCAGGCCGTCCTTCGTTGCCTGCCCGATCAGGGCAGGACGAAGCGACCTAAATGATAAAGTTTACCAAATCCTTTGTTCCTTTCTCCACTTTATCCGGTAGAAAAAACTTTCCTTTTCGAATCTGTGGAAACCATTCAGAACCCTTCTATTTAATAAATCAGAATTACTATGAATCAGAATAAGACATAAAGAACAATTGTCACATAATAACATGCGACAATAAAAACTCTTCTGAAATCACTTCACCTAAAGCAAATTAAGTGAGCAATTACTATAACTTAAGCAATGATCGCACAAAGTGCTCAACAATGAACATAGACACTAATTTTAGATCCAGAAACATCTCAGCACAATAAAATATCAAACCATAACATTCTAAAGAAAAAGAAATACGCTATAAAAAGTGTCGTTCGGGGATTTAAATTTTAGCCAAAATCAAATAACTTCTTTCAATTAACATGTAAATGTAACATATTTGATTTTTGATTAAAGGCTCAACACGCTTTTAGCGTTGGCTAAATACCCATCTACTATCTCCGGACTCTTATGAAATTTATTGCAAAATTGCTACTGATACTAACTGCAACAACAATTTTCTCCTGTTCTGAAAAAGAAAAGGACGAACATTATATATCTGAATTTCAAGGAACCTGGACAGGAGAATATACCGGAATCGACGACAATGGGACTTGGGTCCTGCAAGTTCATCCCAGCGGGAAAATTAGTGGTATCATATCTTCACAGCTTCTTAACTCCGAATTTGAGGTTACCGGAGAAGTGAAAAAAAACGGGAGCGTAAATGTTGCTTCGGGATCTGTATCAAGCGGGGCTGTTTTTACGGGAAACATGTCTGAAAACGTTGCGAATGGGGAATGGACTTTTTCTTTGTACAACTTAAGCGGTGAATGGACAGGTACCAAGAATTAACAGCTGCTTTCTATAAATAGGTTTAAGTAGGGCATGCTGAAAATGAAATCTATAGTAGATTGAAAGTCCATCGTTTTTCTAAATGATTTTTTTACAAGCATCTTTTTGATACTGCTTATATCTATTTGCATGTTTTAAAAAGATATCTCAGCAGTTTTCTTCCTAATGGTTTTCGAGTAGACGTATAAGAATAAGGGGATCCTGTTTCCCTTTGCGGGAATTCTGGCTATTTGCTTTGCGAATTCATGACTAAGAAAGGATCCAATACTTCCATGTCAACTTACTATCAGACGTAATAAAAGGACTCCCCAAAAGAAGAGTCCCTTTTAATTAGCGCAAAAATCCACCTACATTATTCATTGTGGGCATGATTGATTATCTACCCTAATATTTAACAAACCGTTTTAATTCGTACACATAGACTTTCCCTACAATCCTGATCAAATAAGCTCCTGCACTATAATTTTTTACATCCAAGGCAATTGATTCCATCGATGTGTTTGTTTCAATTACCTTTTGTATAGCGCCGTTCATATCGTAAATCGTGATTTCAATATCTTCATTTTGGTACATATTCTCAAAATAGATATTTAACAAATCCGATGTAGGTACAGGTCCTATTTCATAAGTATATGCTGCCTCTCCGGGCGTAATTACGGGATTTTTTTGTGGGTTGGAATTAGTAGCCAAGATTCTCACAGAAACCCAATCAGACGATTGGGCAACCCCATCTAGCCAAGCAGTGACTGTAATTATATTATCTCCCGGAGACATGACGTTTGCCGGCAACTCAAAAATCAGCTTGTCGGAGCTAGCAATCCTCACCCCATTAACTAAAACTTGAATACTGTCATAAACCAAATCTTTTGCTTCAACTTCTATTTCAATAATCTCAGAAGAGATGAATTGGTGATGCATCCTTGGACTAACCAGTTTTATCTTGCTTTCTATAGATGCACTAGCCTCCTTTACCTCAATATTAACTCTTTTGGATTCAGCAGATTTGCCACTGAGATCAAACACCTTGGTTTTTAGAATATGGTTCCCGATAGGAGCGTTCTTCCAAACTACTTCAAAGGGTTTCTGAGTGATTAAAGCTATCATTTCATCCCCGTAGTAGAATTCTACCCAAGCAATTTCTCCCTCAGGATCTGTTGCATTGGCAGAGAATACAATATCCTGACCCTTAATAAAGGTCTGTTTGTTGGTGGGAGCAGTGATCGAAATCGAAGGGGCTTTGTTCTCCACGGAAGCAGCTTTGACGGTCACTGTAATCCGTGTGGACTCAGCAGTCAATCCTCCTTTATCAAATACTTTGGTTTTCAGTTCATGAGTGCCAACAGGAGCGTCTTTCCAGATGACCTGATAAGGAGCCTTGCTTACCAAACCGATCATCTGCTCTCCGTAGTAGAATTCTACCCAAGCAATTTCTCCCTCAGGGTCCGAGGCATTGGCAGAAAATACAATATCCTGACCCTCGATAAAGCTCTGTTTGTTGCCCGGAGCCGTGATTGAAATCGAAGGGGCTTGGTTCTCCACGGAAGAAGGGGTTACCGTAACCGTAATTCTTCTAGACTCAGCAGTCAATCCTCCTTTATCGAATACTTTGGTTTTCAGTTCATGAGTGCCAACAGGAGCGTCTTTCCAAATGATTTGGTAAGGAGCCTTGCTTACCAAACCGATCATCTGCTCTCCGTAATAGAATTCCACCCAAGCAATTTCTCCCTCAGGGTCCGAGGCATTGGCTGAGAATACAATATCCTGACCCTCGATAAAGCTCTGTTTGTTGCCCGGAGCCGTGATCGAAATCGAAGGGGCTTGGTTCTTCACGGAAGAAGGGGTTACCGTAACCGTAATTCTTCTAGACTCAGCAGTCAATCCTCCTTTATCGAATACTTTGGTTTTTAGTTCATGAGTGCCACCAGGAGCGTCTTTCCAGATGACCTGATAAGGGGCCTTGCTTACCAAACCGATCATCTGCTCTCCGTAATAGAATTCTACCCAAGCAATTTCTCCCTCAGGGTCCGAGGCATTGGCAGAGAATACAATATCCTGACCCTCGATAAAGCTCTGTTTGTTGGTCGGAGCCGTGATCGAAATCGAAGGGGCTTGGTTCTCCACAGAAGCAGGGATTACTGTAACCGTAATTCTTGTAGACTCAGCAGTCAATCCTTCTTTATCGAATACTTTGGTCTTCAGTTCATGTGATCCAAGCGGGGCGTCTTTCCAGATGACCTGATAAGGAGCATTGCTTACCAAACCGATCATCTGCTCTCCGTAATAGAATTCCACCCAAGCAATTTCACCTTCAGGATCTGAAGCATTGGCAGAGAATACAATATCCTGACCCTCGACAAAGCTCTGTTTGTTGGTCGGAGCTGTGATCGAAATCGAAGGAGCTTGGTTCTCCACAGAAGAAGGGGTTACCGTAACCGTAATTCTTGTAGACTCAGCGGTCAATCCTCCTTTATCGAATACTTTGGTTTTCAGTTCATGAGTGCCGACAGGAGCATCTTTCCAAATGACCTGATAAGGAGCCTCAGTTACCAAGCCGATCATCTTCGCTCCATAATAGAATTCTACCCAAGCGATTTCACCCTCAGGATCCGAGGCATTGGCAGAGAATACAATATCCTGACCCTCGATAAAGGTCTCTCTGTTGGTCGGAGCCGTGATCGAAATAGAAGGGGCTTGGTTCTCTTGCCCAGGTTCATCCGTTAAAAGTTCTATAACCTGTATTAAAATCTCTTCCGATTCAGCCGTCAATCCTTCATCATCGAATGCCTTGGCCATCAATTTATGAGAACCAAGTGGAGCATTATTCCAAACCAACTCATATGGAGCGGCAGAAACTTCTCCGATTAACTCATCTCCATAATAAAACTCAACTTTGGTGATCTCACCATCAGGGTCAGAGGCTTCTGTTTTTATCCTAATCTCATTTCCCTCAATAAAGATATGATTATCAGATGGAGCTGTTATCGAAACAGATGGGGCTTGGTTCTCAACAGGAGCTGCTTCCACAGTCACTGTAACTCTGGACGACTCGGCTGTCAAGCCTCCCTCATCGAATACCTTGGCCATCAATTCATGTGAACCAACCGGGGCATTATTCCATACCAGTTCATATGGAGCGGCAGAAACTTCACCAATCAACTCTTCTCCATAATAAAATTCAACTTTTGAAATCTCACCGTCAGGATCGGAAGCATCGGCTTTGATCGCAACATCATATCCCTGAATAAAAATATGATTATCACTTGGAGCAATTATCGAAACAGATGGAGCTTGGTTTCCTGCCCCAGGTCTATCCAAAAGTTCTATAACCTGTATTAAAACCTCTTCGGATTCAGCCGTTAATCCTCCATCATCGTATACCTTGGCCATCAATTTATGAGAACCAAGTGGAGCATTATTCCAAACCAATTCATATGGAGCAGCGGAAACCTCTCCGATCAGCTCTTCTCCATAATAAAACTCGACTTTTGAAATCTCACCGTCAGGGTCTGAAGCATCTGCTTTGATCGCAACATCATATCCCTGAATAAAAATATGATTATCACTTGGAGCAATTATCGAAACAGATGGAGCTTGGTTTCCTGCCCCAGGTCTATCCAAAAGTTCTATAACCTGTATTAAAACCTCTTCGGATTCAGCCGTTAATCCTCCATCATCGTATACCTTGGCCATCAATTTATGAGAACCAAGTGGAGCATTATTCCAAACCAATTCATATGGAGCAGCGGAAACTTCTCCGATTAACTCATCTCCATAATAAAACTCAACTTTGGAAATTTCATCTTCAGGATCAGAAGCATCGGCTTTGATCACCATTTCCTCGCCTTCTGTATAGCTTTGGTTGTTGGCTGGAGAAACTATCAGAACCGAAGGAGCTTGGTTTCCTTCTCCAGGTTCCTCCGAGAAGCTTTCTATAACCAGGATTGAAACCTCTTCTGATTCAGCAGTCAAGCCTCCTTCATCGAATGCCTTGGCCATCAATTTATGAGAACCAAGTGGAGCATTATTCCATACCAGTTCGTATGGAGCAGCGGAAACCTCTCCAATCAGTTCCCCTCCATAATAAAACTCAACTTTGGAGATCTCTCCGTCAGGATCGGAAGCTTCTGCTTTGATCACCACTTCCTCGCCTTCTATATAGCTTTGGTTGTTGGCCGGAGAAACTAGCGCAACCGAAGGAGCTTGGTTCTCAACAGGAGCTGCTTCTACCATAACTGTAACTCTGGACGACTCGGCAGTCAATCCTCCTTCATCGAACACCTTGGCCATCAATTCATGTGAACCAAGTGGAGCATTATTCCACACCAGTTCGTATGGAGCAGCGGAAACCTCTCCAATCAGTTCCCCTCCATAATAAAACTCAACTTTGGAGATCTCTCCGTCAGGATCGGAAGCATCGGCTTTGATCACCACTTCCTCACCTTCTATATAGCTTTGGTTGTCGGTAGGAGAAACTATCGCAACCGAAGGAGCTTGGTTCTCTACAGGAACTGCTTCTACCAGAACTGTAACTCTGGACGACTCAGCCGTCAAGCCTCCCTCATCGAATACCTTGGCCATCAATTCATGAGACCCAAGTGGAGCATTATTCCACACCAGTTCGTATGGAGCAGCGGAAACCTCTCCAATCAGTTCCCCTCCATAATAAAACTCAACTTTGGAGATCTCTCCGTCAGGATCGGAAGCTTCTGCTTTGATCACCACTTCCTCGCCTTCTATATAGCTTTGGTTGTCGGTAGGAGAAACTATCACAACCGAAGGAGCTTGGTTTCCTTCTCCAGGTTCCTCCGAGAAGCTTTCTATAACCAGGATTGAAACCTCTTCTGATTCAGCAGTCAAGCCTCCCTCATCGAATACCTTGGCCATCAATTCATGTGAACCAACCGGGGCATTATTCCAAATCAGCTCATATGGAGCTGAGGAGACCTCTCCGATCAGTTCCCCTCCATAATAAAACTCAACTTTGGAGATCTCTCCGTCAGGATCAGAAGCATCTGCTTTGATCACCACTTCCTCGCCTTCTGTATAGCTTTGGTTGTCGGTAGGAGAAACTATCGCAACCGAAGGAGCTTGGTTCTCTACAGGAACTGCTTCTACCAGAACTGTAACCCTGGACGACTCAGCCGTCAAGCCTCCCTCATCGAATACCTTGGCCATCAATTCATGTGAACCAACCGGGGCATTATTCCATACCAGTTCATATGGAGCGGCAGAAACCTCTCCGATCAGCTCTTCGCCATAATAAAACTCAACTTTGGAAATTTCATCTTTAGGATCAGAAGCATCGGCTTTGATCACCACTTCCTCGCCTTCTATATAGCTTTGGTTGTTGGCCGGAGAAACTAGCGCAACCGAAGGAGCTTGGTTCTCCACAGGAGCTGCTTCTACCAGAACTGTAACTCTTGACGACTCGGCAGTCAATCCTCCTTCATCGAATGCCTTGGCCATCAATTCATGTGAACCAAGTGGAGCATTATTCCACACCAGCTCATACGGAGCAGCGGAAACCTCTCCGATCAGCTCTTCTCCATAATAAAACTCAACTTTGGAGATCTCTCCGTCAGGGTCTGAAGCATCTGCTTTGATCACAACATCGTATCCCTGAATAAAAATATGATTATCACTTGGGGCAATTATCGAAACAGATGGGGCTTGATTCTCAACAGGAACTGCTTCTACCAGAACTGTAACCCTGGACGACTCAGCCGTCAAGCCTCCCTCATCGAATACCTTGGCCATCAATTCATGTGAACCAAGCGGGGCATTATTCCAAACCAGCTCAAATGGAGCAGCGGAAACCTCTCCGATCAGTTCCCCGCCATAGTAAAACTCAACTTTGGAAATTTCATCTTCAGGATCAAAAGCATCGGCTTTGATTACCACTTCCTCGCCTTCTATATAGCTTTGGTTGTTGGTAGGAGAAACTAGCGCAACCGAAGGAGCTTGGTTTTCCACAGGAGCTGCTTCCACTGTCACTGTAACTGTGGACGACTCAGCCGTCAACCCTCCTTCATCGAATACCTTGGCCATCAATTCATGTGAACCAAGCGGGGCATTATTCCAAACCAGCTCAAATGGAGCAGCGGAAACCTCTCCGATCAGTTCCCCGCCATAGTAAAACTCAACTTTGGAAATTTCATCTTCAGGATCAAAAGCATCGGCTTTGATTACCACTTCCTCGCCTTCTATATAGCTTTGGTTGTTGGCCGGAGAAACTATCGTAACCGAAGGAGCTTGGTTCTCAATAGGTGCAGCTTCTACTGTCACTGTAACCTTGGACGACTCAGCGGCCAATCCTCCTTCATCGAATACCTTGGCCATCAATTTATGCGAACCAAGTGGAGCATTATTCCACACCAGCTCATACGGAACAGCGGAAACCTCTCCGATCAGCTCTTCTCCATAATAAAACTCAACTTTGGAAATTTCGTCTTCAGGATCAGAAGCATCGGCTTTGATCACCACTTCCTCACCTTCTATATAGCTTTGGTTGTCGGTAGGAGAAACTATCACAACCGAAGGAGCTTGGTTCTCAATAGGTGCAGCTTCCACTGTAACTGTAATCTTGGACGACTCAGCCGTCAAGCCTCCCTCATCGAATACCTTGGCCATCAATTCATGTGAACCAAGTGGGGCATTATTCCAAACCATCTCAAATGGAGCAGCGGAAACCTCTCCGATCAGTTCCCCTCCATAATAAAACTCAACTTTGGAGAGCTTCTCTTCAGGATCAGAAGCATCGACTTT
Organism: Algoriphagus sp. 4150; assembly: GCF_031457395.1. Taxonomy (NCBI): domain Bacteria; kingdom Pseudomonadati; phylum Bacteroidota; class Cytophagia; order Cytophagales; family Cyclobacteriaceae; genus Algoriphagus; species Algoriphagus sp. 4150. Next base: position 59,933 of record NZ_JAVDWS010000019.1, read on the forward strand.
GATCACCACTTCCTCGCCTTCTGTATAGCTTCGGTTGTTGGCCGGAGAAACTATCGCAACCGAAGGAGCTTGGTTCTCCACAGGAGCTGCTTCTACCATAACTGTAACTCTGGACGACTCGGCAGTCAATCCTCCTTCATCGAATACCTTGGCCATCAATTCATGAGTGCCAAGTGGAGCATTATTCCAAACCATCTCAAATGGAGCAGCGGAAACCTCTCCAATCAGTTCCCCTCCATAATAAAACTCAACTTTGGAAATCTCTTCTTCAGGATCGGAGGCATCTGCTTTGATCACCACTTCCTCGCCTTCTATATAGCTTTGGCTGTTGGCCGGAGAAACTATCGCGACCGACGGGGCTTGATTCTCCACAGGAGCTGCTTCCACTGTCACTGTAACTGTGGACGACTCAGCCGTCAACCCTCCTTCATCGAATACCTTGGCCATCAATTCATGTGAGCCAAGTGGAGCGTTATTCCAAACCAACTCAAATGGAGCAACGGAAACCTCTCCGATCAGTTCCCCTCCATAATAAAACTCAACTTTGGAGAGCTTCTCTTCAGGGTCTGAGGCTTCAGTTTTTATTAATATCTCGTCCCCTTCTAAAAATACCTGCTCATTAACAGGTTCTAAAATTAAAATACTAGGCGGTAGATTAATCTCCTCCTCTTCTTTTTCAGTCTTAGCCAACAAAACAGAGCCGTATGCAGGAATACTTACAGATCCTTTAAATACTTCACCCTTTCCATTTTTATAAGTATCTGAAAGCGGATAGGAAATGGCATTATTTGAGTAATTATATTGAAAAAAGACATAATCCTCAATTCTAACTGCTTCAGTCTCTACTTTTGAAATCTTAAGATTGTCTATAAGCAAACCCTGAAGAGCTTGTGGGAATCTAAATACAATACTTTCACCAGATGCACTTGCCCGTGCCTTCAAAAGGAGCTTAACTTTCTTCACCTCATTGGAAGTAACAAAATTATAAATGCTTCCTTCTTGATTTTGGTTGAAAGTCTTCTCAAGAAGAAGTTCAACGGCCTGATTTATTGAGGTACTTTTAGTGTCAAACTCTATCAAAATTTCATCCCCCGCAGTAACAGATCCAATCTGAATAAACGCAGACCCGTTTGTAGACTGTCCGGAATCAATTCTCCATACTCCACCATCGATACCCGTCGAAAGTTCAGAGGTCACATTATATGTTCCTGCAATGATATTTAAATTAGAGCTGAAGTCACTCTCCTTAATAGTAGATGAACTTTTAACTATAAACTTTTCATGGTTAAATTCAGGTTTTTTCGAGTTTTGCTCAAACCCATATTTTGAAGTCCAGTTTTGCAAATTACTCCTCGTGCCTAAAGGCCCATCACTTGGACTTTGGCTTCTGAACATAAGCTCAACACCAAAAGGATCCAAAAAATAATTATTGTCTGAAATCCCAATATCCTTGACATCATTCTGTATGGATGCCACAGCGTATGGTATTTCACCGTCAAACACGTTAGAAAACTGATTTCCTTCGACACGTAACCCTCTCACAGCATCTCCATAGGTATCATGAGTTACGTTTAACTGGACAGGTATTTTATAGAAAACATTATTATAAATCTCTATGTCCCTATTGTTATGAATATACAATCCCTTACCACTTACATCATACACCGTATTATTATAAACTTTAATCCCCATGGAATTATCATCTAAATAAATGCCTTCCGCTAACCTATAATTTACACGAGATCCTCCTACAGCCCCTATGCCTCTCAAAACTATATTGCCAACAATCTCTCTCCCCACATTGTTCGAAGTCTTCAGCCCGTCTGAATTAGTATATATCCCTGCCCCGTCTTGCTTGCGAAGGCAATAGGTATCAATGAGATTATTTTTGATAATTGTATAATTTCCGCCAAAATGTATACCGTTAAAGCCTGTATTATAAATTTTATTTCTGGTTACTTTAGAATTATTTGCATCTGACGAAATGTATATCCCAACCCCTTTAAGATCACTACTACTAGCCATTCCCTGGAAAGGCATGGTATGATCGATAGTATTATCTTCTATTACAGACCTTTCCGTTCCAAAAGGAAAAAACAATCCACCACTCAGTGAATAATCTATCTCATTGTTTCTAACCAAAATATCAGGAGTTGTGTGCGCATAGATTCCATTGCGTCCTGCAAACATCAACTGACAATTAACCACCTGGACATTTCCGGAATTTTCTACATTCAAAATATTTACATTGGCTCCCTTTAAGCTCAGGTTACTAAAAGCTAGATTCTGGATGTATTTGCTAACATTAATTAAATGTTCTCTAGTAGCCACTTGGACATCCAGACCGTTGGGATCTTGCCCTCCAAAATAACCGTACAGCTTTTTATCGTTCTTCGAATATGCCCATTCCCCATATTGATCGAGGGTATTGATATGATTTTGGACAAAATACCCATACCCTCTCTGCGGGCTATAGCCGGTAGTAGAGTTTGTTAAAAAATTTATCGTACTGCCGGAGTTAGAAGAAATTTCATGTCTGTCTATGATCCAATCATTTTTCCTGATCACAATCTCCCCTCCAACGTAATTACCGGGCATATTTTCCCCTTGAATACTTAGATTGTTGTTGACACCGGAAATCGTCAAATACCCATCGTTGGCAGATCCCGCATTTGGGTACCTACCCACTTCCATAAGATCACCATTGAGCGACAAAATATGAAGCGGTGATGAATCTATAGTTGATAAACTTGCTTCATATACTCCATTTCCTCTAGAAACCCAGTTTGAAACTCGCACCATGGAGGTAATAATAGGCTTTTCTCCCACACCATATGATGTGTACGTGATGGGATTCCCAGAACTTCCTCCTCGGCTAACAAGAATGGACCCATAAAAGGTATCCCCACTTTTAAAAAGCACTCTATCTCCAGGTCTAAGTTCGCTCGATATCGAATTAAGCTTATCTATACTTCGCCACGGTGTGGAGGAATTTTGAGCTTGTCCAGCTGATCGACTATCGTCCCCTGAAGAACTGGAAAAATAATAATCAGTTGCCCATGAAGACGTAACAAACCCAACTAAGAACATAAAAATAAAAACGCTTTTCCTTAAAAGATTTAGCTTTTCATCATGCCTGTTCTTAGGCCGGGTATGTACGGTTTTTTTCATGAATAGGTTAAAAATTGAAGGAGGATTTATTGAACTATTCCCAATTTCCCAGCCAGTTGATTTTAGAAATCTTCCTAGGTTAATTCAAAGAAATAACTTTTTTCCAAAAAAACATACACACAAGAAGTAAACAAGAACTATCTAAGGAAATTTAAACAAACCTCCTTTCTCATTAGTTTAAATAATGAAATACAATAAATTAGCTTCTATCTACAATCGTTAAAATCAAAATAAAGAATCTTCAATATCACCATACTCAATAAAAATAAATGACAAAAAACTTAACATTGATTTATCATCAATTAAATAGAATTTTAAACAATAAATTATGCATTTCATAAATCATTGAAGAAGTATTCACAAATAATCGTCAGAACTAAAATTAAAAGAGGAGTATTTTTGAAAGAAAAACCTCATAATACCTAATTATATAGGTTATAAGAATCTAAAACACTAAAATAAGTGACCCAAAAGGTATGACATAAAATAATTTTCCAAAGGAAATTAATATATAATCAACTGTAAATCAGATAAAAAAGAAAATTAACTAATATTTATCTAGGTGAAAATGAATAAAATTTATGAAATCGTAAAAAAAAATTAAAAAAACAACAATTAAACTCTTGGTTTGAGCGGCTGGTGACTTTGGAATCATCTCTGCCATTAGGACTCTCTTTGCTTTATTCAGATTTACGCTCCTTATGTTGGCAGTTTTCTTGCCTGAGGCAGAGTAAGTCACCGGCTATTTCCCTGATCATTATCTGCAATAAATCATCGGATCAAAAAAAGTTGCATTTTTTTACAGGTTAAATCACTTTCTCGTTCTAGCTATTGAGGTAAAGTTGATAGTAAATAGCAAAGAGAAGAAAAGGATTTTAATTGTTTAATTAAATCAATAGTATTAACTAAAGTAAAAGTAATTAGCTCATCTCTTTTCTGCCGGAAGCAGGACAGGACATACAGGTAATTTTTCAACTGTCGAAAATTACCTGCCCACCGAAAAACCCTATCAGCCATGATTAGGTCAATAGTTTATATCTTCTTACTCGTCAGTAAGTAGTTTAATTGTGTGTTAAGAAATCTATTATTGCGTGGGAATGGAAATAACAAAATACATCCAAAAGTACAAGCGTATCCTTTTTTGTAATGGCGATAAAAAATTCATGAAATCCAAAATTTTCTATTTAAATTCTTAACCCACACTGAAATGCTTTTATAAGCAAATCTGATGTTCGTGTACGAAGTATGATCTTGACCACAGATTATCGGGACACTGCTTACTTATTCAATAAACGTAAAAAATAAAATCGCATGGAATCAACTATTTCGATAAGAACATCAGCTCTGCAGAGGAACAAATTCTAACTATTACCAACAAAAAAAATGTTATTTTTACTTATACTAATAACAGAATCTAATTAAATATGAAACCTTTATACTTTTACGGGCGCACAAAAAAACCCAACATGTAGATGCTGCCCTCACTTTGTGGAAAGATTACGTAAACTCCGAAGTCTCTCAAATCTAAAAATCGCCCCAAGTAAATCCTCCAAACTATATCAACGCTGATACCCATCCAAGGGTTACATTTTTGAGTTTTTGTCAAAATCCTTGAGATTTCTTTAGTTAAAAAGTGGGAAAAACATACAACATCCACTTACCGGACATCATCTCGATTTGATTTGAAAAGTACTCTTTGAACCAATCAAGAATGCAAAAATGTTAATTCAGCCAATTTTATCAAGAATTTCAAGGCTCGCCCACTCATTCTTTTTCTTTCACAAGAAGTAAGGATCTGTAAGGTGCGATGGATACAGTCCCAGTATAAACATGTCCCTTCCCATCTTTATAGGATCCTTTTAATGGATAAGAGACTGCTCTATCAGAGTAATTATACTTAAAGAAAAGCTGATCCGACTCCTGTTTCGCGGTTACCTTCGAAATCTTCAAATTGTCAATAAAAAGTGACCCAATTTCAGGTGGAACACGAAGCACCAAGCTCTCACTATCCTCACTGACTAGTGCATCCAAAAAAACGCTCACTCTTTTTCTTCCTGAAGAAGGACTAAAATAAGAAATTGCCTGCTGTTGATTATGGTTAAACGTTTTCTCCAGAAAAAGCTCTACCCCAAGATTATCATGGGCACTTTTAACCTCCATATCCACCAATATTTTATCTCCTTCCCTTATAGTGCCAATTGGCACATAGCAAAGAGTCGACTCCTGAGAATCCGGATAGATACCCCAGGTTCCCCGATCCAAACCGGAATCAATCCATTTAGACTCCCCTTTATACGTCCCGGTCACCAAGCTAATATCCCTACTAAAATTGCTTTCCTTCAACACTACTTCCTTGATTATCCTTACCCTGTTTAGGTTGAAATCCAGCAGCGTAGAAGACTCATCATACCCGAATGCATCTTTCCAATTGGAAAAATTCCTCAGTACACTATGCGAACGGTCAGGATCCTTGGATTCAAAAACCAATTCAGCATTGTAAGGATCCAAAAAGTAATTATTCAAACTAACTCCAATTTGGTCAATGTCCTTTTTAATAGAAGATATAGAATAGATAATCTCCCTTTCTCCGGTGCTGGAAAGAAAATTATGCTCGACTTTAATCCCCCTAACCGGCTTACCCAAGCTGTCATGGACAATTTTTAGCTGCACCTGACAGTCATATACGAGATTATCTACGATCTCTATATCACTTGCATTATGCAGATAGATCCCTTTCCCGTTGACATGGGCTACTGTATTTTGTGTAACCAAAACTCCCCGGGTGTTATCGTCCAAATAAATCCCCTCTGCCAGGTCTGCATCAGAATCAGTCCCGCCTTTCGCGCCCAACCCTCCCAAAACAACATTGCCAACGATTACCCGTCCCTTGTTGTTTTGCCTGGTCATTCCATCTGAATTCATGTAAATCCCCGCCCCATCCTGCTTGAAAAGACAATAATCCTTCACAAGATTATTTTTAACCACAGACCCATTTCCTCCAAAGTGAATTCCATTATAACCGGTATTGATCACCTTGTTCTTCTCGATCAACGAGCTGTCGGCATTACTTGAAATGTAAATCCCAATTCCATTTAAGTCACTGTTCTTTCCCATTCCCTGAAAGGGCATTGTGTTTTCAATCAAATTATCCGCAATCACAGCCCTTGGAGTGCTATGCCAAAGAAATATTGAACTGCTTAGCGCATTCTGTATCGTATTATTCCTAAAAGTTAAATTGGGTGTGCCAAAGCTGAAAACAGCATTTTCACCCGCAAATTCCAAGAGACAATTTTCTATAGAGACTGTTGAAGACTTTTCTATATTGATCAGATTCTTATTGCTACCTCTGAAATGGATATTTTTGAAAGACAGGTTCCTTCCCAAAAAACCCACAACTGCCAAGTAATCACTTGTAGCGACTTCCACCCTTACTTCAGAAGGATTTCTCTCCCCCAGATAGACCGTAAGTTTCTGGTTTTTATCTGAGAAAGCCCATTCTCCGAATTGATCAAGGGCAGCTATATGATTTTGGATAAAATAGCCATAGCCACTTATCGGCTTATAGCTCGATGTACCCCGGTTGGCAAAATCGATAGTGCCGGCATTTGCACCTTTAATACGATAACTATCAATAATCCAGTTGTTTTTGCGGATTACCACTTCCCCCCCGGCAGGATTAAAAGGAAGTTCGCTTCCAACTATGCTAAAATCATTATTGACTGAGCGAATGGTAAGATAGCCATCATTGACATCCTCAGCATTGGGATATCTTCCCATGGCTCTAATCTGATCATCGATCAGTACTACCTTGAGCTGAGAAACTTCGCTATCCAAAATTTGATACTGGTATACCCCACGACCAACATGTTCCGCATTGGCTAACTCCACCAGTGAAGTAATGACAGGCAATTCACCTGATCCATATGCATCGAAAATAATTGGATTCTCTGCAGTTCCACCTTTAATAGGCCGAATCGTCCCGTGGAATATGTCTCCTTTTTTAAAGAACACCCTATCACCGGGCTTCAGAGAATAAGCCAGATCATTTAACTTTTCTATACTTTTCCAAGGAGTAGCCGGAGATTGAGCTTGCTCCAACGAATGTACGTCATCACCTGTGGAAGAAGAAAAGTAATAATCAGAGGCATGGATCTGTTCAGAAATCGAAAGTAGAAATCCGAAGATGGCATACAACGAATATCTGCTTATACATGACATCATATTGTGGTTTTGCAAAATCCTAATTCATAAATAGCTTAAGCCAGGAAATAACTAATCAAGCAATTTGGAATATGCCTCCATAGTATGCTTACATGTGCTGCTCCATGTGTAATTAGCAGCATTTAACCTTCCCTTTTCTTTCAAAGACTCCATTAACTCTACATCTTTCAAATCAGCCATCAAGCCCATAAGCTCCCCGTCACTGGGATCTTTATCTAAAAAAATAGCACTATCTCCCAAAATCTCTTCAAATACGGGGATTTTAGAACATATTACCGGCCTGGAATATGCCTGAGACTCAATGACGGGCAGACCAAAACCTTCGTAATTAGACAATAATACAGTAGCCGTATAGCTATTATAAATATCGGCTAATGTGATCTCAGGATCATAAGATTCAAATGTGAAATAATCAGTCAAATTTCGTTGTGAAATTGCTTCTTTGATCTCATCGTAATATTCTTGATAGACAGGACTTCCCCGGAAATAAAAATGAAAACTATTTACAAATCCGAGCGCGACAATTCTCTCAGCCAGCTTAATAACGCTGAGATGCCCCTTGTGAGGATGAAAAGCTGCTACCACTCCAAATCGAATGATCTGATCAGACTTTCCCTCCTGATTCATTGGGGGTGAAAAACTAGATTGGGAATAACCCAGAAGAACCGATTCCACTTTAGAATGTGACTCAGGAAATCTAGATTTCACATCATTGCCGGTGGATTGGGAATTGGCAATGACTAGGTCACTGGTCTCGACAGATTTTGACAAAAGCCCATTTAATAACCTAAATTTCAATCTCTCTTTTGTACCCAGATATTTAACATACTCAGGCCTGCTAAGATAGAATTCAAACATAAAATCGTGAACAGTAACTGCATAGTTGCAAACTTTTCTGATCGGCATTTCACTCAATATACGATGCAATAAATCCATCTTCTGCTGCTTAAGAAAGCGGGGCAATCGTACATGGAGCCAGTACATTCTTGCAAATAAATTCTGATTATTGACGGCAAAATAATGCCTGTTCAGATTCTGCAATGGGAGGTTTTTATAGGTATCCGTATTTAACAATACAGTGACCTTGTATTCACTTCTTAAATCCTCACTATTTCCCAGCAACTCATCTATGCCCAATATCAGTTCTCTTCCATAGGTTGCGATTCCTCCGCCCGCACCACCTTTTCCGGGAACAATATTTGTCAAATCAATACATATGTTTTTCATAAAATATCAATTAGCGGCTTTGTTACGAATCCTATCCAAATCCTTAACTAAATCCTCTGTGATTTTTTTTGCATCGAAGACTTTCCCTGATACATAGGCATTTTGAGAAAAGCGGTCATAGTCCGAGAGGATAGTCTCAATTGCCGTCTTATAATCAGTATCCAAGTAATCCTTCTCTACCAGAATCCCATTCTCTCCACTTACCACAAAACTTGGAATATCTCCCACGCCGGTTGAAATTACGGGAACGGCAACTGACAGCGCTTCAGCAATTGCCATTGGAAACCCCTCAAATTCGGAAGCCATCAGCAAAATCTTTTTGGTGGAGATTTCTTCTACCAAAGCTTTATTATCAAGATTCCCAATTAACTGAACCTGTCCCTCCAGCCCTAATGAGGCTATTTTACTTTTCAAAAAATCAAATTGGGAGCCCCTGCCCGCTATTTTAAAGGTATTCAGCTCCCTTGTTTCAAATGGCAAAAGAGCATAAGCGTCTATTAATCTGCCTATACGCTTACCACTTTCCAATCTACCTGCGAAAATAAATCCACTTTTGGAAGAAGCATCCCTGACAGCAATATCATGAGAGATGGGATTAAGTATCTTCTTACGACCATCCATTTCATTTCCGACCGTGTAGGATATAAGGCTATTTCTGGAAATCGTTCTAGACATATAATCAAAAAGTGATGCGAAGTATTTTCCGTACCAAAATCTGGAAATAGAAACCGGATTATCATTCCCGTGAAACACATGTACAAAAGGCAATCCCAAGACTGATGCTACAAAGGAACCTTCATGGCTATGGGAAATAATAAATTCATACTTCCTCAATGTAAAATACTTAGAGAACAGATAAACTAAGTACAACAATCGATGGGGAATGATTGTCACATGCTCAAACTTCTCAGAAAGCGAAAAATAACGCAATTGATAATGATCGTTTAAATGAACATCAAGATTCTTAACAAAAGGACCTATTCCCCCATATGAAGTCTGAAGAGAGTTGGTCAAAAGTATGGCAACTTTGGGCATGGTATTTTTAGATACTTCCATTTAAAACGTCAACTAATTTCTGACTTTCGATTTTATTATTAAAGCGATTCATCGCTACTAATCTACCCTGAGCACCAATTCGATCAATTTGCTCCGGATTCGCTATCAAGTATTTAATAGCCGATACCAAAGAAGATAAATTTTCAGGCTGTACTAAAATCGCATTTTGCTTGTCTATAAGGTATTTCGGAATATCTCCCACATTACTGACAATTACAGCACGGCCGGTTGCAAGGTATTCGGCAAGTTTGGAAGGGAATCCTGTATTGGCAGCACCTGAATTATCCCGTATTACACAAAACACTTCACATGAATTTAACAAATCCTGATACTCACCGGATGGGATGAAGCCTTTGTATACAATCCTGTCTGAAAATTTAGAGGCCTTTACCAACGACATAAATTCATTGAAATCAGCGACATTTTCACCTTTACCGGTCAGGATCAACTTAAGTGTCTCATGCTCTTCACATACTTTCTCAAAAGCCTCCAGTAAAAGATCCAAACCGTCTTTTTTGCCAAAAGACCCTCCGTAAAACAAGGTTGTCACTTCTTTTTTGGTGAATTCCGTATTGGTGAATTTGGAAATATCCATTGTAACCGGTATAAACAGGACTTTGTCTTTATTGGTATACGACAATAACAATCTTTCCAAATGGGATGATATAACAATATTCAAATCGATCAACGATTGAAAGTTTTTTAAAATATAAGCACCGCTCTTAATTCTGAATTTATTAATTACTCCGCCAAAACTAGCTGCATGGGAATTGTCCTCTACTATATCCAAGACTATTTTATATCCTAGAAATCTGGCATACAATAAAGGAAAAATGGTCTTAATATCCGGAGTTTCATATAAATAAAAAATATTCCTATCGGTAGGAGAAAACCTACCGCGAATGAATAAAATCGATCTATAAAGATAGGAAATCACCGAGAACGGGTTCTTTAAATTTAGATCTATCTTTAGCTCATCAGTTCTACCTATATCATCTATCCCATCCGCCTGAAGAGCAAAATAAATATTACTTAGATAAGCAGATTTACTTTCCACCAAAGGGTATAGTAAATTCCTAACCCGCACTGATCCGGCCATTCCCTCCCGTAAGGGAATCCCAAAAACTAATATATTCATAATGTGGGTAACTTAAAAACTGACATAATCGCACTGCTCTTCCTCTTCTAACAGCTTCTGAAACTCCTGGGTAAATTCCTTAATTACAACTTTGCGGGAGTGTCTGGCTTTAGCAAGTTTTAGTGCATTTTGAGAGATCTCCCACTTAGCCTCAGTGTTAGAAACGATTTCTTTCAGTCTCTTGTAAAGAAAATCCGGGTCATCATCACTTATGGTAAATGCCCAATTGTATTCTTTACCATACTGGAAGATAGCTGTCTCTTCAGGTGCCAAGATGATGATAGGAGTTCCTGTAATCATGTATTCAGGAGCCTTTGTAGGCATAGAATACTTTAGAAATTTTAGAGCTTTGTCCGAAAAATCGCACGGAAGTAACAAAAAGTCCATACTTTGAAATAACTGGGGCAGCTTATCATATGGGATAAGCTTCCTGTGTATTGTATGTTGGAAATCTTGAGTCCATGCCAATTCTTCGGCAGTTTGGATGTAAAATTTGATTTTGATATCGCTGGTTTCATTGAAACGCTCAACTGCAGATGCAAAGGCCTTCAAAGAAGTAGCTATTCCAAAGCCCGTCCTGCCGGCATATAAAATAGAGCATTCTTTTTCAGCGTATTTCTCAACATTCGCTTTAGGTTCCCAAATATCCAAATCTACCGGATTATGAAATGTTTTAAATTTAGATCCATAGCGTCTCTGATATTCTGATCCCATCAGATCACTGATGCTTAGACACAAATCTGCTCTTTGTACCAATTGCTTGAACTCTCCATTAATCTTTCTATTCCAATACCTACTACCCAGCCCATTACTTCCGACAGTACTTACCCAATCATCCATCTGATGTATAATTACTGGCACTTTTATCTTCTCGGACAATTTGATAGCAAAAAGAAGTGATTCTCTGGTAGATGCCTGTATGTAGAGAATATCAGGAGAAAACTCATCCACCCACTTCAGCAGATTAGCACTGACTTCCATCTTAGAAATAACATGCATCAATCCAGACCAATCCAACATGGGATATAGTACGTTCTGAATTATCAGTTCCCTCCAACCTGGCTTGTAAGAGAAAGACTCATTGGTTGTGGTATATACTATTGGCAGTTTTCCCGAAGGAGAAGGACGCTGAAAATAATTGAAAGGGAACTTGTAATGAAATTCATCTGAGCCAATAAAGTAGTAATTATCACACACATTGGGGGAAATATTCCCATTTGCATGACTTGTACATATAACAGCTAGATCATCCTTATCCCAATCCCCAAACAGGTTGGTTAAAGTCACTCCACCACCCGTGTTGGCATTAAATGATTGACCGAATATTAATACTTTAGGCATTTTTTTCACTATTAGGAATGGACTGATAGGTAAATTCACTGGTAAAATACTTGATAACAAAAGAATTAGGCAACATTCTTATTGGTTTGACATAACATATCGCAGCACTTACCCAAACTGAAACATGATAAATATTAATACTATACACATTAGCTGGGTAAAGGAATATCAACCAGCACAATATCCATACCCCAAACATCTTAACTAGATTGTTCTTCGAATAAAACAATCCAAGGACAACTGCCGGAATCATGATCAGAAAGAGAAAAAATATATTTACGATTCCACCGACCATAATTAGCTGCAAGTAATCAGTCTCTATCACTTTACGTATGTTGTCCTTAAAGATAGCGGCGTCAATACCTGCGCACCGGTAACCTCCATTGTAACCCTTTCCAAACAACCAGTCATCTGTTGACATATCATTATAAAAACAGTCTTCTACATAGCTCCTTGTATCTTCCAATCCACGTTCAGATATATTCTTGAAAAATGAAATATTATCAAAATCCAAATCCATTGTATAAAACACAAGTAAAAACACTCCTACAAGTGAATAAACAACGTAAAAAATGATATGAAATTTACTCTTAGAAGTTACAAAATAATTAAAACCACTAAAGAAAGAAATCAAAGCAGTCATAAACAACATGCCTCTTCGAGCTCTTAAAATCGCAATTAAAAACATTAACGCCAGTACCGTGAGCACAAGTACACGAACTCTATTGCTCAATAGGTTGAAATTAAATGCAAGTATCCCTATTGGTAAGGCAAAATACTTAAAATACATTTCTGAAGTACCCAAACTTACCAGACTTTCTAAATCAGGATTAAACAATACAGTATAGTTGAAAGCTACAAGCACCAAATATAGTAGAGCCAAGATGATCGCAGAATCAAACAATCTCTTAACTAAATATAAGTTAAAATCAATAAACAACAGAATTGGAATTAAGAAAATCATTCCTCCATAATTTAAATCAAACAACAACTGTTTGAAATAAAAATAATTTAAATCAGAATAATCGCCGCGTATCAATATTATAACTTGCCAAATAAAGTATATAAGTCCAAAAACCCTAGGATAGGACATTTTAACATTAACTTTAACCAACCCTGTCAAAGAATAAACTAGTACCAAATAGCTTAAAAGTTCAATCCCCTGATAAGCAAACGTAAAAGAAAAAGTGGTAAGAGCCATGACATAACCAAAACTCAACCCAATCATAGCTAAGAAGAATAAGCTTATATAATAAGCAAAAGACTTAGTGGGAAAAACGAAAACACCGGATTTTTGAATACTAATCTGTGTAGACTCCGGTTTACTGCTTAACAATTCCATCTTAATTCAATAGATTAAGGTGAGCACTGAGCACGCTTTTAGGAAGATACTCTTCTTTCAAACTTACGTCAAGCTGATGATCCAGGCAAAATCTGATACCGTCAGCCAAATCTAGAGAATTATAAGCCTCGGCTATGTAGCCATTTTTTTTATGGTCAATCATTTCAGGTATTCCACACAAATTGAATCCTACAACAGGAACTCCACAGTGCATACTTTCTACAATAGTAGTAGGTTGATTATCCAAAATACTGGGGATTACAAACACATCAGCACATTTATACGCAAGAGCTATCTTGTCTTCATCTTCCAAATAACCTAAATAGTGAATTTTAAAATTTATCGAAGCCTCAAACTCTTTAAGGTCGCCATTTCCAAAAATAGCTACTTCAACTTCATCATTTGAATAATACTTGTGCAAATGAACAAAGGCTTCTTTAAGAAACCTCCAGCCTTTATAAATACTGGAGATATTCACCGCCCCAAAACAGATCACTTTTTTGGAACTATCGATAGACAAAAGTTTGCGAGCTTCAGTCTGATTGCCACTCTTAAAATGAGGAGAACTAAAGAAATTAGGCACAAAATGTATGGACTGATTCTTTAATAGCGAAGATTTGTAACCCAAATCCCTTAACCATAAACTAGGCGTAATGAACTGTAAGTCTTTTCCATAGTTAGCGATCAATTCCCCCTTGACACGATGCTGAGAAGAAGCTATTTTTGAATTATTGGGGAAAATCGGACATTTTTCACAACTATCTTCATAAGAAACACAATCAACTGCATAGTGGCAGCCGCCTGTAAGAAACCACATATCGTGCATAACTATAAAAATTCTTTTCTTTAGCTGAAATAATTTAGAAAATGAATTAAAATCAAAAAATCCCATTTGAACCCAGTGAATATAAATTGCATCTGCCTCTTGAACCATTTTTAGTTTCGAAACATCAGTGCCAGTCAGGGGATAGGAATACAAACCATATTTACTATGGTCATATTTATATATTTTTCCAGATAGCTTATTATTCACCCATGATTTAAATCTTGCCCAGGCATTTAGATAAAACACACCGTCAACTTCCTCACCAGCTCCATACAATGAGATTATTTGAGACTCCACAGACTCGGAATGGCTGAATCCATTTTGAAGTCTTAAAGCAGATGAGCCTGCGGATTTACCGGAAAACTGAATTTGAACTATCTTAAGCATTTGGGAGTAGAGAACATGACATCAAACATTTTTCACAATACAATTGGCAGGATAAATTTCAGTTCCAGTTAATCCTTTGATCCAAGGGCTAGGCATATATACTACTTTTTCCGTGTTACCGGAAAGCCATGCAGCCCACCAACTAAATGTACTGTTAGGGATGATGAATTTCGAACACAAACTCATCAGATACATATCTATATAACTTGATAGCCCTGAATTATGATCGATATATTTGAAATTAGGAGCTTTAAAATTAGCCATTACCCACGGCATATCATCAGAAAAGAAATAGAACGTAAGGTCCTTAAACTTAGATGACAGTTCCTCGATAGCTGTTTGGTAGTAAGCGCTCCCATCAATAACAAGATGGGTATTACGCCATTCCTGACTGGTATAATCACCACGGCGGATATGGACCGCTACTGAATTATTTTCCCTTATCTCACTGCTCAGCTTCACATTTCTAGTATCGGTCGGTACTCTAAATTTAAATACGTCCTTCAACAAATATTCTTCCTTAGGCAAATACTTTACAGATTGCCAAGTACCTATAAATCTAGAATTGGAAGCTTTCAAAACATCCGCATCATAACAAAATTCCTTTTTTTCTTTAAATGAATTCTCAAATAATCTAGAATATGAAGAAAATAAAATTGCCAGTACTTTCTTAACTACAGAATAACTCCACAGAGAAGATCCTGACACCAATAGCTTTAACTTTATTCTATCCGAAAAACTTAAATTAATATCAAACGCATGGGTAAGTTCAAAACCATTGTGGTGATTATATAAAAAGAAGTCTCTCATGCTAATCCTAGCAGGAATTCCCTTTGAAATCAACATATTAACAAATGCATATTGAAACATTTGATTTCCTAACCCGCCATATATATTCACCTTGTTCATTATATTCAAATTACTTAAACCAAATACTATCAGTCTTACGAACAACTAATATTTTATACAACTGAATAGGAGCAAATAAATACCCATAAACATTAGAAATAATAGACGCCAAAATAATTGACCACACCCCCCAGTCAAAAACCAATATAAACACCAATGACAACGCAATAAATCCAACAGAAGTGACTACAGATACATAGAACTGAACACGCAAAGCACCAATACCATTGATCACATTGACAAAAATACTAGCAAACATTCCTAAGACAAAAAAGACAAAGCACAGCAATGAAATTCTAAAATCTATTTCTACTACGCCTTTTCCTAACCACAAATCATAAAATTGATTAGAAAAAAGCAACATAAGAAGTCCCAGCAACACAAATGGAACCAGAATCAATAAATATTTTTTCACTGCCCTTATAATCCAATCATAGTCACCGGAGAAGTAAGCATCAGTGCTACTGCTCCAAAGAGGAGAAAGAAGAATCATATAAATCCCTTGGAGCATTAAAAAATACTTGAACGCAATATTATACGCAGTCACATCATCAGGGGTAAAATAGCGAGCTATTATAAACAAGGAAGAGCTATACTGAATCATAGCCGCTAATTGAAGCACAAAGAATTTTAATCCCAGCCCCATTAGTTGGTTTCTATATTCCTTATGTACCAATTTAATACTTGGAGCAACATTTTTATAGGAAGTAGAAAACAAGTAAACATTCGCTATTATTAACACAACAACAGGCAAAACACCTATTCCTAAACCAAGCAATATTAATGACCCTTCAGTAAATAAAGTCAAAAGCCAAATAATCACTAAGGATGTAAACTGGCCAATTACGTCAATAAGCGAAGCTACTGCCGGTTTCTGATCTGCTATTAAAATAGTCTTTACTACTTGAAAAATAAACTGAAGACAAAAATATGTAATAATTATAGATGTCAACATCCTTATCTCCGAATCCATCACAATCGGAACATTGATAATAGAACTCCAATCAACAAAGCTATTGACTACTACCAAAATAGCCCACACAATTACGAAAAGAATCGAAATATAGAAATAAGTGGTACTAACAAATATCCTGGCAAGATTAACATCATGTTTGGCTTTTGCCTCAGCAAATTTATTTCTAAGACCTTGCGTCAAACCGACATCAAATAAAGACACCCATCCAACCATAGAAGTAAGCGTAAGCCAAATTCCGTACTGGGTGGGATTGATATAATTGATGGTAAGAGGAACAATAATAAAAGATATAGCCATGCTAAATACTTTTACCAAAAAACTCCCTGCCACATTCTTTTTAGCAGCTAGGGTTCTTGCGTTCCCCTTGCTGAAAAATTTACTCAAATAATAACTAGCTTGCATATTCGCGATGATACTATGTTGATTTAATTATAGCTATAGTGACCATAAGCGTAAGCGACGCTATTTTTTGATCCATTTAGCACAATCATCGGATTATTCAAGCGATTATTCTTAATTATATCACTAAAGAAGTCCAAATTTTTCTTGCTGGTGTAATCATACCTTACCATAAATATGGAATAATCTGCCAAATTGGTTAATTCAAATGCATCAGAGACTTGCCCAATTGGAGCAGTATCAATAATTATGTAATCAAAATTCTCTCTCAGCCTTTCTATGAGTAATGAATTTTTATTTGAATACATAATCTCTGAAGGATCCTCGGCAATATTACCCACAGGAAAGACAGTAATACCATTAACCTCGCTTCCTGCTTCTATAAGATTTTCCAGCGTAAAATCACTTTCAGAAAGATAATTGGATATCCCTTTTTCCGACTTAAGATTCAATTCGGTTTTAAGGCCCCTTTTCCTCAGATCATATTCCAACACAGCTACCTTCTTCCCTACCATGGACAAGGACTTGGCAAAATTCACAGCAAAGAAAGTTTTTCCTTCACCGGAAATTGAAGAGGTGACCAGAATTACACTAGACTTGTCTTTTGCGATTTTGTAATTAAAATTGGAACGAATCAACCTAAACTGTTCTGAAACAGGCGTTCGGTCCTTATAATTGATCACAAATACCTCATCCTTTTTAAGATATGAGACCTCGCCCAAGACATCGATTTGGGAAATGGTCTCCAAATCAGCTCTCTCTATCACTTTATTACTCAAAAGGGAACCACCATATACATAAACAAAGGGAACAGTGAAGGCAAAAAACAAACCCGCCAAATACAATACAGGAGGGTACGGTTTTGACGGCACATACCCGAAAGATGCATTATCGATAACCTTAGCTTGATTGGAAGGCACAGATTCGATAAACAAAGCTGTCTCCTCTCTTTTCTTGATCAAATAAAGATAATGTTCCTTTTTGATGCCCAAATCCCTACTGATCTCCTCATACTGTCGCTCCAATTTTGGAGCAGAATAGGATTTACTTTGAAATTGAGAATTCTCGTTCTCCAAATTTTGAAGTGTGATTTCAAGTTGTCTTTTCTTGATATCTATGTGGCCTACAACCTTCCTCCTAGCAGAATTGAGAATAGAAACCTGCTTGATCATTAAGGGATTATCAGGCATTAGCGACTTTTCATACTCAGTGATTTTTGCTTTGGCATCTTGATATTCTGCCATGGAAGCTGATAAATACGGGTCAGAATTGATCAAAGAACTCAAGCCTGTAATATCTCCCTCGATATCACTGGAAACCACCGATTGTACACTGTTGTAGATGTCAATTTGATTTTTCAAATCAGATATTTCACGATTATTACGTATGTAATTTTCCTGATATACCTTTGAATCTGTCTCAACATTCACCACATTCTTGGCGCTCTTGAAACTTTCAATATTTTGTTCCATTACACTGAGATCAGACAGTACCGAATTAATTTGCTTGGTAATGAAAGCATATGATTTCCTCGCCACTTCTTTCTTATCTTCAGAAAGCTGCAAATTATACTGATCCACTAGTTCATTAAGCACCAACACTCCTCTTTGAGGAACTGTCTCAAAAAGAGAGAGATACAAAACACTTGAAAACTTATCTTTCGCCTCCACTTTCAACTGGCTTACAAATGTTCCTGCAAGCTCTTCAGAGCTTTTAAAATGAACTAAAATAGGATTCTCCAGCGGACCAAGTTTTATATTTTCATTATATGCCAGTTTAAATTTGGCATACTTGGTACTTACCGATTTATTTACATCAATTTCAATAACTTCATCATCAATCTCAGCAATAAAAGACGATTTCTTAAATTCAGTGATTCGCATCACCTTTGGCTCAGAAGATTTAATAGCTATTACTTCTTCCATATCAATTGCAAACGGGAGATCTTTGTAGAAAACAGCTTCCTTCTTTTTAAACTTGTTCTCAATAAAATAATCATTGTACAGATTCAAGCTACTAACGACCTCATTCATCAGCAACCCTGATTGTATCACATCCATCTCGTTATCCACGGTATTGGATGATTTAAACTCATCCAAACCTTCGAAAACAGGATTCTCCAAAAAATTTGCTCCTTTGGTAACATCCCTCAGCATGATGCTATTCGTCACAGAATAATATGGGATGGCATAATACACGTAAACCCACACGGCAGTAATAGCCAGTACAAAGGACACTAAGAACAATGGCCAGAATTTGAAAATCTGAAGCAACTTATCTTTTATGTCCATACTTTTTGAAGTAAAACCCGGGTTCTCTTCGATAAGTATATTTGAAAGTTTCATAATTTAATAGAGAATATTGTATGTCAGCAGATAACCTTAGAGCTACTTACTTGAAAATATCATTGAAATTAAATATTAGAGCCACCACTAGAGAAGACACTATTGTCAAGCCGGCTATTGTATTTGGGTTTACGTTGGCCTGATTAAGTTTCCTCTTATCAGCTTCAACATAAATCACATCATTCTGTTTGAGGTAATAATATGGTGAGCTCAGAATATCCTTTTTGCCGATATCAAAACGGTGAATTAATTTCCCCTCAGAAGTCTCTCTTATCAACAAAACATTTTCCCTAAGTGCGTAAGCCGTCATATCACCTGCCAAACCCAGTGCTTCCAAGACAGTAATTCGCTCTGTAGGAACCACAAATGAAGAAGGGCGGTTAACTTCACCGATCACGGTAACCTTAAAATTCAGAAATCTGATTTCAATTTTCGGATCCTTTACCAAGGACGCAAGCTCATTTCTCAAGAACTGCTTCGCCTCTTCTTGGGTCAATCCGGCGAGTTTGATATTTCCCAACGTAGGAAAATCAATATTCCCCTTTGAGTCCACCAAATATCCCTCGATTATGGGGTCATGAATAATTTGATTATCAGACCCATTGTCAGAAGAAACAATACCATAATTAAACAGCAAGTTTGATTCAGGATTTAGCGTACTTATCTTTATATCCAGCAGATCTCCTACCACAATCTTCGGCTGCTCATAGATACCCTCTTTAAGTTGATAATCTTGCTCTTGACTTATATCTTTAAAATAAGTCAAATTTCTTTTTGCACAGGAGCTAACCATAAGTATAGTCACCAGTATAAATGGAACAATAATCGCTCTTTTATTTATTTTATATTTTAACATTTCAAATTCAATTAATTAAATCAAAACCCTTTAACCTCAAACTCAACAGCGATGATGCAGCACCCTGCTATCTTATTCACTTCTAATTATTGTATAGTATATAAATTAAGTCTCTGCTGCAAAACTCTTGAAAACTCAATTCCGTGGGGAGGTTTAAGCATGTTGGCATGCTCTCCCGGCATTGTAATACTTACCACATTAGTTGTATATTTTTCCCAACCCAATGTTTTAAAATCCTCTACAAAAAAGGTTTTCTTTTTGGCCAAAAACAACGTAAGCTCGATATCTATAGGCTCCATTACATATTCTCTCCATGCCTTATAATTGATCAGTTCAATTTCCCTGATTCTTTTTGAGAGGTCATTCTCATTACTGTTGATTCCTTTAAAGTTTCTCCACTTCTCTTTCAGATTATTCTTTCTATGTCTTAAATAGTAAGGCATATCGTCCAACAAAAACTGAAATTCAAATTGTAGTTTTTTAGTAAGTTTGACAGTCTTATTAGCTACAGTGGGCATTTCATCATGGAAAAACTGGCCGATTGTATCAATCATGCTGATGAACCCAAGTTTTCGATTGGCAGAAATCAATTGTTTGGCCATTTCAAAAACTATTATTCCTCCAATGGAATTTCCGATCAAATTAAAAGGGGATTTAATTCCTTTTTCATCCAGCTCCTTGATAAAGTGACTCGCCATTTCCGGAATTGATTCAAACGGTCTGGCATTTCCTGAAATAGCAGGTGATTGTAGACCCCAGATGGTCTGATCCTCATCCATATTTTTAATCAATGTATTGATTTCTATAGGATTGAGCCCGACCCCGTGAACAAAGCACAATACTTTATCAGGAGATCCATTTTTAATTAATACCAAAGAGTCTGTGCCTGTAGGAGTAGTCTCCTTCGCTATCAGCGCAGACAGGGATCTAACAGTCGGATATTGGAAGAGTGTAAGTAAGGATAAGGACAAGTGGAATTTCTTCTCCAGTATAGAGATCAGCTTCACTCCCATCAAGGAATGTCCACCGACAAGGAAAAAATCATCGTCCAAACTTAGTTTACTATTACCCAAAAGATCTTTCCAGATGGAATACACTGTTTTTTCAACAGGCGTTAAATCTTGAGCAAACTTTTCTACTCTAACTTGTTTTTCTACACCCTGGGTTTGACGTCCGGGAAGTTGCTTTCTGTCTATTTTCCCACTCGTGGTCAGCTTGAACTCTTCTACAAAGCGATATTCTGTGGGCACCATGTAGTCAGGAAGCCCTATTAAAAGCCTTTCCCTCAATTTGTCCGCATAAGCATCCAGATTTATAAAGTCTCTCAACTCCTTCTTAATCGATACAAACCCGATTAAAGTAACTATATCACTACTCTTATCTGTATCCACCACCGCATTTGAAACCTCATCAAAACCTAAAATCCGTTGTTCGATTTCTCCCAGCTCAATCCTGTGTCCACGTATTTTCACCTGATGATCGATTCTCCCTTCGCATTGTATCTCTCCCGTATCAAGCCAGAATCCCAAATCCCCCGTTTTGTATAGATTCTTTGGACTTTGGTCGAATGAATTGCTGACAAATTTCTCCGCGGTCAATTCTTTGAGTCCCAAGTACCCCAGTCCCACGCCATCTCCTCCTATCCAAATCTCTCCGGAGACTCCGGGTTCAGTGATATTGCTGCCTGATTTATCTACCAAGTAGACTGTGGTCCCGGGAACAGCTTTCCCAATGGTGATCCGGCTATCTGAGCTACTTACTTTTTTGAAGGTAGAATATACAGTAGTCTCAGCCGGTCCATACAAGTTGAAGATCTCCTTTGAGAGAGGAGCTATATGATCCACCAGTGCCTTTTTCAGCGGCTCACCAATCGTCATAACTGTCAACGAAGGAATTTTGGTGTTCCATCCTGAATTCGCTATTAATTGCCAATGAGTAGGTGTGGCGATTGTTTTTGTAATCTTTTTCTCTTCAAATACTCTTAAAATTTCTTTTGGATCCCTGCGCTGATATTTATCCAGCATATGCACAGTAGCGCCAAATGAATATGGAATTAAGGTTTCCAGAGTGGCGGCATCAAAAGAAACAGAAGTAATGGCTGCCACTACATCCTCCGCACAGAATTTCAGATCGACAATAACTGTGTCAATAAAATAATCGAGATTTTTACGTGAAAGACACACTGCTTTCGGATTGCCGGTAGAACCTGATGTATAAATGATATACATAGGATTATTCACTGGTGTTTTAGTCGGATTGTCAGTTGTAGGAAAACCGGCTGACATCTCAATTACATCCGTATAGAGAAGTCTGATATCTGCCAATTCACCGTTATCAAAGGCTGGCTGGTCTGTGATGTAACACTTGGAATTACTGTTTTTCAACATATAAGACACCCGCTCAGCCGGCACCTCCACATCAATAGGCATGTAAGCCGCACCCGCCTTCAAGATCCCCATGATACTTACCACTGTAGCATTAGAGCGCTCCATGTATACACCTACAATATCTCCGGGCCGAACCCCTTTTTCTCTTAAAAGAGCTGCAAGTTGATTGGATTGAGTATTGAGGATTTTATAAGAAAGCGAATTTTCCCCCGTGACAATTGCAATTTTGTCGGGAAACGAGACCGCAGACTCCAAGAGTCCGGCTATTACAACCGGTATCGCCGGATCCGTTTCATTTTCGGATTCATTAGACGAGACCGATGATTCCTCACGTATGATAACGTCCGCTTCTTTCTCAATACTTCCGTTTTCCTGAACCGAAGAGTGCTCAGTCAGTTCAATATGTAGATTATCAAGAAGCCCCGAAAGATCTACCTCCTCAAATAACTCATCTACAATGCTTAGTTTTTGGGTAGGACATTCAACCAATCGTTGAATCAGATGATCATATATCCGGGCTATTTCATGAATCGATGACTTATCAAAAAGCGACTCATTATAGGTCCACTCAAAGACACTCTTATTTAGGCTTCCGAAGATATTGAGTATGATTTCAAAGTTCGAATAAGCTTTCGGGTTGGATATAAACCTATACTTCAGGGAATCAAATGAAATCCCCTGCTCCAATCCTATCTCAACGTTAAAAGTCAAAGGAAGAAGTGGTATGCGGGACGGGTCTCTTTTGATTTGCAAGCTTTGGATCAGTTCGCCAAAAGAAACAGTACCGTGATCCAAAACTTCCATGAAAGCTATCCTTCTTTTGGTTAAATATTCTTCAAAAGTCAGGTCAAAATCCACCTTGGCTCGGATCGGAAGCAGATGCACGCTATGTCCTATCATATTACTGCATCCCAAAAGTGGCTGTCCGGCCCGTGGCATTCCGATAACTACATCTCTACTTTCAGTCCATTTAGAAAGCACTATTTCAAAAATAGACAGTAACAAAACATTTAAACTTGCATGTTGGGACGCCGCATATTTTTTCGCCTTCTTCATAATCCCGGATGCAGCCTTATGCTCCACTCTTGCTGCTTTTAACATTCTGACCTTAGGCCGTTCGAAGTCAATAGGCAATTCAAGAAAAGGAAGGGGGTTAGACAAATTATTAACCCAGAAGTCGCGGGATCTCGCCATCTCGGCACTGTTGGTAAGACGAAGATTTTTCAGCACATAATCTGACAGCTTATTGGGCTCGGGCATAGCCACTGCATCGGACTTACACAGTTGGCCATAGACCGAGCTAAGCTCCTCAGCCAACAACCCCATAGACCAGCCATCAAAAATCAAATGGTGTCCTGTGAACGTAACCATATGCTCAAGCTCATTTATCTTGATCAAGTCAAGTACATAAAGGGGGCCTTTTACTAAATCAAACTCATAAAATCCAGTTTGTATACTATGTTCTTTTAAAAATTCTTCTTGCTCTTCTTCAGACAAGGTGGAAATATCTTTTGTCCTGATAGATGTATTCAATGACTGAAAGACAATAATCTGTCTGCCATCCGGAGTAAACACCGCGCGCATTCCTTCATGTCTGGAAACAATAACCTGAAAGGCTTCTTTAAGGATATCCACCATCAAATCGCCATACATTCTAAATGAATTAGATTCATTGTAGGCCATGCTGGCTTCTTTTCCTCCTAAATAACATTGCAACCAGATTTCCATCTGTGAAGGAGTGCTTGGAAACACCTTGGAAATCACAGCTTCATCCCGCATTACTTCTGAACCCACATTTAAATTGTCTTGTATCCTTTTCATAAAAAAAATGCTTATTTAAAACACATATCTATATCCCCTTGATTATTCAGCAACAACCCAAACAGGAAACCCTTTTACGTCTAATGAAATCTTTGCCCCAACAAATGGCGGATTATCCAAACTCATCCAATCGTCAGATGCCGCAATCAAATCTCCCGATGCAATTTCATTTTCAACCAGCAGTCTCAACACTTCATCTACCATATTTAGAGTAAAACGAACATCCTGTTCTGAATGAGCATCTGTTACATAACAAGGGAAATTTTCCCAAATGTGAATTCCTCTCTCCCTCAACATGGTAAAAAGCAACTCAGAATATGGAAATTCTTCTTTAAGCTTAATTTTCCACAAAGAACTGAAATTCACCGCATAGTATTTCACATTATATTTCTCAAAAATGGAATTCAGTCCAGCCACCATCTTTTCTGAGAGGCCAGTCAGTCTTTTCTGAAAACAATCTCCCTTTTCTACCAAGAAATCCAAAACGGCATTTGTAGTCGCAAGTGTCAGTGGATGCCTAACAAAAGTCCCTGCAAAGTAAGTAACTCCAACTTCAGGCATGGAATCATCCCCATAGCTCCAATATCCTCCATCCAACGCATCCATCCATTTAGCCTTGCCTGCGATGACCCCAATCGAAAATCCTCCCCCCAGCACTTTTCCATAGGTAGTCAGGTCAGCCTTGACAGGGTACAAGCCTTGAAACCCACCAATATGGCTTCTAAAACCGGTAATAACTTCATCAAAAATAAGACAGATCCTGCGCTCCTCAGTTAACGTTCTTAGCTCTTGCAGAAATTCCAACGGGACAAACTCAGGTCTCCTACTTTGAACAGGTTCTACAAGTACAGCGGCTATCTCATCAGATCGCTCCGCTATAATATCTAAACTCTCACGAGTGCCGTATTCCAGCACAAGAGTTTCTTGGACATTTTCCTTCAAAATCCCCGCTGCTGCCGGATAACTGTTTCCTAATTTGGTTCTTCGTATGATCACCTCATCGTTTATCCCATGATAGCTATTTTCAAAGGTGACAATCAAATTTCTTTGTGAAATCGTCCTTGCAATTCTAATTGCACCCAATACAGCCTCTGAACCGGTATTGCATAATCCTACGCGATCGTTGTTGGTAAGTCGGCTGATTTTCTCGGAAACGATCCCCGCCAAAGCAGTCTGCGGACCAATCTCTATCCCTTTATTGATCTGCTCGATAATGGCCTTATTGATAAAATCGGCTTGATACCCAAACATATTACACCCAAAACCATTCAACCAATCCAAATAGGTATTTCCGTCCAAATCTGTCAATTGTGACCCTTTGGAATAATTGGTTACGATCGGGTAAGTAAGTTCTTTTGTGAAAGGTTTGAAACCGCTTACCACTCTTGGATCGGCAGTGTGTTTTCTGTTCTCCTGAACGTGTTCCTTGCTTTTTAGTGTCTTGGAATTATAAGTTTTGATAAATTCAAGGATAAAGCTCTCCGCCTTTTCGGAAATTTCCGCAGACTGTTTTTCTATCCTAGCCACTGCACCAAAAGGCTTCGCCAATTCCTCTCTTTCAGCTTTATCCAAAGAATTTTCAGAAGAAGGCTTGATCACCAATGATCCATTTGCCAATACGCCATGCTCCGGCTTTCCTGAAAGTATTTTCGGAGAAAGCACTCTTTTAGTATGTGCTAAATCCGAATTTGCAAGTAGGTACCCCAACAAGGCTGTTGGATTATTCAATTCGCCGTTTAACTGGCGGAAAGAAACTTCTACCTTAAATTCTTTTTTTACCGAATACGCAAATTGGGTAAGACCCAAGGAGTCCAAGCCGATTTCAAAATAGGTCAGAGCAAACACGTCAGCCGATACTTTCTCTCCACAAACATCCTCCAGCATCCGGGATAATTTCTTCCCAAAAATCTCCGTCAATCCAATATCTTCCACGCCTTCCTCCGTAGTCTTGTCTTCAATCTGTTCATTAATTGTACTATCAATTAAGTCTCCTTCTTTAGGAGTAGAAGGAATGTTGACATCTATCCAGCATCGCTTTTTATCAAACACATAAGTCGGCAAAATCATCTTAGCATGAAACTCCTCCGGATAGATATCATTCCATGGCAAGTTTAATCCCTTACTTACCAACGAGTGAAGTTGTTCCTGGAAATAGCTCCGTTCAGAAGCTTCAAAAGTTTTATTTAAACTGGTCGAAACCGCTGCCTCCTGGGCCTCAGAATGCTGTAACAATAACGTAGTCAAGCCATTTCCGGGACCGACCTCTACAAATGCAGCTTCAGGCAATTCATTCAGGAGATTTTTAACAGCTTTATTGAAAAGTACGGGAAGGCGCATATGCTGTGTCCAGTACTCCGTAGAAGTTGCTTCAGCATCTTTCATCCATTCACCTGTCGCAGTTGACATAATGGGGATTTTTGGATTGCTCAATTTCACACTTGCGAGCAGCTCTTGAAATTGATCTAGGACAGGATCCATCATTGCTGAATGAAACGCATGACTTGTCCGTAATACTTTAGCGGGAATACCCTTTTGCTCCAGATTTCCGGTAAGTAAGTCTATAAGCTCAGAAGGACCAGAAGCTACACAAAGATTGGGCGCATTATCAGCAGCCAATGTAACCCCTTCAGGCAGCATCTGAGTGATACTATCTGCCGAAGATCTGATGGATAGCATAGATCCGGGATTTAGTTGGCTGATAAGCTCGCCACGTTTTGACACCACTTTCACAGCATCCTCCAGACTCAACACACCGGCAATACATGCAGCTACAAATTCGCCTATGCTATGCCCCACCAATGCTGAAGGTTTGATGTTTTTACTTTCCCATAATTTGGCAAATGAATATGAAATTGCAAAAACTAAAGGCTGTGTGTAGCGCGTATCGGCTAATTTTCGCTCTTTAAGATCCGATACTTCAGTTGGGAAAAGCAAATCACGGATTGAAATACCTGCATACGCTGAAACAAGTTCACCGCATTGATCTAATGTAGATCTGAATACGGGTTCTCTTTCATACAACTCCCTACCCATTCCCACATACTGAGATCCCTGTCCGGGAAACATAAATACAGGAAAATCAAAGTTTCCTTTGCGTTTTACAATAGATGCATTCCCTTCTATCAGTTCACCCAAGCCCGAAAGCAGTTCCTGGCTATTTCTAAAAGTAACTGAAGCGCCCAGCTTATACTTAGCATTATTTTTATTGACATTGTATCCAAACTGGCCCAAATTGATCGCAGGAAACCGCAGAACATGTTCTTTAAGGCGAGCGGCATATCCCCTCAAACTATTTTCAGTTTTTGCAGACAAATAAATTGTCTGATCAATTTCAGAATTTTGACTGCTTAGTTCCGAAGTAGGAATAAACTCTTCCAAGATGATATGGCAATTAGTACCTCCAATTCCGAATGAACTTACGCCTGCTTTTCTAACTCCTGCGGAATCCCATGCAGTAGTTTGTTGCTGTATATAAAACGGTGATTTATCAAAATTAATAGCCGGATTGGGTGTCGAGTAACCTATAGATGCCGGAAGCGTTTTTTCTTGAAGTGCACATACGGTTTTGATTAATCCTACGATACCGGCAGCTGAATTAAGGTGTCCTACGTTTCCCTTCACAGATCCCAGTGCACAATATTGATTTGGGACTTCTGTTCCAAAAGCCAATTTTAACCCCTCAATCTCAATTGGGTCGCCTATAGGAGTCGCGGTGCCGTGAGCCTCCACATATCCTATTTCTGAAGGATCTACATCGCCATCTTCCAGAGCCATTCGAATCGCTCCTGCCTGTCCCTCCACGCTGGGTGCGGAGAAACTGCCTTTATCAGCTCCATCATTATTTATACCGACTCCTTTGATTATGGCTAAAATCGGGTCTCCATCTATAAGCGCCTGTTCGTAATCCTTTAGAAGCACTGCCCCTCCCCCATCACTGAACAATGTGCCTGAGGCTTCTGCGTCAAACGGTCTACAGTGACCATCCTTGCTCATGATAGATCCCTCTTCGTACAAATGCCCACTATGGACCGGATAAGCCACTGAGCTTGCTCCCGCAATAGCAGCTGTACACTCACCGGATCTAATACTTTTCACCGCATTGGCTACAGCCACCAAAGCAGTAGAGCAGGCAGTATTGATGCTGACAGCAGGTCCTTTTAAGTCCAATAAAAAGGCTGCCCGTGTGGCTAGATAATCCTTCTCATTCAGTGAATTGAGCTGGACAGCACCTAATGAGTCGGTTAACTCTTGATCGAAAACCAGGTTTCTGGAAAAATAATAATTGGTACTGCATCCCGCAAAAACACCTACATTAAAATCAGGTTTGTTTGCAATATATCCCACTGAGTCCAATACCTCGAAGGCTACTTCAAGGAAAAGTCTGTGCTGCGGATCCATCACAGAAGCAAGCTTTCGGTTGAATCCGAAAAACTCATAGTCAAAGTCTTTGATATCCTCAACTATACCTCTTGCCTTTACATAACTCTTGTTTTGTTTTGCTTTTAATTGCTCAGATGGATCCAATTCCTCCATGTCAAAAAAACGGATGGTCTCTTTTCCGTTTTTGACCATCTCCCAAAACTCGTTGGTATTTGCGGCTCCGGGAAATCTACTTGCCGTGGCAATGATTGCAACATCCCTATTATTTCCGCCATTGCCGGTTTTTCTAGAGACGTGCGCTTTCGCACCTTTCTCCTCACCAAGTAAATAAGACGCCTGCGCCTTAAGTTTAGGATATTGGTAGATCTTAGATACTCCAAATTCTTTCCCAAAGGCTTTATTGATTGCAATTGCCATTCTTTGAGCCAAAAAGGATGACCCACCCAATTCGAAGAAGTGATTGTCTCTCCCCACTTGGTCCAAATTGAGTATCTCTTCCCAAATTTTGGCCAGCTCAGTTTCGGTTTTACCTCTTGGCTTCGTATAGCTGTCTTTAAATGGATTAACTCTTAAAATCCTCTCGGACAGTGATTTTCGGTCAATCTTACCGTTGGATGTTTGAGGAAAGCTGTCTTTACGGACACAAGCAGTAGGAATCATGTAGGCCGGCAATCTCTCTTTCAGAAAAGCAATCATTTCCGCCTCCTGTACCCCATCTTCCGGGCTCACATAAAAAAGTGACAGGTATTTTTGCCCATCTTCGTATTCTCCCACAATTACAGCCACTTGAGCTACTCCCGGCAGTGCTGCCGCTACTGCTTCAATCTCGCCTGTTTCAATTCGGAAACCGCTGATTTTCACCTGATCATCAATTCTTCCCAAAAAGAATATTTCCTTCTCCCCAGTGTAATAACCCAGGTCACCTGTTTTATAGACCATCCTGGTAGTTCCGTCTTCCAATGTCAACGGGAAAAAGGATTTCTTTGTCAACTCGGATTTATTCAGGTAGCCATCTGCCAGGCAAACACCTGAGAAATACAATTCTCCCTCCACATTGGGCTCCGTAATCACATTCCGCCTACTATCCAAAATCAGACTTTCCACGCCACTGATAGCCTTGCCTATGGTAGGCAAATCATCCCAGCTGCCCGGATCAGCGGGCAGCTCCAACTGAGTGACGATACACGTGCACTCCGTAGGCCCATATTGATTAAAAAGTTTGGCAGTTTTCATTTTTGAAAACAGAGCTTTGACCGCTCTGGTAGATTTCAACTGCTCACCACAGGTCATCACTTCCTGCAAAAATTCAGGATATAAAGAAGAGCTCTCCGATTCATTGGCAATCCCCTGAAGTGCTACAAACGGAAGAAACAAACGCTGTATTTTTTGCTCATTAAGCACCTGAACAAGTGCGCTATAATCTCTAATCACCTCTACATCTACCAGCTGCAAAGTACCCCCAGAACACAGGGTACTGAATATCTCCTGAACGGAAATATCAAATGTCAACCGCGTAAACTGTAGAGTTTTCATTCCAGGCTTAGAGACAGAATTCTCCACCTGCCAGTTAATCAGATTGATGATGCCATCATGCGGTACGCACACTCCCTTTGGCTTGCCCGTGGAACCTGAAGTATATAAAATGTAGGCTAACTTGGTATAGCTTTTAGCTGATGCGAGGGGTCGTTCCGGAACACCATTAATGTCAACAGCTATTAGATCCAAGAAATCACTCTCATTGCTTTTCAGATAATACTTTACTCCACAATCCTCTACTATTTGATTAATTCTTGCTATTGGAAAGCTGGGATCGATAGGAACATAGGTCTTGCCCGCATTTAAAACAGCAAGCATATTGATGATCAATTGGAAACCTCTGGATGTAGTCAGCGCCACTACTTCCTCATCGGGGGCCACGGTCAAAATAAGACTGCTCAAAGCGCTTACCTTTTCTTCCAACTCTTTAAAAGTCAATTTATCCACACCGTTGTCCATAGCGATCTCCTGAGCATATTCAGCCCAAGAATGCCTAACCAATTCGATGATAGAACTATAAGAAGAGTTTGTGCTACTATTTTCCATTTATTGTGTCAACTAAAAATCTTATCAAAATTCCTGTGTTAAGTTTAATGAAGACCGCATTCACCAATTGGCAGCCCGAAGCTTTGCGCTCTTATATCTAGATTATTTTACCAGAATCGAGTTCTCTTTATCGAGTTTTTCAAAAATCCCTTTTACATCCTGGGAGGAGTGTTTATCCAATACCAAGATTGCATCAGGAGTTTCAACAAGAATAACATTGGACACGCCCACAAAAGACACAAAGCGATTACATCCAATCGTAAAATTCCCGTTGATATCAAGTTCCAGTTCCTTTTTGTCTGCCAGGTGTTCCGCCAGCGCATCAAAGGATCCCATATCGGACCATCTGAAATCTGATGGTACCACCGCTATATTTTTGGACTTCTCCATCACTGCATAGTCTACACTTATAGATGGAATCAGTGAATTGGACTCCTCTTCCAATACACCATCGACCATTGCATCGAATGCCGCTTTGGTCAACGAAAACATTTCCGGTTGATACTTTTTCAG
The DNA here is from genome assembly GCF_031457395.1 of Algoriphagus sp. 4150. Taxonomy (NCBI): domain Bacteria; kingdom Pseudomonadati; phylum Bacteroidota; class Cytophagia; order Cytophagales; family Cyclobacteriaceae; genus Algoriphagus; species Algoriphagus sp. 4150. Next base: position 91,310 of record NZ_JAVDWS010000019.1, read on the forward strand.
CTCATCCAAAAAAGCGGAAGCTTTAAAACAGAACATTCCGCTATTCCATAAGAAGTCGCCGGTAGCTAAAAATTCTTCTGCAAGCATTTTACCCGGCTTTTCCCTAAAACCGACTACTTCCTCACCGTCACATTCTATGTAACCATAAGCTGTTTCAGGTCTCGAAGGCTTTATGCCAAACGTCACTAATTTTCCTTTTTTCGCAAGCTCTATTGCCCGGTACACGCAGGCGTGATACTCTTTCTCGTTTTCTATCAAGTGATCAGAAGGAGTCACCAACAGAATATCCTCAGGGCGAGACATAAAGGCAGCAAATGCAATAGCAGGTGCAGTGTTTTTTGGCATTGCTTCAATCACCTCCTGATATTGGCTCTTCTGAATTTTGGCAAGAATGTCGCGCGAAAGCCGGTAGTTTTCCCCGTTCCCTACTATTATCAATTCAGGATTCAAAAACTCATTTCTCTCCACGCATAGCTGAAACAGTGATTTGCCTGAGAATAAATCCAAATATTGTTTTGGTTTTGTCTTTCTTGACAGCGGCCATAGCCTGCTACCCACTCCACCTGAAAGTACAACATGCTTAATTGTAAAAATCTCTTCCATTTTCTAATAATTAAAGGACACTTTTTATTGCTATCGGACAGACAGCTCCTATCTCCTCCAATTGCTCAGGCAAGGTAAGAAGTTATTTTCAATATTTAAATATGAAATTCAATTTTTAGTCTCTAAAAGACATTTTTTTTTATTTGAAAAATCAAAACCCTGCTACGAAATACATAGAAAAACAGAAAAACACATCTTGATAACAGGCAGCTTCAGCTTGTAAAAAGCCTCCAGACCCTAAATAAGGCCAGAAAAATAAGTATTGGAACAGAGAATAAAATGGAAGGAAAGCGAAGTAAAGATAAAAAGCATAGCATGAACAACAGCACACTTATTACAAGCAACCTCAATATCAATTACTTAAATCTAAGTCAATTCTGGAACTACGTCTGTATTTAGCAAAAAACCATGCGGCAAAGATCAAACAGGACACTTTGTGGTGAATCATTCCATCACCTACTTTCATTCATGGCTTACTGAATCAAACCACATTCCGGATTAAGAGTTAGGTCATGACATCAAATCCTTCACACACTTTTCCTGAAAAAAAACATCTGTAGAGGGACTACACAAAGGAAGCAGAAGAGATTAATTTGATTTAAAAACACCTGCAGAAATCTACGTCTTCTCTAACAACTTGCCTCGTGTCTGCAAGAACCAGACCTTCTGAAAAAACTTCACACTGGCTCAAAGAATCCGTGTTCTTATATTACCACAAAAACTCACACTTGGTTTAGTGCACCAATTCGCACTTATTGGAGCTTGCTTTCAAGGCAATCCACCCTTCAGGATAAATTCCTTCACTACTCGAATTCTTTACCCAAGGGTAAGGCATGATTACTTTCTTCTCTTTGTACTCAGCAAGCCATGCACCCCACCAGCTAAAAGAGCTGTTTGCAATAATGAAGTGCTTACACAAGGTCATCAAATACATGTCTAAATAGCTGTTTGCACCAATATTATGCGACAAGAAAACATAGTTTGAGCCTTTGAAATTCTCCTTAGCCCACTTTACATCATCCGAAAAAACATAAAAAACCGGATTTTCCACACTTTCATTCATCACATGGAATGCTTCATTATAATATTTGAGCGGGTCTATTACCATTCTGCTGTCTGCATGTTCAGGATTCATATAATCGCCTCTTCTGACATGAACAGCAACAGCATTTTTCTTAAGTATTTCCCCCGCAATAGTCATATTGACCGCATCTGTTGGCTTATTGAAGTTAAACACCTCCCTAATAAGATCATTTTGCCGTTCAAAATAGTTAATCGATTGCCATGTCCCTACCAAAAAAGCGGAATCCTGTTCAAAAACGCCTTGGTCATATGAATATTCTTCGATCTCTTTATACAGATTCTTTCTTTTGAAAAGCATTTTCTTTACAAGAGTCCGAACAGCAGACATCTTCACATCTAGCAACATCGGACGAACCCGATTTATAGCAAATACCCTCACTCTGTCCTCAATCGGAATAGGGACATTAAAAGCTTTGAGCAGTTCAAATCCCTGGTAATGCCTATTCAATAAATAGTCAGTAACAGAAATCTTTGTGGGAATTCCGCCCGCATCCATTGCTATCGCCAACGCATACTGAAACATCTGATTCCCCAGCCCTCCAAAAATTGCTACACGATTCATACTATGTAATTTACTTGTTCCTCCATACCTGCCCCTATCCACAATAGAATCAACTATTTGTCAATTCGTAGAATCTCACAACCCGTACAGCCGAGTCGCAAGCCAAACTCACTGAATACACCTCATCCATAGTAAAGTTTCTAATACTCCAAGTTGAAGTAAAGCTTGACAGTTCGGGGGGCACAAAATTCAATCCATCGCACACACTTACATCCATTAACCGATCAGTCAACCCAAGTCCTACTCCTTTCAAAAGAGCTTCCTTCCTTGTCCAGTGCTTATAGAACATATCTCTCGGAAATTCACTATTCAATATAGAACTCACCTCCACACTTGACATACTGGTATAGATCAGATTATATAGATCTACTTTAGTATCCATCAATTCCACATCCACCCCTACAGGCCGTCGATTTGCGAAACCGAATATTATATAATCACCGGAATGTGAAACGTTAAAATTCAAACTATAACAAGCCGGCAAGACAGGTTTTTTAAACTCCAAATAATCAAAATCCACATCCCGGTCACTTATTCTTAAATACTTGGCGATTATCTTCCTGAGATATATTTTCCCCAACAAGAACCTGTTTCTATCCTCCTCGTGCAAGAAGGCCTCGCTTTTACTTAGCTCGGCAGCAGTCAACAACAATCTGTTTTGCTCTATCTTATCAATAAAATCGGGAATGTAAATCCGCCAGATATCGAGATTTCTCTGAAGATCAAAATCACAGACATTCCTCCATTCCATTACATTAATCTGAGAGCAGTACGCTCTTCCTAATACCATCTTTTCATATATTCGATGCGATCAGTTTTTCGGTAATCCTGTTAAATTTTGAACCGAATAACCCTTCAGGTGTATAGAACAAGGCCTTCTTGTCATAAAAAGTGTTCCTTAACTATGGATACCTTCACAAATAACAATTTCCTTGGATTGCCATATGGGATTGTCTGAAATATGATCAGAATACATAGTCACCAACTCACTCAGCATAAGTTGCAGTGACTTTTCGCTGAACATCAATTCGTGTCCTGTCAGTGTCAGCAAATAGTTCATATCCTCCAACTGAATCAAATCCAAAACATATAAGGGACCTTGTATCAAATTAAAGTGATAAGGTTTCTTCTGTTCTAAATGCTTTTTGAGAAACACATCTTTATCATTAACCCCCAACTCTCTTATATCCCTCATTCTGATAGGAACTGTATACTCATTAAACACTAAAACATAATCTCCTTCAACGCTTATTAAAGAACGCATTCCATCATGTTTCTCAATCAGTTTTATAAAAGAATCCTGAAGGATTTTTACCGACAGATCCCCTTGTAGATTCAGGTACACCAATTCATTGTGTACCCTATTTACCTCTTTATCTTTTATTTGACAGGTGAGCCAGATTTCTTTCTGAGCATCAGTGGTGGGCAATTTCTTTTCTATAATAGGAATTACCGGCACCTGGGTTTTGTTTACACTAGACATATTTTGGCGTTTTTTGTAGAAAATTCATTTTTTTAAAGAGAAAACCAGTAATCCATTCCATACAAAGCCCTTCCTCGTCCGGCAATAAAATCCGAAAAAGAAAAATTAATACTCTTCGGCAGCCTATGAGATGGATCGCTCAATCCACGATATAAATTAGCCGCAAGTACCGCCCCTGTCCTTGACAACTCTAATCGTCAGGCCTTCTTGACCAATTCCATAAAGCATATGGACATCGACCACTCCGGCACTTAAATCAAGAACTTATGAATCAAAAATTTTAATTGACAGATCAGAAGCACACTAATAGTCAAAACCAAAAGGCTTTAAACTATTAGTGTTTCCGAAGAATCTATTTATTAATACTCAGAATTAGAAATCACGTTAAAGCCACCTTCCAATAGACAAACATCTCTCTTTAAGAGTTGTAGATCTGAAGAAACCATATCCTCAACCAATGCTTCAAGATTATATTTAGGCTTCCAGCCAAGCTTTTTAAATGCTTTTTCCGGATCACCAATCAAAAGCTCAACTTCAGTAGGTCTGAAATACTCAGGATCTACTTTCACCATAACCTCACCCGGCTTTGGCAACTCTTCTTTGGACTTCCCTAGTTTTTCCAAGGCAATATCATAATCGATCCCGCACAGCACACCCATTTCACTCACTCCTTTACCTATGAAGTCCAGTTTGAATCCTATTTGCCCAAAGGCTAGATGTAAGAAATCTCTTACGCTGGTGGTCACCCCAGTCGCTACCACAAAGTCTTCAGGCTCGTCTACTTGAAGCATTCTCCACATTGCTTCTACATAATCTTTGGCATGCCCCCAATCTCTCAGTGCATCCAAATTGCCTAGATAAAGCACACTTTCCATTCCCATACCTATTCTGGACACAGCACGGGTGATTTTTCTGGTCACAAAAGTTTCTCCACGCAAGGGAGATTCATGATTAAACAGAATACCGTTACAGGCAAACATATTATAAGCTTCCCGGTAATTCTTCACTATCCAAAAGCCGTACAGTTTAGCGACTGCATAGGGAGATCTAGGGTAAAAAGGAGTCTCCTCTCTCTGTGGAACTTCCTGCACCAACCCATAAAGTTCTGAGGTACTTGCCTGGTAAATTCTGGTTTTCTTTTCCATGCCAAGTAACCGTACAGCTTCCAAAATTCTGAGAATCCCCAACCCATCGGCATTGGCCGTATATTCAGGAGTATCGAAACTCACTTTCACATGACTCATAGCACCTAGATTATAGATCTCATCCGGTTGGCACTCTTTGATAATACGGGTAATACCCATAGAATCAGTCAGATCTCCATAATGAAGAATGAACTTGGGATCCGACTCATGTGGATCCTGATATAGGTGGTCAATTCTCTGGGTATTGAAAGACGACGCTCTCCTTTTGATACCATGTACAGTGTAACCTTTGCTCAGTAACAATTCTGCCAAATAAGCTCCATCTTGGCCCGTAACGCCGGTTATTAATGCTGTTTTCATAAAGTGTATTTGTTTAATTAATAAAATCAGATATGCATATCCACCATCTTCAAATTGCTGATGTTTTGCAAGTACCAGTTGTATGTTTTTGTAATTCCTTCTATTAAAGACACCCTCGGCTCCCAACCCATACCTCTCATTTTACTGATGTCCATCACTTTCCTGTGAGTGCCATCGGGCTTATCCACATCCCAAAATATCTCTCCCTCATGGCCGACAACATTTTGAATCCTTAGTGCAAGGCTTTTAATTTCGATATCATAGCCGGTTCCCACGTTCAAAACAGGATACGGTGCATTTTTATTCAGTAAAAAGATAACTGCATCGGCCAGATCATCCACATAAAGAAATTCCCGCAGCGGACTGCCGGTCCCCCACAGTTTGACCGGCTGATTGCCATTGATTTTGGATTCGTGGAATTTCCTGATCATAGCCGGCAATACATGCGAACTGTTTAGATCAAAATTGTCAAATGCCCCATAGAGATTTGAAGGCATAATAGAAGTGAACATTCTATTCTTCTTCCTAAAAATTGCCTCACAAGCCTTGATACCCGCAATTTTCGCTATTGCATAACTTTCATTGGTAGCCTCCAATGGCCCGGTAAGCAGATACTCCTCCTTTATAGGCTGAGGAGCTTTCTTGGGGTAAACACATGAGCTTCCCAAGAATAAAAACCGTTCTACATTCCCTTTTAGAGCACTGCTGATCAGATTGTTTTGAATCTGCAGATTTTCAACCAGAAACTCGTAAGGATAGCTGTCATTTGCCAAAATACCTCCGACTTTGGCCGCGGCATCAATAACTATGTCGGGTTTCTCTTCTTTAAAAAACTCCGACACCGCATATTGGTCCCTCAAATCCAAGTCCCTGCTAGACATACCTATAAGGTGTTCTGCCCCACGGGCCTGCAAAAGTCTCCAAATAGCCGAACCAACCATTCCGCTATGCCCTGCCACGTAAATTTTCTTTTTCAAGAAATCCATAAAAACTAATTATTTATCCAATTACCAAAATGCTTCGAATCAGAATTCAGGACTGCTTACTAAATGCGCTACCCTGTAATTTGCCTCAAATATAGAAAGTGATTTTTGAAGTAAAAAATTTAAAATACATTTTTTACTAATTGAAATGCTTTTTTATTGGTTTAAAAAATCAATCTGACCACCTAACAGCACTTAAATATGGATTTCAGCCAGATACCGGCTGATCAACAACAAAAAAGAAAATAGAGGAAATTCTATATCGACCACTGAAAATAAAAATCATCCAACGCTTCTCGACTCTCTCACAATTTGACCATGTAAGGGCAGAGACACCCCTGTTTGCCTTAATTCAAATTTTTGAACATTTTATCTTTCAAATTCTCATTTAAAATCATGTTGATAAAATATAAAAAATACATTATGCGATATAATTATTTTAGCCAAAAAACTCATTTTAATGATTATTTCAATTAAACATCAAAATAAATAAAATTATCTTTAAAATTTTCTACCATGTTAAATGTATTTCAAATAAATTTATTTGTACCTTGTCGAACTTTTGAATGTCACACGACCTTCTTTACAGCATTTTCAAAATCAGACGAATATGAATACAACTGGATCGGAATTTTTGGGATACCCAATGTTCAATGGTCAATTGGGAGATCTCTTTCACAAGGGAAAAACAATCATCAACACATTAAACCAATACAGCTTCTGCATTGCAGAGGAGGACAAAGTGTTTAAAAGTGCTCTGATGAGCTCAGATGTGTTGTTGCCTGATGGAATTTCAATAGTATTATCGGCGAAATTTCTGAATGGAAACCAGCTTGAAAAGATCGCGGGAGCGGATCTTCATGAATTTGTACTGAAATATTTGAACAGTGTGTACGGAAGCTGCTTCTACTTGGGCTCCAAACAGGAAACTTTGGATGCTATCCAACAGAAGTTGGGAAGTTCATATCCCAATATTTCTCACGCAAGCTATTCACCCCCATTTCGGGATGAATTTTCCGAAGAAGAAAATGAGGTGATGATAGCACACATCAATGAATTTTCTCCTGATGTATTGTTCGTGGGAATGACTGCACCCAAGCAAGAAAAATGGGTACATGCAAACAGGGATAAAATCCAGGCCACCTACATTTGTACTATAGGTGCTGTATTCGATTTTTATTCCGAAACCATAGACCGACCTTCCGATTTCTGGGTAAAAAACGGATTGGAATGGTTTGGGAGATTCATCAAAGAACCAAAAAGACTGTGGAGAAGATATCTTCTTTATGGAGGCATTTACGTCAAATACATCGTCTTTTCAAAACTGACACACAAATTACGGTTTTAATAAAATGTCGCTTACACTGGATAATTATATTGCCGTTAAGGATTTAAGCAGGAATAGAGACTTCATCTATAAATCCTACTCAATCAATCATCTGGACTCGTTTCAAGTTGCATTAAAAAGATTAGTTGATCTGTCAATTTTTACATTGTTCTTTGTTTTTGTCGGCTGGTGGCTTTTTGTACTAATTGCTCTATGCATTTCTTTGGAATCCAAAGGCCCGGTACTTTTCAGGCAGCTTAGGCATGGAAAAAACAATAAACCGTTCTATTGCTATAAATTCAGAACAATGAAGCATAGCAGCAACAGTGAATTTCTCCAAGCCCAGAAAAATGATCCCAGAATTACCCGCGTAGGATCAATTCTTCGACGAACCAGCTTAGATGAACTTCCGCAACTATTCAATATTCTGATCGGTGAAATGTCCATAGTAGGCCCAAGACCCCATGCATTATCCATGAATAGAGATTATTCCGGCAAAATAAACGATTTTATGTTTAGGCATATGGTGAAGCCGGGGCTTACCGGGCTTGCTCAAGCGAATGGATTGAGAGGAGAAATAAAAGATGAATCAGACATGAATCATCGACTCGCGTATGACTTTTTCTACATAAAGAAGTGGAGCTTGAGCTTAGATTTTGTGATAATTTTGACAACGTTCAAGTGTCTTCTCTTCAATAACAAGAATGCTTATTGAATGCCCTGCAATGAAAATTTGTAGGTATAGCACATAAAAACAAAAAGTTGCCACGCACCCTGCCTGTAAGACATCTCATGAACTGACAACGTCCGGTCATGGATGTCTTATTAGTTAATAAGGATACCTATTCTCTCCAATTAGCAAAAGACAATTGGAGGAAATCCCCCTCTGAAATCAGCTAATCATTCATCCTATGTTAGCGTAGTAGGTTACTACAGTATACCGTGATCAGATCGTGAATCCAAGATACTCAGGAACAGGATTACTTAATCAATGCCGGGTAAAAAGCCATAAATCTCTCTTACCGTAGCATCCAGATCGTCATGATGCAAGTTATGCCCCGTCCCCTCCAGATGCATAAGCTTTACATTTTCCAAACCGGCCACTGCATCTTCATTTGCCTTTCGCCCTTCAGGGCTGGTGCCAGCCTTAAGAATAATTGAAGGAACCTGAATCTTCTGCAGAGCTCCCTCAGTCCTCATCGTATCACTGTCTATTCTCTCTGTTCTTTTGCCTTGACGCAAAAGAACCAAAAGGTCAAGATGCCAGCAATCTCCTACCGCGCAAACCAGCCGCTCCCTCGTGCTGCGTCACCCCCTCGCGCCCTAACCACTAAGCCAAGGCACTAAAATATGAACTCTCTAGTTTGGCTAGTAAGGCGGAACGTCAGGTAGGCACCATGCTGCCGTAAATACGAAGCAATGCCGTAGAGCCAGTCCCGATTCTTTCGGGACATGGCAGATTTGTAGCCCAGCATTTCAATGCTGGGTTTAAAAAATCAAAGGACATTGTCTCCTGCCCTGGATCATTGTCTGGAAATGGGGAATGGTGCAGGAGGTGGAAAAAGGGACATTGTATGTATTTATCACCCCTAAATCTCTGTATTGACCTGTATCAATAAAGTTGAGGTAGTTTTTCTTCGGTACTTTTGAGCCCCCCTTCGGTCGGCAGGCAAAAGTATCTCCTTCTTCGGAGGACTGCCAAAACCATCCCTCAAAATAAAATCAAAACATCCTTTTTATCTTCGGATAAATAAAAATTCAGACTCTTGACGACGATTACGTCCGAAAAGAGATGTCAACTATTCCCAGACCGGAATTATGATTTACTTCTGTAAACCTCAATTTACTATACCGGTTTGGTTTCGGTAATCCCCATATGATCAAGGATGGGCAGATTGACGGTACAAATGCTCAGGGATCTGTGCCAGTGCTGATGGATGGACCTGTTTTCCAAGACCGTAAAACTGCTGAAAGCTCATTATTAAAGGTCTCCATTTGTCAGGGTCGACATGGTTGGGATCACCGTCCATCAGGATGTTTTCCTCCAACCTTATTCTCAGGATTTTAAGTTCAACAGAAACTATCCGATCCTTTAGAGATATATCATCTTCGCCAATAGGGTTAATTGCACTGACAACAGCCTCCAGCTGGACAGGGCATTCCTTTACCCCGGGAACAGAAACTATTTCAGACTTCATTAGAGTAGCCCCTGTTATTTCAAACTTATTTGGTTCATAGCGATACCCCTTAGCCTGTTTTCTGGCAGGAACAGAATCACAGCCTGTTAGCATTGCCAGCCCGTTTACAATACCTGCTTCATTTACAGAAGGTAAATTGATGACACATTCCCCCTTCCTTTTCAGGTTCTGCGCTGTCTTGGTATTTGTACCAATTCCGATAATACAGCGCCAACCTAACCAAAATGCGGAAGAGATCGGCGCGAGATTATAAGTACCGTTTTCATTTTCACTGCTGATCAGTACAACCGGGGTTCCAAAATACAGGATAGAAGGCTCACTTAATAGATGCATCTGTTAGAAGTTTGTTTATCCAAATGTCAACCACTTATAGCATGTTAAAAACCCGTTTCTTGCTATTTATCGCCTTTGAGATTCGGTACAGGGATTAGAGGCAAAGAATTGAGACTTAAATTACCGAAAAGAGGCCTACAGGATCTCTTAAATCCACTGGGATCAATCATCCCTCTTTTGAATCCAATTATCATCAAGATCATTGTCTCCTGCCCAAGGACCCTTGTCTGGAAATAAGAGCTAGTGCAGGAGGTGGAAATGAACATATGAACTTTCAAGCTTAGGTGGTAAGACGGAAGGTCAAGTAGGCAGGTGCTGAGCCCCTATCCCCCCAATCCGCGCCGCCGTCCGATTTGATTTTGGAGACTTCTTTGCCTCCTATTCGAAAAAAAAGAGGCTGTCCCTCCTGATGTGAGACAGCCTTCTTCGGTTTTAAAGTAAAGTTAAAATCAGATTTTTGTCAGATATTTAGCTTTAATCTCAGCTTTCTCCTTTTCTCCTATACCGAACTCTTTTTCGAGCATAGCATCGACACTGCCGAATTCTCTCTGGATTTCAGTCCATGCCGCTTCCAAATATTCAGGCCTTACCCCCATTAAATATTGCGCTCTATCCTTTGGAATTCCGTACATGGAAAGTTTATCCTCATCAAGCTTCTGCACTGCTTCATTCGAACGCATATAGTCAGCAAGAATAGTATCCCAATCCGCTCCAAGAATATGTAGAAAAAGAGAGGAGGCCAACCCGGTCCTGTCTTTACCTGCGCTGCAATGGAAAAGCACTACTGCATCCGGTCTCCGAAGACTTTCGAAAAAAGGCATATAATCAGAAATATTAGTTACAAAACCCTTGTTCGCCTCCACCATCAGAGAATCCAGGCTTTCAGTTCTGAAATCATCGTTGTTGAGAACTTTCATAAATTGACCCATAGCCTTCTGATCCATTTCACCTATTTGGCTTCCTACATAGTTAGCTTCTAATGAGGCGGGGATATCGTCCGGCTCCCGTTTTATTTCGAATTCAGACCGAAAATCAACCACGGTATTTATTCCGGTCTCAGCGAATTTCTCCTTATCAGAATCCGGAAGATTACTAAAGCTACCGGATCGGTAAATCATATCCTCTTTGATACGGTATTCATTTCCGACTGAAATACCGCCTAGTTCCCTAAAATTAGGGCTGGATTCTAAGCCAAGGTTTTTCTGGGCCATTGCTTCCAGAGAAGTAAGCAAGGTGGCCGATAAGATGAGTGTTTTTAACGTTTTCATGGTGTTTGATTAGAATATTACGTATCTGATTCCAGCCTGTCCGTTAGTGGCGTACCACTCGCTGGATGTAATCCGGTTTTTATTTTCTCCCAAATACTGGACAAAAGGCTCGTTGGTGAGGTTTCTTACTTCGGCAAATACCTTAATGCGATCCGAGACTGAGTAAGCCGCAGAGAAGTCAACTGTGAAATTTTTGTTTACAGACACATAGTAATCAGGGCCTAGGTTCTGATTAATTGTCTCAATGGATGGACCACGATAATTCCCAGCCAATCGAAGCATCAAACCGTTTTTTTCGTAGAAAAGTGAGGTGTTGAAAAGGTTCTTAGACTGATTGGGCAAAGAAGTGATATCCACGGCAATAGGCTCACCGCTCTCTCCGATTCTCGGCACTTCCAACTCTGAATGAATCAACGTATAATTCACGTCAACCCCAAATCCACTCCAGAATCCGGGTAAGCCGGAAAATCTCTTGGTAATCCCCATCTCAAACCCTACCAAGAAAGCTGATTCCAGATTCTTTGGCTGTGAGACCAAATACCCCGTGCCATCGATGGTCTCGGTGGAAAGATCCCTGAAAATAAAATTGTCTATATCCTTGTAGAAAATCCCTGCAGTGAGCAATCCAATATCCTGAAGAAACCACTCTCCCATGACATCAAAGTTGTTGGAAAAAGTAGGCAGCAAATACGTATTTCCACGGGTTATCCTAGGGATTCCACCGGTTATATCAATATTCTCTGAAGGGCTCAGATCCGCAAAGTTTGCCCTTGCGAAAGTCCTTGTATAAGCCAGACGGAGATTCTTGTTTTCCGAAGGGCTGTACTTCACATGAAACATGGGCAGGAAGGCATTATAGCTGTGGTCTTTGGTAATCGGAGTTACTTCCTTGGTAGCCGCGTCATACACTGAACTGTTCATTTCGATTTGTGTGTATTCGTTTCTAAAACCACCGACTACTTTGAGTTTGGAGTTAAGCTCATAGGTTCCCATGATGTATCCGGCATAGACATCCTCTGTTCCATTGAATTTTGTCGTGGCGTTTGACGCAGAAGAATAGTTGTTGATGCCATTTTGCTCAAAAAACTCAGGTGTGAATAGTTCAAATATCTGAGTCTGGGTCATCGGCTGAATAGCCAACCCATCAAATTGCCCATTCAATTCCTTGAAAAATGTACCGGTGACAGGAAAATCCATCTGGTCAAATTCACTCAGATATCTTAAAGGTGCCGAATTAGGAATTCCCAATGAGGCATTGGCTAAGAATGCCAACGGGGTATTCATTCCCTCATTTTTCTTAAACCGGAATTTACCTCCCGCTTTTAAACTGAATTTGGAACTCGCGTCCCAGGTAAAGTCTACCTGTCCCACCCGATCTCTATCCCGCTGGTCAATTTGATATATTATCATCTGCTGCAAACTCAGGCGTGTAGGGTCTAGAAAATCATTCTCATTGCTAAGCTGGGGATCAAAGTTCAGCGGCGAGATTCCTTTCCCGTCGGGGGAATCAAACGTATTGTATATCAGTCCATCTGCGGATCTGCCACCGAAATCACCTTCCAGGTTTTGAAAAAACTGGGCGATCGGAAGACCTTTCTGGTCAGAAGGCATTCCCGGAGGAGTATCAAGTCTATAATACATATCATAGGAAGATGCCTTCCATTCTAGTTTAAACGTAGTAGATAGGTTGTGACTTCCTCCCAATTCGACCCCTTTAAGGTTGGTTTTATATTCTGATTCTCTGTTGCTGTAGCGGTAACGATTTCTATTGAATTCGTAATAAGATTCGTACACCGGCCTGACATCATCAAATCTATCCCGCACCAGCCGCGCAAATACTTTGTGCGAAGACGAAAACTCATATTCTATGGCCGCATTCACCGCAGAGGTAGTTCTGGTACCATAGTACCTTTTTGCATTCATTGTGTTGACACTATATCGTTCCGCAGGATTTTCCTTAGTTAGATTGTAGTCCAAGGCGATTTCATCCGAAGCGAAATTCCGATTCCAGATAGACCCTGAGATTACAAAGCCCAATTTTCCGTCAAAGAAACGGTCGCCATAAACCAACGAAGCATTGTAACTTCCATTTTGGGATTTTTGACCGTATCCTCCTGCCAAACTGATATTAAGTGTTCTATCCTGAGGAGCTGTTCGGGTCACAAAATTCACACTACCCCCTATCGCATCCCCTTCCATATCCGGAGTAATTGCTTTTGAAAGCTGAACATATTGGATCATTTCAGCCGGAATTGCATCCAAAAGAGAATTTCTATTGCCAAATACATTTGCACTGGGAAGTCGGGTACCATTGTACAATGTAGAAGCCCAAGCATAGGGAGTTCCTCTCACACTCACCTGATTGGCCTCACCATGGTATCGGTTTACACTTGCTCCCGGCAAGCGCTGAACCGCCTCGGCGGCGTTTCTGTCAGGAAGCTTGCCTATTGCATCGGCAGCAATCACATCCATTATAGCAAGGGAATTCTTTTTTATGGACATCGCTTTCATCTGTGAAGGAATCATCGTTCCATTAATCACATATTCCTCCAAGTCGCCCGCTGCTTCTGCCAAAATTATATTTCCAATTGTATTTTTTCCGGGAACAAGTTCTACGACTTTGGTGACTGTCTCATAACCGAGATAGCTGATTCGGACAGCTACTTTTCCTGTTGGTAAATTGGAAATATCAAACTTCCCCGACAGGTCTGTCGGAGCACCATGATTGGTTTCTATCACATAGACGTTTACTCCGGGCAAGTACCCGTTCCCATCGGATATTCTTCCTGATATGGAGGCGTTGGTTTGAGCTTTTATGGCAAAGCTCAAAAACATCAATACCAGCATTAGTTGTAAGTGTTTTTGCATAGCTTTCAATTTTTTCCACAAACCTATTCTTCCGGTTTGCATTTGTCGTCCGTACAAATTTTCACGCACACTTCCAATCAGAAATAGAATATAACATACTTATTATCAGTTATTTACTATGTATTATCAAATAGTTACTAAAAAAAGAAAACAGATAATCAGGTATTCGGTTAATCTATCCTGCATCCCATTGTTATTCTTATTCTTCAATTTCCATTTACCTTCCCATTGAAGAGATCGATAGATTGAAGCTGCTTAAGTCAGTCGAAAAACTCCGGAATCCCTTCCATATTCTCTTTAGAAATACCTTCTGCCTTAGTGCCGATTTGAAAAAAGCCAAGTAGTGCCTAACAAATGCCAAGGGTCGGATCACTTTAGACATCTATCCGGCAAAGGCACTGGAAGTATGGAGATTGAAATTAGAAGTGCCCGAAAAAATCAAGTGCTAGAGTAAACTGAATATCCCTGAAGGAAATAAAGCAAGGTAGCTTAACCAATAAACGGATTCTCAATTACTGAATTCCAGTGATTTCTTATAATCGCTGGGGCTAAATCCAGTCGCATCCTTGAAATACTTGTAAAAAGTGGATTTGGACTTAAATCCTGCCTCATAACCTACCACACTGAGATTTTCTTCCAGCGGATTCTGCAACAGAACTTTAGACTCTTCTATTCTGGCCGCGTTGACAAACTGATAAAAATTTTGTCCCAAATGCATGTTTAATGCCTGAGTGATTTTAAGCTTGGGAAGACCGATGTCTTTTGCCATCAGATCCAAGCTATAGTCTTGATCCAAGTATGGTTTTTTATCGGCAAAAAGTTGGTAAACTTTCATTAGAACCTCTTCCAATTCTTCATCGGAAATTTTAGAATTGCGGTACTTAGTCTTAGGAATTATCGCTAAATGGTTTTGGGCTTCACCGGGATTCTCTTTGGACAAAAGCATTCTAATCCTGATCTGCACTACTGAAAAAAACAAGACAAACATCATGGTAAAGTAGATGTATCTCATATTGATGGGCAAAATAAAATCAAATAACACAGAGCCAAAACCTATCAAAATCAGCACAGAAAGAATCAAATAACTAGCACCTATACCTTTGGAAATAAGAATCTTATGATTAAGAAACCAATCTCCTTCCACTTTCCTTAGTGCTACAAAACAATACGTCCCATACCCCACAAATGACAGAAACACCATCCATTGGGTAAGCTGATGATAGACTTCCATAAGCTGGTGAAAATCAGTATCTATAAGCAAAAAGATGATCATCATACTATTAAGGCCTAAGCCCATAAAAAAAGGCACCCCATGAATGAGGAGTAGTTTATAGCTTACCGGTTTACCCAGAATGGATCTGATATAGAAATAGAGCATAGGACCATAGAGCATCGAAAAGCAACCGTGAAGTTTGTCAAATATTTCCCTGTCTTCGAAAAATACCAGTAGGGCTCCTTTATAGACCAGATGAATAAAAATTACACCAAAAATAAGACTTAGGTAAAGATCTTCCCCCTTGTATCTCTTATTGAGGTATATTAAAAGACCACTGGTGAGTGCTTGAAGAGTGACAACAGCAAGTACAATACCCATGGTTAAACTTCTTTGAGTTGGAAATCCGAATAAGCTCTATACTTTATAGACCGGCTTTCATGGATAAACCCTTCTTGCCGGTTGCTTTCAAAATTACCTTTTAGGAATTATATAGATGTTAATGGAATATTATCTTTGGAGGTGAGTAAGGGCTTGTCCGATTTTCGCCAGATAGAGTCAACTATCAATTTATTTACATCGGATAATAAAATCGGTGTTTAATCACCCACTGATACTCTCAGAGATATATTTTATGTGTATCCACATAGGCCATTGACACCCCCCTGGCAAAACAGGGATCTTTACAATGATCTCAGTGACATGGCGTGAAGAAATTCATCCTTCTTTTTGGGAGAGATAATCACCGGAAACCCATCACTCATCACCGCATAGCCTCCATCAGTTTTAAGCATTCGCTGGATTTTGTTTAGATTGATGATATGGGAGTTGTGTATGCGCATGAAAAAATGACTGCAAAGAAGCATCTCATATTCCTTCAGGTTTTTGCTGACGATGATCTTTCTCCCATCTACTAAATAGAATGTAGAATAAGCCCCTGCTGCTTCGATCCGGATGATCTCATCGATAGGAATAAATTCCAGTTCATTCGACAGGGATAGTGTCAGTGTAGGCTTCCCCTGTGGCTTCAGCTCATGCAGATTTTGGAGAAGGGAGCTCAGCATCCGCTGATGATCTTCAGTAGGTCGGCTGGCTACTTTGGTCACAGCTTCTTTAAGTTCATCCACATCGATGGGTTTCAGCAGATAGTCTACCGCACTGAATTTGATCGCACGGATGGCATAATGCTCATAGGCAGTGGTGAAAATAACCGCCGGGCTGAGACCGTTTATTTGCTGTAGGATTTCAAATCCCGTTCCGGTCTGAAGCTCGATATCCAGAAACAGGATATCCGGTTCATGTGCCTTGATCAGGGCTATAGCTTCATTTACAGTTCCCGTGGAAGCTATTACCTCTATTTCGCTACAATGGGAGGTGACCAAGGCATGCAGCAATTCTCTGCTTCTAACTTCATCCTCGATGATAATTGCTCTTTTCATATGTTTATAATTTTTCTGTCACTTCATTTTTATATTTTTAGGTAAGGGTAAGAAAACGCTAAGAAGTTAAATTTTCATATTCATGC